>JBFFHS010000067.1:0-18747 GCA_041556855.1 Gammaproteobacteria bacterium
CAGCCTGGACGTCGCGTTGCGGGCGGGGGCGCCGCAAGTCTGGCCCCAGGCAGCGGAGAATATCTATTCGCGCATGCTGCTGGGCAACCCGGATGCGACGGCAACGGCGTTTGCCCAGGCTGCCCATGTGGTGTCCATCGATCTGGTGAACAATCGGCTTGCGCCGACGCCCCTGGAAGTCCGCGGCTGCGTTGCCGAATACGACACTGAAACCGATCGCTATGTGCTGCATCAAGGCTGCCAGGGCGTCCATGTGCTGCGAGCCTGGGCGGCCGCGGCGCTGGGCGTGGATGCCAGCAAGGTCCGCGTGCTGTGTCCTGACGTGGGCGGTGGCTTTGGTATGCGCTTCTATCTACAGCATGAACCCGTTTGTGCCCTGCACGCCGCCAAGGAACTTGGCCGTCCCATCAAGTGGATCGCCACCCGCTCGGAGGGCTTTTTGAGCGACCCCCACGGCCGCGATCACCGCCTGCATGCGGAACTGGCGCTGGACGAAGAGGCTCGCTTTCTGGGCTTGCGGGCTGAGGTGTTTGCCAACATTGGCGCGTATCACGGGCAAACGGGGACCTTTGTGCCCTACTCCGGCTATGAAATGGCCTGCGGTGCTTACAACATCCCCGCTGCCCACATCGATCTGTTGGGGGTCGTGACCAATACCGCGCCGGTGGACGCCTACCGGGGCGCCGGCCGACCGGAAGCCCTCTACATGACCGAGCGGCTGGTGGACAAGGCGGCGCGGCAACTGGGGATCTCGGCCGCTGCGATCCGCACGCGCAATTTCGTCACCGACTTTCCCCATCAGACGCCGCTGGGACCCTGCTACGATTCAGGTGACTACCGGCGCCTGCTGGACAGCTGCGTCGCCCGCGCCGGCATGAAGGACTTCGAAGAGCGGCGTCTGGCCGCTGCCCAGCGAGGCATGCTGCGCGGTTTGGGGGTGTGCTACTACGTGGAGATCTGCGCCGGCCCCTCCAGCGAAAAACCGGAGCTGACCATTCTGAAGGACGGGACCGTGCAGGTTGTGGTCGGTACCCAGGCAAGCGGCCAGGGTCATGAAACCACCTATGCCCAGATGGTGGCGGAAGAGTTGGGCGTGCCCGCCGATGGGGTGCAGATTATTCAGGGCGACACAGATTCCCTGGCCTGGGGCAGCGGTACCGGCGGATCCCGCACCATGTCCATTGGCGGATCCGCCCTGACGCTGACCGTCGCTGCAGCGATCGAGCAGGGGCGGCAGCTGGCTGCGGACGAACTGGAAGCCAGTCCGAGCGATATCGAGTTCGACGCGGGGGCCTTTACCGTCGTGGGCACAGACCGGCAGGTCGATTTAGCCACCGTGGTCCAGCGATCCTATTCTGACCAGGCGCTGCCCGGGGGCGTCGCGCCGGGTCTGGCAGCCAGCGTCAGCTTCGAACCCGAGGCTGGCAATTTCCCCAACGGTTGCCACATCTGCGAAGTGGAAATCGATCCGGATACGGGCAGCGTGGCCATCCTCCGCTACACCGCCGAAGACGACGTGGGCACGGTCATCAATCCGCTCATCCTGGAGGGCCAGATCGTGGGCGGAGTCGCCCAGGGCCTGGGCCAGGCGCTGATGGAACATGCCCTGTATGACGCGGACACGGGCCAGCTGGTTACGGGCAGCTTCGTGGACTACACCATGCCTCGAGCGGACACGATTCCCGGGATCGACTTTGAATCCAATCCGGTACCCTCACCGCGCAATCCACTGGGTTGCAAGGGCGCGGGCGAAGCGGGCACGATCGCGGCAACACCGGCCGTGGCCAACGCCATCATCGATGCGTTGGCCCCTGCCGGCGTGACCGCCATGGACATTCCCATGACGGCCCACACGATCTGGCAGGCGCTCCAGAAAGCCCGCGCCGCCTGATCCAGCCCGTAAACGGGCACCCGGACCGCGCCGCAAAGGACGCGAGTTTCAGTCCACGGCCGCGCGCTCGATGCGATCCAGCTCTTCCTGAACTGACTTGAGCACCCGGGCCAGATAGGCCTGGCGCCATTCGCTGCGGGCCTCCCGCGCGGCCGCGTCAGGCTTGAACTGCTCGATCACCTGCTGGGAGAACACCCCGTGCTGCTCGATCAGCCGCTCCACGGTATCTAGACGATCCCGGACCACCGACAGCTCCTGAGTCAGGGCGAGCACCGATGCGGCGAGATTATCGATAGCCCGTTCGTCCAGATAACCAGGCTTTTTGCCCTTGGCAACCCGCGGCAGTTTGATCTGCTCCGTCACGCTGACCCCTACTTCACCGCGGTGTACACGGGTGCGCTGCTGAACCCACCCATGTAGCCGCCGTTGCCATCCCGCGAACCCACCGGCGCGCCGGTGAACTCAATCCGCTCGGGCACAAAGCCCGCCTGCTGCGCGACCGCACGCAGATCCATCTCCCGCAGGGCGCCGTAAAACGGCTCGTTGTTGTTGTAAACCTCCCACTCACCCAGAAACGCCTGCAGAGGGTCCTGACCCTCATCCTGGGGACCATCCAGATGGATCATCATGCCGCCGGGCTTCAAAAGCCGAAAGCATTCCTTGAAGATGTTGGGCACCGCGGAACGGGACGTCTCGTGCAGCAGCAAAACAGAGCTGATCACGTCGAAGCTCTCGTCCTCGAAGCGGGTCGCCTCGGCATTCTGCTGGCTGAAATGAACGGCAGCACCCATGGCGTTGGCGCGCGCGTGAGCGTAGCGCAGACAGGGCGCTGCCACGTCGATGCCGTGCACCGCGGCATCGGGGTAACGAGCCGTCCAGGGCACGGTCGAATTACCCACGGCGCAGCCCATATCCAGGATCCGCGCCGGCCCTGCGTCGGGGCAGCGATCCTGGTAGAAATCAACGACCGCTGTGCCCAGGGCGTCGTTGGCACTGCCCATGAGGCCTAAGGAATAGATGGGCACGGCCAGGTCGTAAATCACACCCTCGGCCACATCATTGGCGGCGAACTCGGTGTGATAACCCCCCGGCTGCTGATGAATATCATGGGCGGTGTGGTAGCCGGGCACAGCCAGCGTGTCGTCCAGCATGAGGCTGCCCAGTGGCTGCTCCACCGCGGCCCTGGCAATCAGCTCCGGCAGGGTGCGCTCTACCGTATCGATGACACAATCCCACATCATCTGCTGACTGGTGCGCTGCAGGTAACTCCAGGTTTGGTAGTAATGATCAGCGGTCATCGCCCGGCGCACTTCCCGCTTGTCCCGGGGCGGCCGGCCGTGCTCGCGGAGGAAACGCGGCGCCACGCGCTTGTCGTAGGTCGTCTGAACCCCCGGAAAAATCTGTTGGGCGAGATGCCGTCGCAGGTCCAGCACGAATGCCTGTCGGGCGCTCTCGTCGTGGCAGGGCTCGGGCTGCATGTCATGATGGGTGATATCGATGCTCATGGCGCCTCCTTGGTGAAGCCAGGCTAACCTAACAGGCGCACCGGCGCGAGCCTCTCAGGGCGCTTGTTCCAATGGCCGCGCGCCGCCCAAACCGCAGCGGTGCCGATTCCCGCGCCGGCGGGGACACGCATGGGCGAACGTTATATGCTCACGGCTCCGCCGCCGCCGTCACACAACAACAAGGACTCGCCATGCCCGCCCTTTGGAAAGCCACCGCCATGCAGACCAATAACGTCACCGTCAACGCGGCCAGCTCCCGCGAAGATGCCATGGTCATCGTCAACCAGAGCATCGACCGCTGGGAGCAGTTGATCCGCTTCGCCGCCGGGCGCGGTGGCGGCATGCGCAACCTGGTGTTATTTCCGGAGTTCAATCTGCAGGGCTTTCCCCTCAGGGAAACTGCGGCGGAATGGATCGAGAAGGCGTGTTTTCAGATTCCCGGCAGCCCCGAAATCGAACGCTTGCAGCAGATCGCTCAAGACATGGGGATTTTCATTGGCGCTAACGGCTACGAAGCCCCACCGGAATGGCCGGGACGTTATTTCAATTGCTCCTTCCTGATCGACCCGTCGGGCGACGTGGTGTTGAAGTATCGACGGGTGTCCACCGCCCAAGCCGCCTCGCCCCATGACGTGCTGGATGAGTACCTGGACAAACACGGCATCGAAGGCCTGTGGCCGGTGGCCAAAACCGAACTGGGCAATGTTGCCATGATGCCCTGCGGCGAGATCCTCTGGCCGGAGACGGCTCGCTGTCTGATGATGCGCGGCGCGGAGGTAATTCTGCATCCCACTTCCGATCACGGCCGCTCTGAAATGATGGCCTGGGAGTCCGCCAAGCGGGTTCGAGCCGCCGAGAACATGGTCTATTTCATCTCGGCCAATGCGGCTGCCATTATTGGACCCGATCTGCCCACGGGCACCCACGCCGGCAATTCCAAGATTATTGATTATCAGGGCAAGCTGATGGTGGAGAGCGGTGTGGCAGGCGAATCCCTCACGGCCTCCGCGGTCATCGACATGGATGCCCTGCGCCGGGCGCGCTGCACGCCCACGGGCCCTTTCGGCGTTAACCGCCTGGCCCGGCTGCGCTCCGAGGCTTACGCGACCCTGTTCAATGAGGCGGCTTTCTATCCGGTGAATCTGTGGGCAGACAAACCCATGGACTCCAAGCAGCGGATTCAGGATGCCCTCATCGACGTCATCAAGCGCAAAGTGGATGACGGAGTTCTGGTGCCACCATCCAAGGGGGCGGCTCTGGAAGGGTACGATCTCTGGGGCAGCTGATGAGCTCGCTACCGCGATCGGTGGCAACTCATCGGCCGCTTCGCTTGCAGCATCAGGGCGGGCAGCGTGGCCGCTGTGGCCGACCGACCTGGCGAGGGCGTGCCTTGTCCGACGGCACTGGCCGGGGCCTTCGCGAAGCGGCTTTGTTAATCGATTTCACGACGCCGTCGCAGTTGCGCAAGGCCCCATACTAGCTAATCTGGCACGCGGCTCACCGCGGGTCGCCGTCTAACTCGATCAGTTCGTAGCGGCGACCTTCGCTGGTCACCATACGCGCGGGTATGCAGTCCTCGCCGAATGCCCAGATATGGTTGACTTTATCCCTTGGCACCACGTTCATGGTGAAATGTTCGGTCTCGAAAGTGCCGGCGGGCACTGTCACGGTTTCCTTGCCTGCCAGCGCGTACGCGATATGGTCCTGGGGTATACGCACCAGGGCTGGGCCAGTGCTGCCATTGGATGCGAACGAGCTGGTAAACCGAGGCGATGCAATCCTGCGTCCGCCATTCCGGCGCAGCCGGGCCAGGTTCCACGCGTCGCCGTGAATCGGATGGGTGCCGAACGCGTCCACCGGCTCGGTGACTTCGAACCGCTGCGAGATACGTCCGTCGGCGGCGGTATAACCCTCGGCCACCACCTCGCGCTCGGAAAAACGGTACCAGGTCGCTCCCGTGAACCGGCCCGCAATCGTCAGTTGAATGAATGCGACGACCGGAAGCCAGTTGGCATCAAGGGTCACCGTCACGTCGCGCATCAAACGGACATCGTCTATTTCACACTGCGCCCGCAGGGTGCGCAGGCCATCGGGCTGGATCGTCACCCCGAATGTTTCTCGGCCGTTCTCCCGCTCTCCGATGGCATAGCGAACGACCCCCCGATAGCTGCGCTGATCCAGGGCCGCAGCTGCGCCGCCAGCCCTTAAAAACAGCGCGGCCGGCAGACACTGTAATAGCTCGCGTCTTCCTATCATGGGCCTCTCCAAGTGGCGGGTCTCGGTGCAAGCGCCATAGCCCGTGTTTGTCGTGCTCGGGGTCGCGGCGCCGGTGGAACTGGTTGCCGTGCCGCCGACAGACCCTCTTTGTTCGCCGGTCACCAGCGGCAACAGGCAGGATATCATCTTAGGCAAAGTGGTCTGGCGCAGCGGTTGGTCTCTTCGCTCGCAGCGGATGGCGCAGCCTGCCCTCATGCTCCGCGCCCCTCCCCTGGCAGTATTAAATCGCGCACCACCGGGATCGTTCAAGCATGGGAGGTGGGTGCTAGGCCAGTGTCATGCTTGAGCTCTGCATGCCGTCCGGGCATTCGGCTATATCTGTGATCAGGCCGATGGCACCGCAAGTAAGGGGCACCCGGCCCGACGCAATACTTGCTCGGTGGTGCTGCCACGCAGCACATCCAATACACCCTCGTGACCCGCCGTAGCCATCACAATCAGGTCCGCGGCGTGCCTGTCCGCCGCCGCCAGGATCTCGTTAACCGGCTCACCTTGAACGTGCTCCTTGCGCCAGTGCCACCCGCGTCCTTCGGTGAGCGGCGGCCACGGCGCCGGATCGTCGCCGGCGTGGCACAGCGTGATATTGACAGTGTCATCACCCAGCGCTTCTGCTGCCCGTCTGGCAAATTCGACTGCCGCTGAGCAATCGGGGGCTGCGTCGACTGGCACGAGAATGTTTTTCAGCATCAGGTCGCCCGTCTCGAGCGACACCAGACCGCGTTTTGCCTCGGCGGGAACGAATAGCGTCATCGTCTTGGACCATCGGGCCATCGCCTCCGCATCGGAGCGGTTAAACCAACGCGACAGTCCTGCACGTCCCTCGGTCGCAAGCACAAGCAGATCGACCGGGTGCTGGTCCGCAAAGTTCGCTGTGGCAAAGACCGGCAGTCGGCTTGGGATGGCCACTTTTGTGACCCTGGTGCGAAACTCGTCGAAGACAGCGGAGCGAGGGCTCCCCGCCTCCAGCAATCCCCATCGCTCCATGGTTGCACGCACCGGCGGGAATTCGGCCCAGTCGACCTTCGACCCTTTTTCCGGCCCCACATGCAAAAGCGTCAACTCGGTCTGTCGAAGGAGCGCAATGGCCAAGGCGTGGGCGAAGGCCCTGTTGCTGGCCGGTGAGAAATCCGTGGGATGCAGCACGGATGCAACCAGAGGAGCCGAACGTGCCGTGCTAGTTTCCATAGTTTCACCGTGATACTTTGCTCCCGCCCGGCATTGTAACGTGCGTGAGTCCTGAGAAGAATCGGCACGCGATGCCCGAGCGGCCTGGGCGTTTGCGGCGCCTGACCACTCAAGCTTTGGCAGTTTTCAATACGGTAACAAAAGTGTTGGAGCTTGGTGTCGGGCCGGGATAGCTAGAAACCAGGGCTCAGCGCCACGCTGACATCCCAGCACCTGTAGTGATCCGATCCGCGACCGGCTGCTAACAGCCTCCGCGGCCGGTTCGATTCTTCGGCTTTCGGAGCATCGGCAATACAGAGCGGGCCGGGGTGGATCGATGTTGGGGGACCGACGTCAACCCGTAAATGGTCGGACCGGGGCGGGTCTTCAGGCGCCATGCAGAGAATCTATCCCTATACGACCTGGGGGACCGCCGCCAGCGGGGCTTTTAAAAGCCTTGTCCTTCCCTGACTTTTGGTTTCGCTGTTTTATCCCTCTGGGAGGGACTTTATGAAACCCCCACGTTCTCCCCGGTCAGACGTTCGGGATGATCATCAGGCAGTCCCTCAAGAGCCATGACGTTTACAGGTTTAGCCGCCTCGCGCAGGGCATCAAGCTGCGGGCCGAGCGCGGCCCACGCGGATTTTGCATTCTGTCCCAAAGGCATCAGAGCGATCAGAACGTGACTGCCGGGCATTAAACCTTCTAAGCGTTCTAACGCTTCCGGCCCCGCATCAGCCAGAATCGTGGCACCGAGCCTTTGCAGTCCGACTGCCAGCGCATCGGCGAAGGGTCGCCATTGCCCTGGGGCTTCTGGCGTCGCCATGGCCAACAGGTAACTCCTGCTCCCAGGCAAGGGATCGGGCTCCCGGTCAAGACCGGGCAAACCGACGGCTGAGAACCTCCCCGCATTTTCTCGAACCAAATAGGCTTTGCGATAGTCTTCCGACCACCAGAAGTCAGATACATGGTCTAGCGAGGGAAAGCGCGCCAGCATTACACCTAGGTTGTTGAGGCCGCCGGCAAGGCAGGTGGCGTCGCCAGGGGGCTCACCCATGACCAGACGATAGCCTTCGTAGTTCTGATAGATCGGCGGGATACGCTCTTGATAGCGATTCATGGCATGAGGGTCCAGGGCCGTGCCCATGACCAGCAGATATCCGGGTTTCGATTCCATGCCCTTACCCTGGCGTTGCGGCCCAAGATTATCAACCCCTGGGCGAGAATTTGCATGGCGCTCGGGAGCGGTTAAGCATAGGCGATTCAAAAGCCCGATAGACGCGGCCAAAAACAGCCGTTGCCAGTCGTCAGAGGCGGGATTGGACCGAGCATTGCCATGGTTACGATCCACGGAATCGCAGCGGCTTACGATCCCCTTGCGAATCTTGCGGTCCCACCAGAACCTCAGGCCGCGCGGTAGTGTTCGGTGAAGCTGGCCAACATTGTCTGGTTTCTGCCCAATCATCACGTCGTAGGCCTTGGGCGGTTAGCCGCCACGAGAATCCAACAATTTCGTTATAATCTGTTGGCTGCTTCGAAGGATACTTCTATGGCCGATTTTCCCGACGAACTCAAAGCCCTGCCCAAGTTCTGGGGTGCTGAAGATGCCAAGGTATACGACATCACCGGTGTAAAGGCTGAGAACGGCTGGCAAATATTATTCAGCAACTACGATGCTGGTTTTGCTCTGGGCGAGCATACTCATGAAACTGAAAATCTTGGTGTAGTGCTGGAGGGTGAATTGCGCTTCACCCTCAACGGTGAGACCAAATCCTACGGGCCGGGCGAATGGTATCGGGTACCGAAAGGAGCCCCCCATTCAGCATCTTATCCAGTGGCCACCCGGTCCATCGATATCTTGATGCTAGCCAAGGATACTTAGAACTCGCCGAGTCTGCGTTGGGCTTCCTCATAGTTGTCTCATGGCTGCCTATGGCCCTAAGCGGCAGGTCGGAGTTCAGCGAATTAGGCGATGCCCCATCGCAACATGAAGGTCCGTTGACTGGTTTGGCCGCATTTTCGCGGACCAGTTGAATGAGCTCTAAACGACGGCTTCTGGCCCGAAGCAGTGCTTCGGAGCTCTGCAAGCAGAGCACTTGGGCTCCGTCGCCCGCGCTCGTCCAGTCAATCCGCCCATTTCCCCTTGCTTATACAAAGTGCGGACTGTCAAACTGCCCCGGTGGCAGCGTTGTGCCTGAACATCCAGAAAGGAATACTCATGAAAAAAGCCAAGAACGAACTACCAACTCGCCTCGAAGCTGGCGGTGTCTGCTTTCAGGGCCAGGACTGGGACTCGATTAACGTCTCCCGGGTCCGTTTACCTGCAGGTGCGGACGCTGCTCCGCTACTCGAGGGATTGCCTGACAATCTATGCCAGTGCCCCCATTGGGGAACCGTAGTCAAAGGCTCCATCCATGTGACCTACGCAGACGGCACTGAAGAGACGGTCAACGCCGGCGAGGTTTACTACTGGCCGCCAGGCCACACGGTCAGGGTTGACGAGGACTACGAGGCAATCGAGTTCAGTCCTAGCGACCAAATGGGTGAGCTTATGAATCATCTTGAAGCAAAGCTGAAAAGTTGAACGCACCCGACGCACGCGACTTAAGAGCGTGCGCTGCTGGCCGTAAACAGACATTGCTGCCGTGCAGCAATGTCTGCTTGATCAAGCTTTGCTGCGCGGCGGCTACCCTCCACAGGCGGTCACTCACACTCGAGGTCGAGCTCACCTAAGGGGCGGCCAGGGCGTCCTTCCCGTATTCCGCATAGCCCACCTTGGGACCGCTGCACCCGCCCAGTACGGGGCGCTACTCCTCGACGAGTCGGATCTCATCAAAATTGATGATGCGATTAGCCGGGGAATAGTCCCGCACTCGACTTGAGAGCCCGTCGAAAAAGACCGATTCATAGAGGTACAGCATGGGCGCAGAATCGTGATATTGCCGCATGACTGCCCTGACGAGCGTTTCGCGTTTCTGTTTATCGAACTCCCGCTCCGCTGCATCGATCAACGGCATTATTTCCGGATCACAGTGCCAGGGAATTAGCCGAAGGCAGGAATGCATGGGTATCGGGCGCATGGCGTCTAGCGTCGGTTTGAGATCATATTCCATCCCGAAAGCGCTGCCGGCGAAGGTGCCACTCACCGATTTAGTGATCAGCTGCGCCACAGGAATGTTCCGAACCTCCATGTGTACGCCCACTGCGGCAAGCTGCTGGGCTATCACGCTGTAGACGGCGGCGCCCGCGGTCGTGGCGCTCAGCACCACTTCGGTGATCAGGTCGAAACCGTCCGGATAACCGGCTTCGCCGAGCAGCGCGCGCGCCTTCTCCGGATCGTACGGATAGGGCGCGATGGAGCGATCGTGGCCATGGGCGTGGTGGGGCGCCGGCTGTCCCGCAGGCCGGGTTTTTCCGCGCAGCAACACCTTGATGATGGCCTGTTTGTCGACCGCGTAGTTTAGGGCCTGGCGAACCCGTTGATCACTCACGGGCGAGTCCCTGACGGTAACGAAGGACATGCCGGTGACGGCGGCGCCCGAACTGACGTGCATTGCATTGCCCGTGCGCTCCAGCGCATCCGTATCGTCCGGCGCCAGCACCAGTCCGATATCCAAGCGCCCCGATTGAAGCCCCTGCACGCGAGCCGCGGTCTCCGGCATTTCGAAGATCTCGAGGCCGTCCACCGCAGGCGGGCGCCATGAGTCGCGGAACGCGGAGAGAACGATCCGCGTCGAGCCCCACTGTTCCACCTGAAAGGGCCCGGTGCCCACCGGTTGGCGAGCAAACCCTTGCGGACCCAAGCGCCGCCATTGCTCCGGCGCGACCATCCGCATCGCGGCCAGCTTCGCGGGCAGCACCAGCTCCGAGCGATGCGTGGTGATCTCAACCAGGTGGTCGTTTAGCGCCCGCGCGCCGGCAATGCTACTGAATTCCCGAGCCACCGATTGGCCGGCGGCCGCATCGGAAATCAGGTACTGGATGGTGGCTACTACGGCATCGGCATCAAACGGCTCAGCGTTGGAGAAGCGCACGCCCTTGCGCAGCCTGAAGCGCCAGGTCAGGGGATTCGTCGGCTGCCAGGCCAGAGCAAGGGCCGGTAGCACGCGGCCATTCTCATCGACCCGGGTCAACCCGTCGAAAATCGACGCCCAAGTGTAGATTTCTGAGCTGCTGGTAGAGCTGTGGGGATTGCCTAAACCACGAGGCAGCGCGTAGGTAGCGAGTCTGATGACTTGGTCCGCGTGGGCTACGGACGCCAGCCCCAACAAAGTGACGAGCGAGAACCAGCTACGGCTGCGCATTCTTGCAGCATACACGAGACGCCCGGGTCCGCGCGCCAGCAGGCTTGTTCACGACATGCCTCTATTCACCGTTGTTCGGTTGGCGTCCCCTCTGGCTGGGAGCAGACGGTCGATGAAACAGTGCATTGCAGAATGGTATGGTCTTCGCTGGCGGCGGACTTACCCGCAAGGGTTTTGCAGCCTCGGGCCGCGCTGTCGTCGGATGCACAGCAACAACTAGATCAAGGAGGACCGATGCACAAACTCAACATACTTCTCGTCTGCGCGGGCGCCGTCGTCGCGCAGAGTCCGGTCGCCACACAGACTTCCAACGCCGTACAAACGCCTCCCAACGGCACGGCCCCGGTTACCACACTAGGCGCAGCGCAGCAGGCTCTCGAGCTGGCGCAGCAGTGTCAGTCCACGCCCGACGACGGCGGTCTGTTCGCGTATTGCACCCAGGTCTGCCTCAGTATCTCCCAGCAAGTCGCCGGGCCGTCGATGACCGAGCAGCTCGCCGGTGTCCTGCTGGTGCAGTGCACGGCGGCACATGCAGCCGCGCTGCAATCACAGGCAAATCAGCCCTCAGCGGCAGCGGTGCCCACGGCGCCCGCGGCACACAGTGCCGGCGCAATGCCGCCATCGTCGCAGACGAATGTCCTCTGCGGTGGCGACTCAGCGTGCTACGGACGCCTGAGGGACCGCTTCATGAACGATCCGGCAACAGTTATCAGCGAAATGCGTAGTGAGTTGAACCGACTCCGGGCCGAGTGCGAGGCTGTGGCTGCGGCCGACGCCAGCAACTCGGCAGCGCAAAGCTGTGTGCAAGCCTGCACAGATCGAAGCTTGCGCGGACTGGAGTCTTATAGCGGAGGGGGAATTGCGCCGCGGGCGCTAGCAGGGGCGACAATGTATTGTGAGCGGTATCACGGCCAGGCAACTTCCCAGTAGCACCGAAGTCGGCTCGCGGCTGGCGCGACGCAACCCTGGTGAGGATAACAATGAAGAACGGACCAGTTAACGGACTAAGCGTAGTTACTAGCGGGCTGCTATTCGGTCCGAGTTCAGCGGCGGGGGCCTGTCAATGACCGTGGACTCTCGCTCCAGTAGTGGTCCGATCCGGGACCGGCGGTTTAGGGCCAGGAGCCGACGTCTCAGCGCGTCGCATTTCCCGTGAAGCTGACCAGGAGGTCGGTTACTGCCTTGGGATATTCGTGGTAGGGAGAATGACCACACCGGTTAAAAAAGTGCAGCTGGGCCGAATCAGCCGATCTGCTGATCACCCGAAAAAGATCCGCCGCCATCTCAGGGGTCGCTGAAGCATCATTGTAACCCCAAATCACCAGGGTGGGCGTTTTCAACTGACCAGCGTCGAGCATCTGCAGCGTCGAGTCCTTGATTTCATACAACCACCATCCCGTGCCCGAGTTGTTGGCAAGAGCCGGTCTGGCATCCACCTTGTCCGGGTTTTGCTGGACGAAGCGCTTTCTGAGCAACTCCAGCCGTTCCGCCGCCTCACGTATCTTGGGATGCAGGGCGACCTCCAACTGCGCGTCGACATACTCGTCGGTAACGTCATCCTTCAGGTAGGTGGTGCGCCGGACATCTTCCCGAATCGACTCTTTGGTCGGAGGCGGGCCGAGAGCGCGAAGATTCGGCGCCGAGGGCTTGGGATCTCCCGGAGCCAAAGTATTGCTGTTGAAGATGGTCAGGGTCTGGATCAGTTCAGGATGATCCATGGCGATGCGAGCGACCGGCAGAGCACCCCGGGAATGGCCAACCAGATGAACATTCTCTAAACCCAGCGTTTGCATGAATCGATAGATATGCTGGATTGTGGCTTCCATGGAATAGCCTGCATCCTCTTTGGGATTATCGGTTAGCCCCATACCCAGTTTGTCTACTGCATAGACATGGAAATGCTCTGCCAGGAGCGGAAAGAGCGGCATGAATCGGACAGCGCCTCCAGCCATGCCATAGTGACCGCCATGGACCAACACTATGGGTTCTCCGCTTCCGCCTTCGAAGTAACGGGTTCGGATGCCATCGACCTCGACAAACTTGGATCCGACGATCGATTGCGCTGCATCCGCGGCGGTCGAGTATGCGGTGCCAAGAATCACCACCAACAAAATACTGAGAGTCTTCGCAAGCTGTCCTGGAAGACTCCTGTAAGAAAACCTCATGGGGCACCTCCTTTCAAGAAGGCTAAGTAAAACGATAGAAGATCGTACCGGCGTGTCCGTAAGATCGTCGCTTGACTAATCAGTCGTGGACCTCAGTGTCCCACAACTGCTGCCAACATCGAGGGTCCGCAAAGGACCATTTTGGGTCGGAACTAGACCTTTATGTTGCAGTGCAGCATTGCCAAGCTCGCTGAAATCCCACTACCTGCTTGCGTCCAGAAGCGGTCGCATTGCCCGCTAGTTCATGACTCCTTTGCGGCGGAGTCGATACCAGTGCTCGTCGGGGCGCAGCAATAGCTGCAACGGTTTTGGTAACACGAATCCAGAGGGCTCGATGTGGGTGATCTCCCACCCGGGAGGGGTTCGAGGGCGGGATCAACGCCCGGCAGTATGTCGGCCTCACGAAGGTGTCCAAGGCACTGGCTGTCGAAACGGGCCGCGGGGTTTGGGAGAGGATCGCAGGCCCAGAAACGCCCGGAGCAGCCCTTGTTTTATTCATCGCCCTTAATGACCGTCGCCAGATTGTCGACCGCCTTCCAGCCGTCTTTGTCGGCGTAGGTCATCCACACGCGGTCGAGGGCTTGATGGTCCTGCGCCGAATAGGATGCTGGTGCGCCGACACCGAGGTCGAATTCGCCCATCCCCTCAGCCGCGGCGATGAACTTCTCGCGCGTCAAGTCCGGTCCGACCTTGTCAAGGATGCGCAGGTAGACCTGTGCGGTGATGTACCCCTCGAGCGAGCCGAAGGTGTACTTCTTATGCACCTCGTAACCGCTATTGGAGGCCTCGGGCGGCAGCTGCGGCGCGAACCTGTCGATTGCCGCTCGATACTGCTTGACCATCGGGAGGGAGGTGTCGTCGTAGTGGGGGACGACCTCCGTGTTGATCAAGTTGTAGACAATCCGCTTGCCGGTTTTTTTCTCTTCTTCGGTGAGATACTCGTAGAGCTGGTCCGGGCCCACGAACGAGAGGTCGTGGATAGGCACGTCCCACCCCGTGAGTCGCGCATCGCGGACAAACGCGGCGCACGCCTGATAAGATCCCGCCATTATTACCGCATCGACGCCCGCATCACGCAACGTCGTGACCTGTGCCGCAACGCTCACCTCGTACTTCTGCCCCCGAGGGTAGCGGGTTTCCGCGATGAGCTCGAGCCCGTGTTTCCTGAGAGCGCGAATCGTTCCCTCGCGGCCGTCGGCGCCATAGGCATCATCTTGCACATAGACTCCGATCTTCTTGCGACCCAGTGCCACGTAGGCGTCAACCATGGCAGCGGTTTCCTGGCGATAGGAGGCCCGGACATTGAATACTGCCGCGGCGTACGGAGCATTGCGTTGCGGTTGCGCTCCGGTGAAGTTGCCGAAGTGAAAAAACTTGTCGGTCTTGTGGTGCTGCAGCACGACGGGCAGGAACTTGACGATGGTCGGCGTGCCGACAGACCAACCGCTATTGAAAACCCGGTGTTCAGCGATCAGCTTGACGAGTGCGGGCGCGGCACTGTCGGCCTCATATCGATCGTCTGACAAAACGAGGCTGATCTTACGTCCGTGCACGCCGCCTTTGGCGTTCGCCTCTTGAAAGGCTGCGGTTGCTCCCCGCCACATTTCGACGCCCAAACCGGTGGACGGCCCGCTGAACACGGCGTTCATGCCGACTTTTACCTCGGTCGGCGTCACCCCGGGATTGGTCGGCGTGGCGCCGGGTGACGTCGGGGCAGCGGCGTTCGGCCGCTGCGGAGTTTCCTGATCCGGCTGTGAGGAGCAGGCGGCAGTGGCCAGCGCCAGGATGGAAAGTGAGAGAAGTGTCTTCGTCATATGCATTGCAAACTTCCTCCCCATTGCGGGGGTGTTACCCGCAATCCTGGCAACCACTGTGCTCATTAGACTTCGCTCCGAGAGGATAGGACATTCAAAGGCCTTGGTGCCAGGCGGACATCGCCGCTGAACGCAAGCTCGCGGCGCGCTTAAGCGTATCTTCACCGACCAAACTGATTGGTTCGGGTCGCCAGCTGCCGGGCAGAGTCACCTGATCAAGGCGAAAATGCTGCACTGTAGCAATGTCTGCTTGCAGCCTAATCCCTGCCGTTCGCGGCTAAGGAAAGATTACGTCCTCCTCCAGAAACTCGACGAAACCGGGCGTGACGTTATCTCTGGCACCTCAGGCGGGTCCGGGACCGTCGCCTTCCCAGATTTCTTCAAGTGAACCATACATAGAAAAGGCGCAATGCCACCTTCGCAAGGGAAGCGAATCGGCGGCTCTTAAAACATCCGCTCGGCACCAATCTGCGATCTTGGCCACACCGCATTCAAATGAAATTGTGATACGGCAGTCAGAGACATCTGCCTATCAGCAGATGACGGCTGCGCGCGGATGCGGCGAGGGCGCGCTTGTGGCGATTCCTCCGCTGGCCGGCATCCGCGCCCACCCGAACCCGTTTCAGGGTCCTTCACGCATGGCTCACCGGTTCCCGGCCACCGTGTTAACCCCCCCGCTGTTATCCAGCACCGCCGCATCGCCTTTCTCCGCGGGCGTGCGCAGAAGATTATCCGTGACACTGTTGGAGTACGTATCGGCACCCAGTTCGACTGCGACTGGCGTCAGAGGAACGCCTAAGCTCGGGGACAGCGCGATCGGATAGTCGACCGCCCAGACACGGTTCCTGCTGATCCAGTTCCAGCTTGCGTCCGCCTCCACACTGATCCCACGCACGGCCTCTATGTTGTTGTCGGAGATTTCCGCGTTGACTGGCGCGATCCCGTTGAGGTCGCGTAGCCGGATCCCGCCGTTGAAGCCCAGTACAAACGTCTCCCCCTGACCCGGAATGAAAATACTTGGCTCACCTGTAATGCCATTGATCTGGTTGTGCCGGATTTTGACACCGTCCGTGTAGCCGAAAAGAGTGATCCCTTCGTAGCCGCCGCTACCCAGGACTCGGTTGTGTTCGATGGTGGCGCGGATGTTGTTGGCGGTCGGATCCGTCGCGAAGTTCACGAGGCCGATGCCACGGCGGTTCTGGGCGACATCCCAGATAGCGTTGTGGGCGATCTGGACGTCAGTGAACCCACCCGCGATCCCGGTGGGCCAACCGGCATTGAACGTCACACCCCCCGGGAAGCCACTGACATCAGGTCTCCCCGAATTGATGCTGTTCCGGCAGACGCGCTGCGGCGTGGTGATGTGAACACCGTCGCTGCTCGCGATCCATACTGCGGCACCCTCGTAACCGATGTCGAACGAGTTATCATTAATCGTGGTCGGACCGACGTGCCGCTGGAGCAGGAATGCGCTGGCGGTGGTCAGGCTGATCTCGTTGTGGTGAAAGAACAGATGCTCTTTACCTCCCACGGACCAGAATCCAAAGTCTGGATTCGTCGGGAAGGTCTGAGCCGGATCGTTCGACCCGATCGACTGCGTGTGGTGGATCTCGTAGGTGACACCCGCCACCGGGGACTCGGTGTAGATCGCGGCGCGGGTCCCGGACGCGCTTCGCCCCGCGTTGACGATCGTAAATCCCGAGAACTCCACGTTGCCGGCGGCGACCACGCGCACCTGCCCGACGTCAGACAAAGCGGTCTTGTTTTCGCCATCGATGATCGTATGTTTGGGATCAGAGCCTTGCACCCGGATCGGCTTGTCGATGATCACCTGTTCGGTGTACACACCGTTGGCGACCTTCACCATGTCACCTGGACTGGCCGCGGCGATCGCCGCCGAAATCGTCGGGTATTCGCTGGGCACCCTGAGGACGTTCTGCCTTCCTGTCGCAGCGGTGTTGTTGCCCGGAACATAGCAAGCTGCTGACTGAGCGTGGGCTGTGTTTGCCGGCCCAACCGTGCCCAAACCGAATACGGCCACGGCGATTACGGCTGACAGTAGAATTCTTGTCATCGCATTTTCCTTTTTGTTGGTTGCGGCGATGTTGGCCAAACGTGAATTTGCCGAGCAAATCGATCTATGTAAAGTAAACGGGATTATGTAAAACCCGGGATCTCCGCCGATGCCTTCAAACAACCCCCTTGAATGACCGGAGTCGCGCAGCAAACCCAACGTAAAAGTTGGGTCGGCAGCGGACCTTCATGTTGCAGCGCAGAGTTGCCTAACTCGCTGACATCCCGCTGTTTGCTTGCGGTCAGCGGTCATGTTAGCGGACCAGCCCTGCCTGAAAACATACGTTTCCAACCACTCTACAAACTCTGGGTCTGCACGTCCGTTATGAATTCCCGCGCGATGGCAGCGCCAAAGCACCGCCATCGCCGGGCTCAGCGACCGATGCACGGTGGCAACAGGGGCTTTGAATTTCCTATACTTGGCCGGCTCCAGACAGGTCCGCCCGGGTGAGGTCCCAGGACGAACGTCCTATTCATCACATCATGGGTTGTCTAGCCGAACCTGAAAACTCCAGTTGCAGGATTCCGCATCCAGATGCGACCGCCAGGCTCGAAACAAGGTGCCGCGTCGCTCGTCGGAGTTGTTTGCTGCTTCTCGAGCTAATATGAAGTCCTCGAACTCGCCCATGCTCTCAACTTCCAGGACAAAGGTCACAATGTCGCCAGGAGCCGCGACTTCTCTGAACACCCCATAGACGTTGCCGGGCAAGTCTTCGGGATTGGCCCTTACGTATGCCACCATCTCTTTCACTGCCTGCGACATTTCTGCGGCCTCGCCTGGCTTCACGTTGCACGTCTCAACGGCCAGGCTGGCCCGCTGTTGTTCCACTAATTGGGCAAACGCCGATACTGCGCTCACGCTGACCAGAAAGAAGCCGATAATTACGCTTCGCATCACCGTACCTCCAAGCTGAGATTCCCGTTTTGTATTCCCACATAACGACTCATTTCCCTTAACCCGTGAGGGCCAAAGGTATACGTCGGGACAACAATGCACCGTACCCCACGAGCCAACGATCGTGCGCCCAAAAATGCGAAAACGCAATGGGTTTCGAACAGGTACTTGCAGCGCGGCAGCAGCCGATATGGGTCCCAGGGCCGCCGCCCCGGAACGCCGCTAGACTCCTTCGCTCGACCGTCTACTTACGTCCAGAACTGGACATTCGGCAGAACTGCCTAAAAAGGGTTTTTTCCAGCTATGATCCTTAAGAAGGAGGACGGATATGACCGATATTAATAGAAGAAAGTTAATAAAAACTAGCGTAGCCGTAGCAGGCCTAGCTGGCGTGAGCATTCATTCCATTGCCAGTGACGAGCCTTCTGGCCCAAAGGAGACTCCATTGACTGACCAAAACCTGAATGACGCAGTAGATAATATTTTCGAGGAGCATATGAATGCAGAATTAGCCGGCGATCTCGACAAGACAATGGCGACGATGTCAGCGAATCCGCACATCGTCAATGTCCCAACGATGATCGGCGGTCAGGGGCAGGAAGGCGTTAGGCGCTTTTATGCCAATCGACTGAGTGGCCAGTTTTTTCCGCCCGACGTGA
>JBFFHS010000068.1:0-18353 GCA_041556855.1 Gammaproteobacteria bacterium
ACGGTACCGCTGCCCAGACCGATGTTGTGCAGACCCAGCTGGTTTTCCCCATAGGCCGCCGTCAGCACCGGCGGCGGCTCCCCGCCGGCCGGTTCCACTTCCGGATTCGGCTTGCCCGGATCTCCGGTCACAACCCACAGGGGCTGGGGCCAGGTTTCATCGAAGTTGTCTTCCTTGCCGTACGCCCGCAGGACGTAGACCAACTCCTGCACCGGGCCGTCGAAGCCGCCTGGCGGGACCGGCCACTTGGCAATCTCCTCCAGGCTGATAGGCACCACATCGAGCGGCTCAGACTGCAGCGACTGGCCGGGGCGGAACAAGCGTACCTCTGCCCGATCGATGAAGGCGGCGTAGTTGGTATACATCCTGAAATGGATCTCAGGCCCTGTTTCGTTGCTCAACACCGTGGTGGGGGAAACACGCACCGTGGAGGGCTGGGCCACCACGCTCAGCCGCGGTGAAGAGCGCATGTTGTCGAAACCAAACTGGATATCGGCCTTCTCCATAGCCACGTCGGTACAGCGCTGGATATCAGATGAGCTGCGCTGGGGATCGTCAATGGGCTCACCGTCAACGGTAATGCGCATCAGGTTGAGACCGAGGGGATTTTGAGGGGTGATCTCACGGGTCATGCGGGTGATATCCACCCCCTCATAATCGTCCATGACGGCCAGCTCATCGTAGACGACCTGCACCGCAACGTGGGAAGTGTCGCCCTGAATGAAGCCGGCGTTGACCACGTCTTGGGAGTGCACGTAGCCGCGGCCTTCGAATTCCGCCTGGTTTGCCGCCAGCTGCATGTCCTGGGCGATGATTTCCATAGCCCGGCGCGCGCGGGAGGCCGATAGGCCGATATCGTCGCCGTAGACCGCCGCGGTGCGGCGCGCCAGCCGCTCATTCCGGGTATAACCCACGAACCGCAGGCGCGGATTGGTTTTGCCAGCCACATCGGCCAGGGCTCGCTGCAGGGTCGCGGTGTACCCGGCCGGGATGGCGGGTTGGCCGTCAAGGAACTGCAGATCGGCAATCGTTCCCCAGGGCGGATCATAAACGCGAGTCACCGTCACGGCGCCGGCATCCTCCGGGCACAGTTGGGGCTCGTCCGGCAGATCCTGGAGCAGGTCGTCGTACCAGAACTCCACTTCCACCCGGCGATTCAGGGCCCGGCCACGCGCCGTCTCGTTGGACCCCAGTGGTCGCACTGCGCCGCGCCCGTCGCTTTCGATGGCGACGGTGGGCAGCTGCAGGCTGTCCTGAACCGCGAGCGCAACGCGTCGAGCGCGGGCTTTGGAAAGACCGACGTGATCGCCGTAGATCCGCTCCGCCCGACCGCTCAGCGGCACGCTGTCGGTGAAGCCCACGAATTTGACGACCACGTTCTTTTTGCCGGCGAGATTCTCAAAGCCCTGCCGAACCCGGTCGATGAACTCGCCGCTCACGTCGATAGCATCGGCACTGTAGTGCAGGGGGGCGATCAGATTCTGCACCCGCGCACGACGGGCATGGCCCTCCACATACCGCAGCTTACAAACAGTCTCCATGCGGCAGACTTTTACCCGCTGAATCTCCTGGGCTACCAGGAACTCCTCCAGAGCCACCGACTCGGTCACTTCGTCGTACCAGACCTCCACTTCCACGCGGCGGTTCAGAGCGCGGCCGTCTTCCGTCAGGTTACTGGCCACGGGCTGCGCGTCGCCCGCCCACTCATAGGAGATTGCCTCCGGCGGCAGCGCCAGCATGGTCTGGAAATGCTCGGCAACCTTGCCAGCCCGTTCCCGGGACAGGCCTGCGTTGTCACCATAGATTTCCGTCAGCGCCGGCGACAGCGGCCTGCTGTCGGCATGACCGATGAGGTGCAAACGCACATTGATGCGGTCACGCATCCGCTCCAGGATATCGGCCAGTGACTGAACCGTAGCCTCGGGAATATTCGCAACGCCCGACTCGAATCGAATCGGCGGCACCAGGTCGCTGAGCTTGATGGTTTCCAAACCCTCTGTGGGCATTTCCACCAGCTCCAGGCTATCGCTTTTGTCCGTCGCGATGCGCTCTGGATCCTGGACCCATTGCTCGATCGGGCCATCGCTCGGGAGATGCCGCTCCACGGCTTCGCCGATGGGTTTTTCCGCCACGTTCTGGGCGCCCGCCGGCAACCACAGGCACGCCGCCACCAGCAACAACGGGCCACAGAGCTTGTGCCTCATGCTCATCGGCTCGACCCTCCGGGTCCAGACCGCGGACCTCCCAGGCGCCAGTAGATCTCGGGCTCGATAACCAGCTCATAGCAGCAGTTAAGCGCCTGCCAGGCTGTCATGATCTGCTGCTTCATAAGCTCCAAACGGCGCTCCACCAGATCTTCGGATTCCACGTCGGCCACATAGGACAAGCGCAGCACCGCCGGGCCGTTTTGCAGCTCGCGCAGCAGCAAGCCCATACGCGGTTGCCACTGGGAACGCATCTCGGTGGTACCCGGCTCGAACACCGCATCAGCCACGTCCAGACCCACGACCCGATGAATGGAGGCGCCGAAATTGATCCGCAGCGCCTTACCGCGGGTGGCGCGCTGGACTTGCACCGGCCGCGTCGACACCCGGAAGCCGCTTGGCAGGGTCCGGTCATCCAGCTTCAGCGCCAGGTTGCTGCCGCGGGCCTCGTGGGGCGTAATGGCGCAGGTAAAGTGGTAGCGGCCGTGAGCATCCGTGGTGGCGGCCAGCCCGGTGGCGGTCACGACCCTTACACCGGCCAACCCGGTTTCGTTCTGATCCTGGTAGCCGTTCCGATTGGCATCATCGAACACCTTGCCGGTTACGTCCGTGCAGTCGAAAGTGGGATCCGGAACCAGGCGAACGGTGGCCTCCGCTTCGTCGGATATGGCGCCGCCGGTCACGCCACTCATGGCCTGAGCGCGATTCACGAATTCCCCTTCCGTGACGCCGGCGCCCACAGCCAGCAGCAACTTGATGGTATGGCGGCCATCGGCAGCCAGGAACAAGTTTGACCAGACCAGCTCGCGGCTGCCGATGTCCGGTTCCAGCGCGACGCCGTCAACACGCCCGGAGCCTGTGACGTAGCGGAACCCCGGCGGGAAGCGATCAACGACCATGACCTCGGTGAGATCACCGCCGAAAGAGTTACTCACGGTGATCACGTACGGGATCATCTGGCCGCGACTGACGTTCAACATGGGCGTCGTCTTGGTGACCGCAACCGCGCCGTCCAGCCGGGGATCAAGGGGGATGTGATTGTTGAACAGCTGCCCCGTGCCCGGCAGCCGGCTGTCGTCAAGTTTCAGGAAAAAATGGTAGTCCATCGCAGGACTGCCCGGGGCGATCGATGCGGGCGGTGCAAACTCCGACGCCTGAGCTTCGCAATACAGGGTTGTGGCCAGCACGGCATCATTGGCGGAACCGGGACAGGCCGGCACATCGAAGGGCAGCGTAGTCTGGTCCGATGCGGGCGGAATGATCGCCGACACCCCGGAGAGATAGCGACTGCTGGGGGGCGTCACGGTGAGCAGATAGTTCAGCCCAGCGGGACATGCCGGGTCTGAGAAGTTCAGGTCGAACTTGTAGTAACCATTACCGACCGTAACTTGACCCTGCTGGTTCGGATCGTCGAAGCAGTCAGCAGGCAGTGGGGCGCCATTCCGAACGTCCACCAGCGTGACGGTCGCGCCGGCGATCGGTGACCGCGAGATGGAATCATAGATGACGCCGTTGGGATCGACAGGCATGTTCAGGTCAACGAGATTGCTCCCTGACCGCACGAGGAGATCATCAATACGCTGCATCCCGTCGGTGAAATCCGAATCCGCTTCGCCGAGCAAAGCCGTCGACGCGCCCGCGCCCGGCGCGCGAAAGCGCAGTGAGTAGCTATCGCCGGTCAGGTCATTGGGTTGGACGCCGGCTATCAGATAGTTGCCGTCCACGTCGCTCAGCAGCGAACGTATCGGCTGGTCATTACGAAGCAATTCGACGGTCCAGCCCTCAAGCGGTCGTTCTGCGGCGTCGGGCGCGTCGTCGTGGTCGGCATCGTGCCAGACGTTGCCGCTCAGCATGCCGAGATCCGGCCGGGCGCCGACGTCGATAGACACCGTTGCAGTCGCCGACTGGGCCGGATCGTTCCACGTCACGTCTGCGGTGTTGGTAATAGTGGTGCCGTCGGCAAGACCGGGGTCGATGGTCGCGCGGAACCGCAGGGTCACGACGTCGTCGGGGGCTAACGGACCGTACTGAGCAGAATAGTCCCCAGTAATCGTGGTGCCCGCGAAGCTGACCCCGGCCACCAGGCCGTTCATGGTTGCGGACTGATCCACGTAGGTCAGATAGCCCGGATTCGGCACGCCAAGATCATCGCTGATGACGACGGAGTAGGCCGGTACCGCCCCGATGTTGCGCACCGTCACCAGATACTCCAGGTCCGCGCCAGCGAGTGCCGCCCCGCCACCGACGACGGCGACCTCCTTGACGATGGCCAACTGCTGCGCGTCACCCACGACCACGACGGTGGGCTCCGGACCGGTTGTTGGGTTGCCATCACCGTCGGTCAGAAGATCGGCCACTTCGGCACTGGAAACGACCGCCTGGTTGGTGATGAGCGTGCCTGGAGCCACGCCGTTGTCGACCTGCAGGTCAAACTGGACCACCGCCGCCTCGCCCGGGGTGAGCACGCCCGCTCCAGCACCGGGCAGCGGCGGCGTAAGGTCTGCGGAGGCGACCGGGATACCCGCAATCAGGGGGAACAGACCGTTGTCCGGCTGCCCCACAGGCAGTCCGTTCAGCGTCACGGAATCCGCCACGTAGGTGGTGTTGGCCGGCACCAGATCGGTCAGGTCAACGGCGGTCGCAGGCGCGGTGCCGCTGTTATAGATGGTGATCGTGTAACGAAGCGTGTCGCCGGGATCCACGAGGCCCGGTGAGCCTGTATCCACTTCGAGTGCCGCCGTCTTGGGTGCAAACAGGAGCGGCAAAGCACCCACCACGTCGCGGGTGGGGTCATCCGGCACGAGCGTGCGCGGATCATCGGACGGCTGATCGACGATGCCGTCGGTGACAGCACTGACGAACGCCTGGTTGGATATCACGGTGCCGTCCGGGGCATCCGGAAAAACAGTAACGTCGAAAACGACGGTCGCCACGTTGTTGGCGACGCCCGCGTTCATAACGCCCGCCGTGGGATCCTGAGGCGCGTTGATCGGTATGCCGCTGGCGAGGGGCGAACCGCCACCGGCTGCATCAGGCACCGCGACGCCGTTCAAGGTCGTGCTGCCGGGAACGTAGCTGGTGTTGGCGGGTATCTGGTCGACCAGCGCAACGCCGGCGGCATCTGCCGTCCCGATGTTCTGGACGGTAATCGTGTAACGCAGCGTCTCGCCCGCCAGCAGCACGCCCGGATCGCCGGTCATGTAACTAGATATCTTCTCGATACGGAACGCTGGCGCTGACTGAATTGCTACCTGGGTGGGATCCTCATCCCCATCCACATCCGGATTGGCTTGGCCGTTGATATTCGGATCGTCGCTATCAGCCAGCTTGGCGGTATCCCAAAGCTCGGCCTGATTCAACACCAGCGTGCCATCGGCAAGCGACCCGGCCAGGGTAATGTCAAACTGGATCTCGAGTTGACTGTCCGCCGCCAGATTCATATTGCGGACATCCAGGACGCCGGCGCCGTTGGTGCCGCCGTTGGGATCCGTGTTAGATGGGTCGGCGCCGGCAGGAATGGTTCCGGCGACGAGCGCAAGACTCCCCGGCACAAATACCGGCGTGCCATTGAGGGCGCCGAGATCATCCGAAAACCTGAAGTTATTGAGAGGGCTGTCCGTTGTGCGCAGGCGCAGGGTATAGCGCAGGGTGTCGCCAGGGGCGGCCGTTGATGTGGGATTTGCTCCCGTGGTCAGGTTCGCCACGCTCTTTTCGAAAAAGGTGCCGGTAATGGCGGTGGTAACGGTATGTGCATCCTGGTGGTCCAGGACACCGACGGTGCCGTCGGTGAGGGTACGGGTGTAGATTTGCCGGGCGGGGTTGCCGGCACTGCCGTTGAACCACTCAGTAGCGCCCGCCACGTTGGTCAGAGCAACGCCGTTGCGGGTGTCCCAGTCCAGGCTGGTCTCGTAGTTGATGATCAGACGCTCGCCCGGGCCGATGACGCCGGCATCCGAAAGCATGGTGAGGCTGACCTCGCAGGCCGGCGCCGGGCTGTAGGTCAGGGAGAAGTCGATCCCCTCGGCGAGTGCTCCCTTGCCAGGGACGGCCGTCACGCCGTCTGCGGCAAAAACCTGAGCGCTCAGGATGGTGGGCGTCGCATCGCACATGCCGCCGTTGCCGCTATCAGGGAGCCGGTCGCGGATGGTGGCGTTAAAGGCGCCGCTATTGCCGCTGTTTTGAATATCCAGGACGAAGGTTTCAGGCTGGCCCAGGTTCATGGTGGCCGGGCCATCCTTCGTCACCACCAGCTCCGGCCCCGCAATAGTCAGCGGCGGCGTAATTCCCCACTCGCCGGGCAGCGGCTCGTAGAACACGCCGTCAATCAATCGGCCGAAATCCCACTTGGCGGTGTTGACGAATTGAGTTCCGATAACGTTGCCAGGTGTCGCGTCGAGCACGACGGTGAGCTCGATGACGATCTGCCGCCCCGCCGTTACAACTGGAAAGTTGTCGAACCTCAGGAGGCCACCCGAGTTCGAGAACGTGTGGGGCACGGGAACGCCATCATCTTCCCAATAGGCCACATGACTGACATAGCTGAGGTCCGCGCCCGTGGCGTTGAGATCATCCCAAACGGTCACGCCATGCAGGTCGTCGAGGGAGCCAGTGGTATTGATGACAGTCGTGGTGCGCGGATCGAACAGCACCGGCATGGTGAGTCGATAGGTAAAGGGCACGCCTACCGTCGCCGTGCTCTGACCCGCAGGGTTCTGTTTATCGATCTTCTCGACCGGTATGACCAGGTTCTGGCAGCCCTCCTGAATGGCGGTGGACGAGCCGTTGGTAAACCAGATTCTGTGCCCGGCAACGGCGTTACAGGCCATCTGGCCGGTGTGGACAACGTTGTCGAAGACGATCAACCAGCGCTCGTTGGTCTGGCCGGGCTGGGTGAGAAAGCTGAAGTTGGTGCGCAGGGGATTGGAGGCAGGATAGTTGCGAATCGTGCAATTTCTATCGATTTGCAGCTGGGAGGGGGCCGGAGCGCCTGTGGCACCGTCCAGCACGCCATTCGGGTAATCGGAGCAGTCCTGGGCCTGGGCAGGCGGGGCAACGAGCAGGAACAGCCCCAGCGACGCAGCCGCCAATCCGACCCAGCCGCCGCCCGACCTCAAGCAAACCCCATCCCTGGATTTCATATTGCCCCTTGGTTAACCGCTCGAATTGCAACGCCCGGAAACCAGCGCGGGTCGCACCTGTCCGTGGTGCGCCCACCCCACTTGCGTGTTCCCAATGCTGAAGCTCAGTTCGCTCGGCTCAGCTCCCACAGACCGCGCGGACTGTCAAAGTCACTTTGCCGTCACCTTGATCGGCCGCGTTCTGTCTGATTCGTGCGGGCACTATCGCGCAGCAAATTCGCGGGAATGTTGAACTGATTCACAGGTTCGCGACCCCGCGGCCGCCGCGGCCGTTGTTAACCTTTTTAACATTTGACAATCTGCAGGTCATTGATTTTGAAATAGAAATTAAGAAAATTATGTAATGCGCCCGGCACCTATAGTGCGCGCCGGGCGGTAGCCTGCGAGCTGTGTTCGCGATTGGGTTGTTATGTCAAGCGTTGGCCGGATCAGGCCGAGGGCAGGAAGTCGATCGGGTAGATGATCGTCATGGCAACGATGCCGTCTTTGGCACCGAAATCGAAGGTCTTGACGCGCTGCACGACCTGGCTGCCAAGAGCCGGCGCGTCCATGTCGGAGGAATGCAGCTGGCACAGCGAAACGGACCCGTCCGGCTCAATTGTCAAGCGCAGCACCATTTGTCCGCGCAGCGTGGGATTTTTCCGCAGCTCGCGGTTGTAGAGCCGATACAGTGCGGCCTTATAGCGATCGAACACGATCTGGATCTCTTCGTCCGTGCGACCTGCTAATGAGCCACCGGCCAGGGGCCGATCAGATCCGCCGCCGCCGCCGATGGCGCTGGCCACACGGCCGACCTCAACGCCCTCCAGTCCCGCGCCGCCACCGCCGCCAAGATCTCGACTGATGTTAGACAGGTTGATACCACCGCTGGAACCCGGCGCGGAGGTGGTCACCATCATGCGCTCGGGACGCCCGACCGCATCCTCGCCGGCCGCCCTGACCCGGGCCTGGGATCCCAGCTCCGCACTCGGACGCAGATCAGCGCGACTGGCGAAGCTGTCGCGGAATGCCAGGATACCCTTGGACTTGACCTGCTCCTTGGTGTCTGGCGTTTCGGCAGCGAGCATGGGCTCGGCGATGGTCTCCGGCACCTCTTCCGGCGGCTCGACCACTTCCGGATCCGGCTCGGGCAGCTCCTGAGGGATTTCAGGCTCGTCCGGCTGCTGGACCGGAGGTGGCGGCGGGGGCAGCTGGCGCTCCTGACGCACCAGCTTGGCCATCCGCTCCGGCAGTTCATTGACGGTTTCGCGCTTGACAACGGGTATCGCGATCGAAGCCACCAGCACCGCAACAGCAACCGAGGCAGCCAGCGACGATGCAAGCGACCGACGGAAGCGCTCGTCTTCCTCGCAACCGCGCGACCATGGCATGACCTGAGCGCGATAGGGCAGTGGTTCCTGCTCCCGTTCGACCAGCCATTCGTTCTGACGCGCCTCTTCGCGCTGGATGACATCCTGGAGATCGTAATGGAGACAGTCGAGCTCCAGGTTTTGCTGATCAATGCGGCTCAGTGCCGCTTCGCGATGATCCTCGACCCGGGCAACTTCGTCGGCAAAGGCAGCAATCTGGCTGCGTGCGTGGCTGAGACGGTGAGCGCCTTGCTCTGAATCCCAGAAAAGCTCTCCCGCACCGAGGCTTTCCAGCTCTTCCAGAGATCGGCACGCCGTCTCCAGCAACTCGTATTGACGACGGCGCTCGGCCAGCTGGGCCAACTCCATCTCGATGGTGCGCAACTCCGATTGGAGATCATCCAGGACCCGTTCGGAGGACTGGACCTGTTCGAGGAGTGAGCGCTCTTCAGAGTGTTGGGAATCCACACCGTTACCTTGGCGTTAGCGCCGCTAGCGGCTCGCGACCTGGGTTGGCTTCTGAATGACGGCCAGGGACACGTTCTCGTAGCCCTCGTCGGTGCAGGTCGACATGATCTTTCTCACCACGATGAAGGGTACGGATTTGTCAGCGAGTATGGTGATCTCCTGAGTTTCGGCCACCGCCAGGGTGTTGGGGCCCACAATACTTTCCTTAAGCTCCGCCAGTCGCGCGGTGAGCGGCGCCATCGTGTCCGGCTGCCCTTGGAGAATATCGTTGACGCGGGCAACTACTTGCCCCTGCACCAGCACGTCTTCCTGGCCTATAGAGATCACCACCGTCTCCCGCGGCTTGGTCTCAACGACCGACTCGGGCAGCTTGACGTCTTTCGGAGCTTCCAGAAGCTCCACCGAACCGGAGTTGACCAGCAAGAAAAACACCAGGATGGTGAACACGTCCATCAGAGACGTCAGATTCATCTTGGTGAGCTTCACCCGGTTGCGCGACATGCGCTTGAGTCTGCGCGTGTTCCTCACGGGGCGTCTCCAACGGAAATCTCGGAGAACAGCGCGACCAGCTCAACCTCGCCCTCCACCTCGGTAGGTCTCTCAAAGCTGCGCACGATATCCATCACCTGGATGAGATAGTCATAGGGAATGTGTGCCTCCATGAGCACGGAAGCGGCTTCCTGCTCCGGATATTGCTGTTTCAGATCCACCATGAATTCGGACAGGGTCGCCAGGTCAAACTCTTCGTCCTTCTTCGGGATGGACGCGATGACGGTCCGACCGTTGCCGATCTCGATGCCGTTGTCGCGCACCAGAACTTCGGGACGAAAACCCTCTTGCTTGGTAGCCGCGCCCCCGCTGGCACTGGGCAGATTTAGTTCCACGATCGTCAGGCGGGAGAAAACCGCCGTGATCAGCAGGAATGGCACCAGCACCACCATCAGGTTCAGAAACGTGGTGACGTCCAGTTCATGGGCGCCGTCCTTGGTCCGACGCCGGTAATGATGCCGTCTGGCCACGGCTTAAGCCTCGACGGCTCGCTTCGCCCGGCGGGAGAATACGTTCAGCGCTTTAACCGTAGCCATCTCCAGGCTATCGACGATGTCGCCGGTCTTGCTGGTCAACACGGCGTGGGTGATAAGCAGGGGTATGGCCACCATGAGACCGAAGGCCGTGGTGTTCATGGCGACCGAGATGCTGGCCGACAGCAGATCGGCTTTCTCCGCCGGATTCGCATTGGCCACCGCGGTGAATGCCTGGATCAGGCCCATAATGGTGCCCAGCAGCCCGAGCAACGTGGCGATGCTGGAGGCCAGGGCCACGTAGGGTGTCCGCTTCTCCAGTCGCGGCACGATCTCCATCATGCTCTCCTCCATCGCGATCTCGATATCCTCACGACGGCGCACGGCGCCTTGCAGGGACAGCCCCATGTTCAGGACCTGGGAAATGGTTGACTCGTCGCTGCCTGTCATCTCCCGGGCCTGATCGAACTCGCCGTCGGCGAGCAGGGGCTGGACCTTTTTCCACACCACCTGATTCTTCTGCGTCACTTGGGCCAGCGTGATGTAACGCTCGACGGCAATCGCCGCGCCGACGGCGAACACCACCAGGATCGGATACATGAAAACGCCGCCTGATGAGAAGAAACCTACCATTGAATAGAAAAGATCCATGACCAATTCCTCATTTGACAAAATGTCGTGAGTCATTCCCAACGCAACAGCAAGGATAGTGCGCGTTCGTCGTCTTGAATGTGATGCAGTCCACGGTCAGGGTGTGTGCTCATGGGCGCCGGGGAATAAAGCGCGGCCGGAACCCCATGTGCAGGCTAGCGAGCCTGTTCAGGTGGCCCCTCCGTGTCCTCGCCGGAGCGAATTGCATAGAAGCGCAGCGCGCGCATGAATACTTCCCGGTCAACCGGCACGGCCCTATCGCCCAGGTTGTCCGCCAGACTGATCTCATCCCCCAGCTCAGATGATTTCCAGGGGATAATGACCAGCGACTTTGGCGCTTCCTCGTTGCCGAGGATAGACATGCCGGACATGGTCTTGGGCCGGTCGATACCATCGCCCTTCGCCTCGGCCTGCTGTTGGGACTCGGCATCTGCCGCCGCGTCCGGGGCTTGTTGATCCTGAGCCCACGCGTGACCGCCGCTCAGCAACAGCACTACCCCGATAATTGCAGCTCTAAGCATCACTCCTCCGATTGGCCGGCTCGATAGCGAGCGTCTGCCATCCACATGGCGGCTTCGTCATCAACGGATACGGTGGTCATATACGCCTCGTAGTTCGCGAGCGCACAGTCAAGATCCGCAAGGTACAAATCGCAGAGAACGGCCAGGTTGCGCCTTGCATAGTGGTAACCGGGATAGATGGCCAGCGCGGCTTCGTAGCTTTGCCGCGCCTTAAAAAAACGGCCCGTTTTCCGATAGACGATCCCCAGCTCGTTGTGCGCGATGGGATGATCCGGATTGGCCGTTAACGCAAGCAGCAGATTGCGCTCCGCCGCAGCGAAATCGCCAACCTGATGATAGGCGATACCAAGGTCGATCAGGGGCGCCATCAGGTAGGGGGCGGCGGTCACTACCACCTCCAGGGTTGCGATGCCTGCGCGGAGATCGCCGCGACGCAGCAGGCGCAACGCCTCATCGTAATCCAGCCGCACGTCGTTGCTGATCCGGCCCGCTTCCATAATCGTGAAACCGACCTCCTCCTGTACCTCGACCCGCGCCGGGGCTGGCGCCTTGGGCGCTGTCGTTGTGCTGCAACCACCCAGGATGGCGACACAGACGAGACCCGTCAGGTAACTGGCTGTTGCCGGTGGCAACCTCAGCGCGGGCATAGGCATTCTCCTTACGGCTGGACCGGCTCAGCGGCCCGGGCGTCGGTCACTTGCGCCGTTCCTTGAAGCCCTGCCGCCGCCTCACTCAAGCCTGGCTTTTCGCCCTCGGACTCCGCCTCGAGATCGAGCTCGGGCAGACCGGGCATCCGATAGGCATAGCTGTCTATGGAGCCGAGAAACCCGCCGCTGATCTCATTCTTGGCGTACTTTCCGGGCACGAGCATTACCAGCTTGTCGAGGCTCTTCTGCACCCATTCGTTGTAGATACCGCCGACGAGCATTTCGAAGTTCGCTTCGTGGACACCGATAGAGCGCTCCTCGAAGGGATAGGCCTCCTCCTCGATAACCATCTCATAGTCGACCTTTTCGGCCGCACTCAGCCCGGCGGGTCGCTCGGAGTCCATCAGGGCCTGGCTGAAACCCAGATAGATCTCGGCCATGTAGTAAGTCGCTGCTGCCGTCACCACGGCCACTTCGTAGCCGACCAATGCCTCGAAGGCGGCCATGGCAATATCCATCCGCCGCTGTTTCTCAGCCAGACTGGTTTCAAAGGGCTGCACGAGCTTGAGCACGGCAAACTGCTCGTATTGGTCCTCGGCCAGCGACAGGGCGGCCTTGGATGCCAGATACCGGCTGCGATCAGTTCGCTCGGGGCCTGCTTCAGCGTCTGCGGCCACGATGGCCCGCAGCTGGTCCTGGTGGCGCGTCAACTCGCCGCGGTCTTTAAAGATCTCCGCCAGACGAGTCCGGGACTCCATGGCAAGATCCAGCGGCTGCGGATATTCCGCCACGTACTGTTCGTAAACCCGCACCGCGTCGTCGAGGACCCCGACCTCGTCATAGAGTTCCGCGGCAGTCAATAACGCCGCCCGACCCAGCTCTGGGTCGGCGGATTCTGCGGCAATTCGTTCGTGCTCCGCCGCGGATCGCTCCAGCTGACCATCTTCGCGGTAGATGAAGGCCAGCTGCTTGGTCGCCTCGCTGCCCAAATCATGCTCCGGGTTGCTGACCCTGAATTCCTCCAGGACGCCCGACGCTGCACTCCAGTCCTCAAGCTTGATCAGAGCCGCGGCTGCGTCATATTCAGCCGCGGTCCTGATCCCTGAGGTAGGCGCAACGTCCTTGATACGTAAAAAGTGCCCCGCAGCCGCGCGATAGTCCTCCGCCAGATTGGCCTGTTCGCCCTGCTTGTAGATGGCAGCGGCCAGACCGTCGATCAGCGCGGGTCGGCCCTCGTCGTCCTCCGGAGTCAGAGCCAGGACGCTGCTGTAGGCCACCTCAGCTTCCGGATACCGGGCCAGGTCAATGGCAGCATGGCCAATGACCGTCCAGACCGAGCGCAGTAGCTGAGTATCTGTTGCTGGATAGCGCTCAATGACCTTCGCGGCCGCGTCGATCGCGCCCTCGAAGTCCTGCATTTCGTATAAATCGTCCGCGGCAGCTCCCAGCACGAACGGCGCCTGCTCATGGGCCTGGAAGGCTTCAGCGAAGCGCAGCGAGCTGGCGACCGTAGCGGCGCGGACCTCCGCTTGGTAATCCTCGCCCGCCCCCTCCAGGTGCTGGCGATGAGCAAACACCGCCGCATACCCGGCCGCTGCCGCCTGCTCGTGGGGCTCGTATTCATACGCTGTGCGCTCGTATTCCAGCGCTGCCGTGCCGAAGTCCGCGTTCTCCAGCAGCAGATCGGCAAGCCGGTAATTGACTGACGGTGACTCCGGCTCGGCCGGAAAGGATCGCAGGAACTGGCGATACCACAGATCGGCCTCGCTGAAGTTCGCCGGTCTTTCCTCAAGCAGCAGCTCGTCCTGATAAAGCGCGTGGTAGTGGCCAGCCAGGTCAGTCAGGTTGGTCTTCAGAAAGCCCACCACCTCGGCGGACTCGTTCACATCGAAATAGTTCCAGTACTCGTTATCCAGCGCGTAACGGCGCGCAAACTCTTTCTTCGACTCCACCACCAGCTGCGGAAAGCCTGCCTCACCGTAGATTTCCACGATGCGCATGCTGAAATGGGGCGAAACCTGGTGAAACGGGTTGAGCTCAATGAAGGATCGATAGACCGAGGCCGCGTCCTCATAGCGCAGTTTGGCGAAGTAGAACTCGCCAAGGTTGCCGTAGATTTTATCGGCGTAGCTGCGGTGGCCGGTCCCATGGAAGTACTCATCAACGACCTCCGGACCGCCCAGGTTCGAGAAACTCAGGCTGATCACCCGGAAAGTGTCGGCGATCCGATGCTCGTCATCCGCTTGGTAATCCGCCTGGAAGTCGTAGCCGATGGACAGACGGTAGTCGAGCATCGCCATGTACTGGTTCAGCGCCTCTTCATACATCTCCTGCTTGTACAGCGCCCAACCCTGTTTGTAGAGCGCCAGCTCGTAATAGGAAGACTTTGCGCCCATGGCGATGATGGGTGCATACGCCTCTTCGGCATCCAGATATTTCTTGCGGATGAAGAAATATTCGCCACGACGAAAATGAATCTCATCAACGTGCTTGGAGAACGGGTACTCGGCGATCAAGCGATCCATAACCGCCATGGCCTCATCAGGCTGACCGATCTCGTCGTAGGCGCGTGACATCTGATAGAGCACTTTGTCGTTGCGCTCGTAGTTGGGGTAGTCACGCAGGATCTGCTGATAGGTCGCTATGGCTTCTCTCGGGCCGGCTGGCACGCCATCCATTGGCTCGCCCGGAAGCTGGGCCTGGAATCCCGTGGTATCGGCGATTAGCACTTCGCGAGCCGTTGCCCGCCGCTCAAATTCTTCTTCGGACTCCTGCGCTGCACCGAGGCCCGCTGGCCCCTTGGTGCCCCCGCCCGTCACCGGCAACCGGGCACCGGCTTGCGGCGCGGCCAGCTCCACCAGCTCGCCACTGCCGATGACGCCATAGGCCTGCTCAATCTGCAGATCGGCCAGACGCCGCATGGCCTCGGGCGTTCGGGCGCTGGTCTGGGTCTCCTGCAGATAGCGTCGATAGCTCTGGGCAGCCCGTTCCAGGCTATCCTCCAGGTATATCTCCTCGACGTCGGGGTTCACATCGCGCAGCTCCGCCAGGGTGCCTTGGCGAGTGCTGGTCGTGCCACAGGCGACAAGGCCCAGGCAGCAGAACGCCAGCAGAGCTCCGCGGCCTACCGTCACTGCTCGGCTACCTTAGCCTGGGCCTGGGTCGCCCGATCGTAGCTGTCGGCGAGGGCAAATCGGGCCTTATCGACGTAGCTTTCCAGACGACCGCGGCGCGCCACCAGTTCCTCGATGGCGCTGACTTCCAGCAGATGCCCCTGCCGGGCCATGGCCCGCTCAACGCGCAACAGCGACTGCTGCACCCGGGCGCGCAGCCGGCTGACCGGTTGTTCATAGCCCACATAGCTATGAGTCGCCGCCTGCCGCGTGCGAACGTACTGATCGTACTGGGCATTAACAACCGCCATGGCATCGTCCAGCTTGCGCAGATTGTGATCAAACCTGGTCAGACGCTGGTGATATTCCGTCTCCAGGGTGAACATCAGCAGGCCTTGCAAGCGCCGCAGCCGCTCGGCAAACGGCGCCCGGAAGGAATCCTCAGGATTCTCCACCTGGGCCTGTAACTGTTGGATGCGGGTCAGAGTTGCCTGTTCTTCGCGAGTGGCCAGGAATTCCGGACGTGGCGTGGTGAGCATGTGATCGCGACGCTGCACGAGCATTTTGTACTGCTCCATCCGCAGGCGCATGCGCGAGTCCAGCTCACGAAACTCGGTGTCGATATCGGGCAGCAGCGGCTCGTAGTGGGTGCGGCGAATCCCCACCATCTCGTCGAAGGCGTCGAAGCTGGCCTGCCAGGCGAGCAGCTTACGACGCAGATCGGCGAGATCCAGATAGTTCTGCAGCCCGGTCTGAAAATCGTGGGAAGCCAGCAGCTGCATCAGGTAATAGGTTTCCGGGGTCTCGGGCAGCGCGCGCAGGCGGATGACCCAATCGGAGTCCTTGCGAATCTCTTCGCGAATCAGGGCTGCGAGAAACCTGCCGTCGCGAATGCTTTCGATGGAGCTGTTGAGCTTGGTGAGTTCGGCGCTGAATGAATCCAGGGCCGTGCCATAGGAAATGGCAGCACGACCGTGGACATTCAGCTTGCCGTAAGCGTAGGGCAGCGCCAGCAGCGCTTCCTGGGTAGCCTGATCGGTAACCTCACGCTCGGCCAGAATGCTGAAGGGCACGATCGCCCGGTCGTAGCTGTCGCTGGACATGCTCGCCCAGCCGGAGCTGAGCAATGCCTGGTTGGAAAAAGGCCCCTCCAGGCGCACCCGGTCGAGGAACGGCACGGCCTGGCCGTAGTCCTCGGTCTCCATCAGCAGCGTGCCGAGCACCAGATTGGCCTTGTCGCGGATCGCCAGCTCACCAGCATCATCCGCCTTATGGCGACCCGCGCGCTCCAGCTGGGCCAGCGCCTCCTGGCGTTGACCGTTCTGCAGATAGGCGATGCCCAGGTTGTATGCGGCAAAAGCGCCGAAGGTTGCCGCCCCCTGCAGTGGCTCAAGAACCTCAATGGCCGCCGCCGGACTTTCCTGGGCCAGATAAATGTTGGCCCTTAAGAATTGGATGTCGTCGCGAATGGTCGCCGGCACCTTGCCATCGATGCGGTCCAGTGCGCGCATTGCGTCGGCGATCTGACTTTTTTGAAAATGAATTCTAGCCAGCCGATAAGCGGCATCATTGCGCACCAGCTCGTCTACAGCGCCCTCCAGGACTGCCCTGATGGCACGGCCTGCACGATGGTGCATGCGGTAGCGCAGCTCGAAATCGCCCAGAGAAAACTCAGCGTCGTCGATGTGAGAATACAGCGTATCCAGCTGCCGCTCGTCCACGGCATCGTGCTGCTTGACCTCGCTGTCGAGCCGCTCCAGCGCTTCGAAGAAGTAGCCCTGCTGAGCATAGAACAGGGCCTCACCGAAATAGAGGTCGCGCAGCTCGTTGCTTTGAATCGGACCCGCTGTCAGAGAGCCGATGAGCAGAAGTCCGACCGCTGGAAGCGGTGGTCGCAGCATCGGTTACCAGTCCCCGACCTGGATCCCGGTCGGCCCCGTGAGAGTGATTCCCAGCGCCTTCGGCGTGACGTCCTTTGCGAAGGCAAAACTCTCCGAGGTTGTGAAATCCTTGCCACTTGCCAGCTGGCCCATCATGGTGACCCGCAGCTCATGACCGCCGGTGACCACATTGCCGGTGAACACCCGCTGCACGCCGCCCTTCTGCAGCGCCTGCAACTCCTGATAGCTGTAGATATGGTGGGTAGCGAGCTCGCCGTCGATTTCAAGCTGCATGGAATCCAGGCGAAACTTCTCGGCCTCAGTCATGGAGACGAACACGGCAATCTGCGTGTTCGACGGATACAGGAGACGTTCCTCCAGGTTGCTCAGCTCGGAGGCGATATCCAGCACGTCGGACTTAATTTCCTGCACCTGCCCGTCCAGGCTTCGCATGTCCTCGCCGGACAGCTCCTGGGCGCCTGCGGCGGCCAGCCCAGCGCAGGTCAGCAGAAACAACACAGCGCTACGGATCAGTTTCTGCATCGTGATAGTCCCTTGAGTTTTTTACATATTCCCGGCGTGACCGACCCGGGCAGTGGCTAGTGTTGTGGATATCGGCGGCGATGACTGTGAACTGGACCTCAAATCGATAGGTCTTTGCCCAGAATTGCCGCCGCAAGGACGCGGTCGGCATGTTCGGATACCGGTCTTCCGGCCCTCAGGCGGCCGGGCTTCTGTTAATTCCTGCGGTGATTGGACGCTGGAACGGGGTGTTGGCGAAGAGGCTTGGGCCCGGCTGGGCAAGGTGGGGAGGGACACCCGTCTGTCCCGCAGGGGGCCCGGCGTCGTGACCGCCGCGGGCCCGGCCCGCAAAAGGCGACGTAACGAGATTGCCGGCGCCTATGGAGCAGGCGCCCGCCGCCCTGGGCAGGGCATTCAAGGGATGAGAGTGCGCGCTTTAGCGGCTGACGTTCTGCTCGGAACGATTCATTCGAGGACCGCCTGTCGTGGGCTACTCTGCCACGATCGCTCGAACGTTAATCTCAAGCTTGAGCTCGGGGATGGCCAGGGCGCTGACCCCGATCACCATGGACACTGGCTTGTGGCCAGCCGGGAAGAAATTCCGCACATCCTGATAGGCGGGTTCCGGATCGATATTGGCCAGATCGACAATGAATATCTGGATCTCAACCACGTCTTCCCGGGAGGCGCCCGCGGCTTTCAGCGCAAGGTCGATATTCTCCCAGGTGAGCTTTGACTGATCAGCGAGGCTTTCGGGGATAAAACCGTCCGCCGTCAACCCGGCCTTGCCGCCCAGCAGGACCATCTTGCCCTGCCCCTCAACGGTCACCACCTGAGA
>JBFFHS010000069.1:0-18348 GCA_041556855.1 Gammaproteobacteria bacterium
CGTGTTCGCGGCAATCATCGAATACAGCTTGGTAAATTCCCGCGTAACAGCGGTCGGGGATCATAGCGAGGGTATCGGCAAGCTTCCCGTCCGGGCCCCACATCTGGCCTGAGCTGCGCAGTGCGGCAGGCATGGAGGCATCGATAATGACGTCACTCGGCACGTGCAGATTGGTGATGCCTTTGTCGGAATTCACCATCGCCAGGGGTGGACGAGTCTGATAAATGGCCTGGATGTCGTTCTCTATTTGCGTCCTGGTTTCGGTCGGGAGGTCTGCGATGCGGGCGTAGACATCGCCAATGCCGTTGTTAGGATCCACGCCGATGTTCTCGAAAAGTGCGGCGTGCTTATCGAAGACGTCCTTGTAGTAGACCCTCACGGCATGGCCGAACATGATCGGGTCGGACACTTTCATCATCGTCGCTTTCAGGTGCAGGGACAGCAGCACATCCCGGTCTTGCGCTTCCTCTATTGCGCGGGCAAAGAAATCTCGCAGCGCAGTCCTGTTCATGACAGCCGCGTCGATGACTTCACCTTGGAGCACGGGTGTGTTCTCCTTAAGGACCGTCGTGGTTCCAGCGGAGTCCGTCAGGTCAATACGCACATCACCGGCAGATTCGATGACCGCCGACTGTTCACTGGAATAGAAATCGCCGTCGAGCATATGGGTGACGCCGGACCTGGAATCTGCGCTCCATGGGCCCATGGAATGGGGGTTCTTCTTTGCATACTCCTTGACCGGACCGGCTACCCGACGGTCTGAGTTGCCTTCGCGCAGGACCGGGTTGACGGCGCTCCCCAGGACCTTGGCATAGCGATCGCGAATGACCTGCTCCGCGTCGTCCCGGGGCTCATCGGGGAAGTCCGGCAGATCGTAGCCCTGGGCCTTAAGCTCAGCGATGGCCGCCTTCAGCTGGGGGATCGAGGCGCTGATGTTCGGCAGCTTGATGATGTTGGCCTCAGGCGTCTTCGCCAGTTCGCCCAGCTCTGCAAGGTCGTCGGTCTGTCTTTGGGCGTCCGCCAGATTGTCTGGAAAACTGGCAATGATTCTGCCGGCGAGTGAGATGTCGCGGGTCTCCACGTGGACGTCTGCGGCGGAGGTGAAGCCTTGCACGATGGGCAAGAAAGAGTGAGTCGCCAGTGCCGGCGCCTCGTCGGTGATGGTGTAGATGATCTTCTGTTTGCTCACTGCTACTTCCAGCCTTGTTGTGCTCAAAAGGACGTCCGCTGCAACGCGTCGAGCGGCTTCGGCGGATCGCCTGGACTCGAAATGGGGGGTCGCTCGGGGGGCGGCATTCTAACAAACAATAGCCCGGCCGTGCCGCAAGCCTGCCCGCTCGAAAAGGGACTACGCCGGATAAAGAGGGTCTCGGTGGGCTAGCCTGAGCCCTCCGTGGGCTCAATCCGCAGGGTGAGCCCCTGGCGGGACACGACCCGCACCGGGGTACCCGGCGGCAGGTCCCCGGCGACCGCTGTCTTGGCCCGCCAACGCTCCCCGCGAACCTGGATGTGGCCGTAGCGACTGTCGGCGAAGCCGCTCATCACGGTGCCGACGAGGTGGCTGCTCTCACCCGGTGCCAGGGTGATCGGGGTGCGGGTGTAACGCTGCAGCACCAATACGCTCACCAGATCACCGCCGGCCATAATCGCCAGGGCGATTCCAATGGAGATGGGCTCGGTCAGACGGCCCAGTCGCGACAGGATCCACAGGGCCAGGGCGCCGAAGAACAGGGTCTCTACCAGGACGACGAGTCCAACCTGACGCCGGGTCAGCCGCATGGCCGCTCAAACTCCAGGCTACAGCGTGTTCTTGTAGACGACACCATCCTTCATGATGAGGCGGATATTTTCCGCATGGTTCTCCAGAATCCGAATGTCCTTCAGGGGGTTGCCGTCCACGATGAGCAAATCCGCATAGGCGCCGGCTTGAATGACGCCCAGGGGACCATCCTGATAGGGGTTGCGGGGGCCCGTGAGCGCCAATAGCTGGGCGTTGCCGGAGGTGGCCTGCTTGAGAATTTCCAGGGAGGTGAACCAGCGCAGCCGCGCGCCGAACTCCACGGGCGCGGCCTCGAAGATCCGCGGCGAGCCAAAGGCGTCGGTGCCAAAGGCAATCGGAATTCCAAGCTTCTTTGCCGTGGTCATCAAGTTGTCGGTGCCCTGGACCACCAGGTTGCCCTTGGACTGAGTGCCTTGAGGCATGCGCCCAAACATGCTGCGCACAAAGGCAAAGGTCTGGGGGGAGAGGAAGGCGCCTTTCTCCTTCATCAGCTTAAGAGTGTCTTCGGAGAGCAGATGGCCATGCTCGATGACCTTCACGCCGGCTTCCAGGGCATTGCGGACGGCTTTGTCCGTATAGGCATGCACCGCCACGTAGGTGTTCCATTGTTCGGCCGCTTCTACCGCCGCGCGCAGTTCCGCCACGCTGTACTGGGCCGTATCGATGGGGTCGTAGTCTGAGGAAATCCCGCCGCCCGCCATCACTTTAATCGCCGTGGCACCCTGGCGCAGGGATTCTCGCACCGCCCGTGACACCTCGGCGGGACCGTCCGCCAGAAGACCGAAGCGATTGGCCCAGGCATCCCGAGGACCGCCCGCATTGGGGTGGGCCTCATTCAGACCACGGAAATCGCCGTGGCCTGAGGTCTGAGAGATAAACATGGCGGAGCTGTAGATCCGGGGTCCGATCAGGACACCCTCGTCAATCGCCTTGGCCAGCCCCTGACTGGGCCCGCCGATGTCCCGCACCGTGGTCCAGCCGCGCAGCAGCACGCCCTCGGCCACCTTGGTCGACAGCGCCGCCACGTACATCCAGTCCTCATTGCGGATGCGGCTGGGGGGCAGGGGCAGGGCGAGATGGGTGTGGGCCTCGATGATGCCGGGTATCAGTATCCGGCTGCCGCCGTCCATAGTGATGGCATCTGGACCCGCGGCAGCGGCAGCTCGACGACCGACGAGTTTGATCAGGTTGCCTTCCACGAGCACATCGCTGACCGGCTGGGAGCGGTCGCTGGTGCCGTCCCAGACCGCTACGTTGCGGATCAGGATCTGCTCGGGTGCGGTCTCTTGGGCGTGTCCCCAGGGGGATAGCAACCCAAGGGCAAAAAAGGTCAGGGCTGGAAGCCTGAGAATGCGTGCTTTGAGTACCATCATTTACTCGAAACGATATGATAAAAAACTGATAATTAACTGTTTGTTATATTGAAAAGTACTGAATCGCTGCACCTTGCTCGGGCGTAATCCGGCCGTTTGCAACAGATTCGGCGCTCATTCTCCGCGGCGCTGCCGGTCTACGCTGACCCCCGTCTACAGGGAAGTAGAGGAGGGTGCCATGAGAAGGATGCTGGGGATAGGGGGTTTACTGCTGCTCGGCATGCAGAACGCCGCCTATGGGGACGAGAGCTCGTCGGTCTGTGAGGAGCTGTCTACCGTGTTCAGTACGTTCGCCGCCGCCGCGACCGGGTATCAGATGGTGTTTGTGTACGGCGCGCCATCTGGCTGGGTGGCGGCGGGCCTGTACGCCGCCGGTGCCGGCCTGGCGGCAGCGGGCGTTAAGACGAGCACCGAGGCCATTTGCGATGATCTGCAGCCATTGATGGATGCTCTGGGAGACTCGCTGGTGGAGTTTGTCTGCGAGGGTCTGGGTACTTGCTCGGACGTGCATCAGTTCGCTCGGAGCCTGCTATTCGACTTCGCGGTGTGTCCAAGCTGCACGCCGGACGACGTCCTGGGTGCGGCGTTCATGACCGACCAGCAGCGAGAGGATTACCTGCGGCAACTGCAGCGCCTGCGCAACCCGAATGTGGTCGGGTTTGGGGTCGTACCGCGGGATCACCTGGGCACGGTGGACGCTTCGGTAGCGCTGTCCTACCACCTGGGTGTGCAGGATGGCCTCCAGCAACGCTACCGCGCCGACTTCGAGCAGGGCCTGCTCTGAGTCTCTGGATGGAAACCGGCGCCTGGTTCGCGGTGGGCGGTGGGTTGTTCGTGCTGACGGAGGGCTATTTTGCCGTCCGTCAGCGCGGCGCCCGTTTGGGGCGCAACCTGTGGTGGTTGGCGGGACTGGTGGCCGTGGCCGGGCTGAGCCTGATTCGGCTCGGCCTAGCCCTCGCCCCGTGAGGCCCCGGCGCCGGGGTCTACGGGTAGATGGCGCTCCAGCCGCTCCGCTGCCGAACGGGCCCTGCTTTCCAAACGGGATACGAAGAACACGCCGGACAGCGCTGCAACCAGCCCGGCCATGGTGGTCACCATGGCCTTGGAAACCCCCGCAGCCATAGCTCGCGGGGTGCCAGTGCCGCCCAGGGCCAGCACGTCGTAGACCTCAATCATGCCGGTCGTGGTGCCCAGCAGCCCCAGCAGGGGACACAGGGTGATCAGGGTACGAATCAAGGGAATGAAGCGGCGAAGTTCCAGGCGCAGCTCGGAGATCAGCAAGCGGCGAATACGCAGGGCGTACCAGGAGGAGCGATCCCGGCGTTGGCCCCATTCAGCCTCGACCTTCCGGGCCATCAGGGGGTAGGACTGGCGAAAGAACCAGAGCCGCTCGATGATGAGCGTCCACATCAATACGGTGGCCACCAGGATCAGGTACAGCACGTCCCCGCCGGTTGCGAAGAAGCTATAGAACGCCTCCCGAGTCTCGCTCAGCCAGACCAGCAAGCCCTTGCTCCTTTATGGGTGGGTCGATGTGACAAAGCGCCACCGCGGGGTGAGGTCGACCCGCCCACTACTGCGCGCCTGCGGGTTTGGCGATCGGCGCCTGAGGCGCCACGACCTCTGTTGCCTCAAGCGCCGGCAAGCCGTCCAGGCTTGCTCGGTTGCGCTTCCGCATGGAACTGCGGATGGCCTCAGCCCCCCTTTTGGCAATGTAGTTCTCCATGGCGGGGCGCTGTTCGACATGGTCATAGACCGGCACGCCGTAACCACAGGAGTCCGACACGCGAGTGACATGGACCCGGATGATGCTCCGCACGCCAGCGGGATCCCGATCGAATTCCGCGAACAGCTCACCGAATTCCGGCTGATTGGGGGTGATGATCTCGCCGTGGCCGTGAAAGCGGAAGATCTTCGGTGGTCCCTGGAAGGCGCACAGCATGATCACAATGCGGCCGTTTTCTTTCAGGTGGGCGATGGTCTCCACGCCGCTGCCGGCGTAGTCCAGATACATGAGGGTGCGATGGTCTACCACCCGCAGCGTGTCGTGTCCCTTGGGCGAGCAGTTGATCAAGCCGTCATCTGCGCGCGGGGCGGTGGCTACGAAGAACAGGTGCTGTTTGCCGAGCCAGCGTCGGATACTGGCGTTGATACTGTCGTACTCCTTACCCATCGGTTGGCCTCAATCTGCAAAAAGCGCCCCGATCGTGGCGCGACTTCAAACGCCAAGGCTATAGTCACGGGCTGGCGAACGCCACCCATCCGGCGGCAGGGCCGCTGCCCTGACGGGCAGCGCTGTGACGGTGGTCGGCCCTGCGGCTTACGTCACGCCGCTACCGAGCTCCCTTGAGCGGGTCGTGACCCAGTATGATTTTTGTGAATCCTGAGTACGCTATCATTGCGCGCCGCGGAGGCAGCGCCTCGTGCTGCCGCCTCAGGAGAGCGCTCATGCCGTACCCCCATGTTATTCCGCGTTTCGCGCTGGGCCTGTGTCTGATGGCCCTGGTTCAGGCCCCCTCGATCGTCCGCGCCGACGATCGATTGTTCGATCTGTCCTACATTCAGCGGGATCTGGACAACGGCTTGCGGGTGATCGTGGTGCCTACAGATTATCCGAATATCGTCAGTCTGCAGATCCCCGTGCAAACCGGGTCCCGGAACGAGGTCGAGCCGGGCAAGACCGGCTTCGCCCACTTCTTCGAACACATGATGTTCCGCGGCACGGAACGCTATCCGTCCGCCGACTACAACGAGATCATCAAAAACGCGGGCGGGGCTCAGAACGCCTATACCAGCGATGACTACACCAACTATCACATTACCTTCTATAAGGGCGATCTGGAGAAGATCCTGGAGCTTGAAGCGGACCGCTTCATGAACCTGAGCTACACGGAAGAGCAATTTCGCACGGAGGCCCTCGCCGTCAAGGGCGAGTATCTGAAGGACTTCTCCAACCCCATCCGCAAGATGCTGGAGCGCTTGCGGGATCTGTCCTTCGATGAGCACACCTACAAGCACACCACCATGGGTTTTTTTGCCGACATCGAAGACATGCCCAATCAACTGGAGTACTCCAAGCTGTTCTTCGACCGATGGTACCGGCCTGAAAAGAGCACCGTGATTCTGGTGGGCGATCTGGATCCCGATGAGACGGTCGCGCTGGTCGAGAAGTATTTCGGCGGCTGGGAACGGGGCAGCTACGAGGTCGCGATTCCTGCCGAACCTGCACCATCCGGGCCCCGCGATGAGCATATCCAATGGCAGGGCCCAACCCAGCCCTGGTTGATGTTCGGCTTTCGCGGCCCGGCGTTTGACGGCCGGAGCCCCGACACGGTGGCCTTGGACATGGTCAGCGAGCTTTACTTCTCCCAGTCGTCGGATCTCTACCAGCGGCTGGTGTTGACGGAGCAATCTGTGGACCAGCTTTTTGCTTCCTTCTTTGATCACAAAGATCCATATCTATTTCTGGTTGCCGCGCGGCTCACGGATGAAGCCCATGCGGCCGACGTGCGCGATGCCATATTCACCACCTTGGCTCAGGCGCGGCGGGAAACTGTGGCTCCCGACAAGCTGGAGGCCGTGAAATCGCGATTGCGCTATGGGTTTACGGCAGCGCTGTCCAGCTCCGAGGCGATCGCGCGAACGCTCGCCGCCTACACCCATTTCCAGCGGGATCCCCAGATCATGAATCGGGCTTTCGGCATGCTGCTGCGCCTGACCCCGGAAGACGTGCGCGACTATGCCGACCGTTATTTTGTCGACCAGAGTCTGGTGACCGTCAGTGTGTCCAGCGGACCGGGACTGCCGGGCCTCGAGGCGCCGCTGTCCATCGATGCTTTGGCCCGCGAGGCGGCCGCGCCAAAGCTGCGGGAAGTGCGGGTGATCGAACAGCGGTCGTCCCAGGCGCCGTTGGTGGACGTGGCATACGTGTTTGCCGCCGGTGCTGCCGATGATCCCCCGGGACAGAAGGGCCTGGCGGCGCTGACGGCTCTCATGCTTACGGACGCGGGTTCTGCGAGCCGGTCCATTGAGGAAATCAATGCGGCGCTGTATCCCATGGCCGCCGGATTCGCCGCGCAGATCGATAAGGAAATGATCCGCCTGGCAGGGCAGGTGCATAAGGATAATCTGGATCAGTGGTACGCCATGACCCGTGAGCAGCTCTTAAGGCCCGGCTGGCGGGATTCCGACTTTCAGCGCCTGAAGACGCAGTTGATCAATGGAGTGCGCACTGATCTGGTGGCCAATAACGATGAGGAGCTGGGTAAGGAGGCCCTGTACGAGTTCATTTTCGGGTCAGACCATCCTTACGGGTCGCTGAGCCTGGGCCACATTCAGGATCTCGAGGACATCACCCTGGCGGACGTGCAGGCCTTCTACGCCCGTCACCTGACCGCCGAGGCGGCCACGGTTGCTCTAGGTGGTGGCTATCCTGAGGAATTTGTACAGCGGGTTAGATCTGATCTGCAGGCGCTGCCCAAGGCCGTCAGACAAGATCCTGCTCCAGTGCTGCCACCGCCACCCATTATTGAGGCCAACCAGGCGCTGCTGGTTGAAAAGGAAACACCGGGCGTGGCCGTTTCCTTTGGCTTTCCGATCGACGTGAGACGGGGCGATCCGGATTGGCTGGCGCTGTGGCTGGCGCGCTCCTATCTGGGCGAGCATCGCAACAGCAGCGCTCTGTTGTTCGACCGAATCCGGGAACAGCGGGGGATGAACTACGGCAACTATGCCTATATCGAGTACTTCCCGCGCGGCATGTTCCAGTTCAAGCCGGATACTAACCTGGGCCGTGAACAGCAGATCTTTCAGATCTGGTTGCGGCCGCTGCGGACTAACCAGGATGCCCATTTTGCGACCCGGGTGGCGGTCTACGAGCTGCAACGGCTCGTGAACGAGGGGATTGACCAGGCGGCTTTCCAAGCAACTCGAAACTTCTTGACCAAGTATGCGAGCCTGCTGGCCGACACCCAGAGTCGGCAGTTGGGCTATGCGGTCGACGACGATTACTACGGCACGGGCGGGTTTGTGGAGTACGTGACGGAGGGTCTGGCGAAACTGTCGGTGAGTGACGTGAACCGGGCGATTCGCAAGCACCTGCGGGCGGAGAACATGAAGTTCGTCTTCGTAACCGCGGACGCGGACGATCTCAAGAGGCGGCTTATGACGGAGCAGGATTCGCCGGTGTCTTACAACAGCGCCAAATCACAGGCCTTGCTCGACCAGGATCAGCAGATTCAGCAACTGCCCCTGGGTTTTGGAAGCGTTGCTGTCATCGACGCTGAGAACATCTTCCAGTAACGAAGAACAGCGACCATCCCGGCGAGACTGTGACCGCCCGCAATTCCCCAGCACCAAGGCGGGAGGTTGTTCCCGGTTAAAGCCCAGCGCCGCCCGAGGCGCGGCGCCGGGTCACGCGGCGGCTCAGCGGAAACGTATCCAGGCCAACGTTCCCCAGACGAGCCCCGTCAGAACGAGGCTTAAAAAAACGGCGGCCGAGCCCAGGTCCTTGGCCTTGCCCGACAGCGGGTGCTGGTCGGTGCTGATCCGGTCCACCACGGCCTCGATGGCGGAGTTGAGCAACTCCACGATCAGCACCAGCGCGACGGTGGCCACCAGCAGCAGGTATTCCACGGCGCTGGTGCCGAGCCAGAATGCTGCCGGAATCATCAATACCGCCAGCGCGCATTCCTGGCGAAAGGCCGTCTCACTCCGCCAGGCGGCCTTGATCCCGGCCATGGAGGCCATGGTGGCCCGAACCAGGCGGGCAAAACCGGGCGCCGTCTTTGCTGTCATTCGGATAGCCGGACCGCTGTTCACGGCATGATGTTACCAGTGCCCGATGCCGGAAGGCGGCCGCGTGGGGCGCTGTTGGTTTAGGTTGAGCTCGCGGCGAGCGCCCCTGAGTCAAGGCGAGTGTAGCTGGAATTTTATTGCTTTAGCTCAGCAGGATAGGTCGTTTTTCTAAGAAAATAGATCAGTTGGGACAAGAGAGATCCGGTCGCCAGCCTGATCCCCGGCACCACACGGGGCCTGCCTATAGATCCAGTGGCCGATGGCCAGGCAAGTGGTCATGATCAACCGCCGCAGGTTGGGGAAAAGCGGCTTTAGCGACTGTTTTAACTGGAAAAATCCCGCATCACGGTGCTTGCATTTCCGGAGTGGGTTTGGAGAATTGGGCCACCGGGTCCACGGGCAGCGCGAGACGTTCTGACATGGAAGGAGAGGGGTCCCTGCTGAGCGTCGCGGACCTGGAGCTCTGGCGCGGCCAGCGCTGCCTGTTCACGGAGCTGACCTTTGGGCTGGCACCCGGGCAGGTTGCCGTGGTCACGGGCGCAAATGGCGCTGGCAAGACCAGCCTGCTGCGGGTTTTGGCAGGTCTGTCTGTGGCGCGCGCCGGCGACGTTCGTTGGCGGGACCAGCCCGTGAATAAACTCATTCCACCACAGCGCGCCGAGGTGCTTTATCTAGGGCACCTGGATGGCTTGAAGCGGGAGTTGACGGTGGTGGAAAACCTGAATCTGTTTCGCCGCCTGTGGGGCATAGTCGAGCCGGTCGAGACTGTCTTGGAGCCGCTGGGGCTGGACGGGTTGGCCGGACGCGCCGTGCGCACGCTATCAGCCGGTCAGAGGCGCCGCGCGGCGCTGGCGCGGCTGGGGCTCTCCCAGGCTGATCTTTGGATTCTGGACGAGCCGTTCACCAATCTGGATGAGGAGGGGCGGGCCCTTGTGGAGGGCTGGTTGCGCCGCCATCTTCGAGCGGGGCGCCTGGCCGTCGTGGCAACCCACCACCAGCTGCGACTTGGCGGCGCAGGGCAGCTGCGGGTGGAGCTGTAGGGCGGTGCTGGCGGATCTCCTCAACGTTATTCGCCGCGATCTGACGATTGCCTTTCGCCACTGGTCCGAGCTGGTGAATCCGCTGGTGTTCTTTATCATTGTGGCAACGCTGTTTCCCCTGGCGCTGTCTCCGGATATTGCCCAATTGCGAGACGTGGGCATGGGGGTGTTGTGGGTGGCGGCGTTGCTATCCTCGATCCTGGGCCTGGATGGACTGTTCCGCTCGGATACGGATGACGGCAGCATGGAGCAACTGGTCTTGAGTCCGATCCCCTTGAGTATCACGGTGCTTGGCAAGACCATCGCCCACTGGCTGGTCAGCGGCGTGCCGCTGGTGGCCGTGTCGCCCCTGGTGGCCATGGCCTTCTACCTGCCCATGGCGGCCTGGGATACGCTGATCATCGCCCTGCTGCTGGCGACGCCTACTCTGAGTATGCTGGGCGCCATCGGCGCGGCCCTGACGGTCACCCTGAAGCGCGGGGGCAGCATTCTGGGCCTGCTAATATTGCCGCTGACGGGGCCGGTACTGATTTTCGGCGCCCGGGCAACGGATCTGGCGGCCCAGGGGGAGTCCCCTGCGGGGCCCCTGTATCTGCTGGCAGCCCTTGCGGCGCTTGCTGTCTCGCTGGGTCCCCTGGCCAGCGCCGCGGCGTTGCGGGTTGGTTTGGAGTAGCAGACATGTGGCGCACATTGACACTTTTTTTCCACCAGCTGGCGTCGCCGCCCCATTTTTACCGCTGGTCGGGCCTGTTTGCGCCCTGGTTCGCTGCTGTTGCGCTGGTGCTGATAACCATTGGCCTGTACGGTGGCTTGCTGCTGGCGCCGCCGGATTACCAGCAGGGCGAGGCGTTTCGCATCATCTACGTCCATGTGCCGAGCGCGTATCTCAGCATGCTGTCCTATGTGCTGATGGCGACCGCGGCGGCGGTCGGGTTTATCTGGCGCATCAAGCTGGCCCATGCCGTGGCGGTCAGCACCGCGCCCATTGGGGCGTCGTTTACCTTTCTTGCCCTGGTCACGGGCGCCCTGTGGGGCAAGCCCATGTGGGGCACCTACTGGCAGTGGGGGGATGCCCGCCTGGTCTCCGAGCTGGTCTTGTTGTTTCTGTTCCTGGGTTACATGGCGCTGCACGCGGCGTTCGAAGAACAGGAGCGCGGCGATCGTATGAGCGCGGTGCTGGCCGTGGTCGGCGTGGTCAATGTGCCCATCATCCACTACTCGGTAGTGTGGTGGGCCACGCTGCATCAGGGGCCCAGCATCACCGAGAACGCCATCAGCGGCGCCATGCTCTGGCCGCTGCTGGTGATGATCGCGGGTTACACCTTCTGCTTCGGTTGGCTTTTGCTCCTGCAGTTGCGCAGCGAGGTGCTGGAGCGGGAAGCCGGGGCACGCTGGACCCAGCGGGTTCTGGAGGCGTCCCCGTGAGCGAGTTTTTCAACATGGGCGGCTATGGCTACTATGTCTGGTCGTCCTTTGGTTTGAGTTTCCTGGTAATCGTTCTGAATATCTGGTGGGCGTACGCCCGCTCGACGCGGGTCAAGCGGCGCCTGAGCGGCCGGGTTGAGCAGCCGGAGCCCGTCCGGCCCACAGTGAGGCAAGTGCAATGACTCCCCGACAACAACGCATGACCCTGATCGGCCTGGTGCTCGCCGGCGTGACCGTCGCCGCCGGCTTCGCCCTGCAGGCCTTTCAGGAGAACCTTCTGTATTTCTACAATCCCACCCAGGTGGTGGCGGGTGAAGCCCCCAAGGAACGGGCCTTTCGCCTGGGTGGCATGGTGGCTGCAGAAAGTGTGTCCCGTGAGTCGGGCAGCATGACCGTGTCGTTCACCGTCACCGATTTCGCCAACAGCGTCAACGTCAATTACACCGGCGTGCTACCGGATCTGTTTCGCGAGGGTCAGGGCGTCGTCGTGCGCGGGCAGCTGGGCCGGGATGGTCAATTCGAGGCCGAGGAGGTGCTGGCCAAGCACGATGAGAACTACATGCCGCCGGAGGTGGCTGAGTCCCTGGCCGTGGCTGGAGAGGGCACGGGAGAGTGATTCCAGAGGTCGGCCAGTTCGCGTTGATTCTCGCCCTGTGCCTGTCCCTGGTTCAGGGCGTCCTGCCTCTGACCGGCAGTCTGCTGGGTCGGCCGGATTGGACTGCGGTTGCGCGCCCGGCCGCTGCCGGCCAGTTCGTCTTTCTGGCCGTTGCCTTTGGCGCGCTGGCCTATGCGTTTCTAAGCGACGACTTCAGCGTGCGCTATGTGGCGCTGAACTCTAATTCGGCTCTGCCGGTGTTCTACAAGTTTGCCGCCGTCTGGGGTGCCCACGAGGGCTCCATGCTGCTGTGGAGCCTGGTGCTGGCGGGGTGGACGCTGGCAGTGGCCGCCAGCAGCACGCGGTTGCCCGACCCGTTGGCTCATCGCGCCCTGGGTGTGTTGGGTCTGGTCGCCGCCGGCATCCTGATGTTCACCCTATTTACGTCAAATCCCTTTGATCGACTGATGCCCATGCCCCTGGACGGCAACGATTTAAACCCGCTGCTGCAGGACCCGGCTTTGGTTCTGCACCCGCCGCTTTTGTACTTCGGCTACGTGGGCTTCGCCGTGGCGTTCGCCTTCGCCGTGGCAGCGCTGATTACGGGCGAGGTGGATACGGATTGGGTACGCTGGGCGCGACCCTGGACAACCTGGGCCTGGATGTTCCTCACGGTGGGCATCGCCCTGGGCAGCTGGTGGGCCTACTACGAGTTGGGGTGGGGCGGCTGGTGGTTCTGGGATCCGGTGGAAAATGCCTCGTTCATGCCCTGGTTGGTGGGCGCGGCGCTGATGCACTCCCTGGCCGTGACCGAGAAGCGCGGCCTGTTCAAGAGCTGGACCATTCTCTTGGCGATCGCCGCCTTCAGTCTGAGTCTGCTGGGCACGTTCCTGGTGCGTTCTGGTGTGCTGGTGTCGGTGCATGCCTTTGCGTCCGACCCGGCCCGGGGCCTGTTCATTCTGATGCTGCTGGGCGTGATCACCGGATCGGCCCTGGTGTTATACGGTTGGCGGGCGCCCGGGCTGGCGGCCAGCGGCGGGTTCAAACTCCTGTCCCGGGAAGCGCTGCTGCTGCTCAATAACATTCTGCTGGTGGCGGCCGCTGGCGGCGTGCTGTTCGGGACCCTGTATCCATTGTTCCTGGATGCTCTGGGCATGGGTAAGATCTCCGTGGGTCCACCGTACTTCAACGTCGTCTTTTTGATTCCCATGCTGCCGCTGGTGCTGCTGCTGGGGGTGGGCATGCATACCGCCTGGCGCAGCATGCCGGCCCGCAGTTTGACCCGGAAGCTCACCGTCCCGGCTATCGCGGCCCTGGCTGCCGGCGTGGCGGTCCCCGTGATCTGGTTCGGCGGCGCCAGCCCACTCACGCTGCTGGGCTGCGTGGCCGGTTTCTGGGTCATATTTGCTGCCTTGCTCGATCCCATTGGGAGCTTGCGCGAGCGAACCGTGATGCCCAGATCCCAGTGGGGTATGGCCATCGCCCATCTGGGCCTGGGCCTCTTCGTGCTGGGCGCGACGGTCACCTCCAGCTACAGCATCGAGGTGGACCGGCGTGCCGTGATTGGAGACAGGGTGTCCATAGCGGGCCTTGATTTCGTGTTCCGCGGTATTCGCGATGTTGAGGGACCCAACTACCAGGCCGTGGAAGGCGAGTTTGAGGTTCGCCGCAACGATCGTCTGATCGCGGTGCTGACGCCCCAGAAGCGGGTCTATCGCGTGCAGACCAGTGCCATGACAGAAGCCGCCATCGATGCGGCCTGGTACCGCGATTTGTTCGTGGCCCTGGGGGAGCCTCTCGGCGCCGACGCCTGGAGTATCCGGGTGCAGTACAAGCCGCTGATTCGCTTTATCTGGCTGGGCTGCCTGGTGATGGCGCTGGGCGGTCTGGTGGCCAGCACGGACCGTCGCTATGCGCTTAAAGCGCGCTCTGCCAACCGCGAACGGCGGGCGAGCGGCACAGCTGTTGAGACCAGCTGATGTGGCGTTACCTGATTCCCGTGGCGCTGTTTGTCACTCTGGTGTGGTTCTTCGCCCGGGGCCTGTATCTGGACCCGGGTTACGTCCCGTCGCCGTTTGTGGGCAAGCCGGCGCCTGCTTTCTCTCTGCCTAAGCTCAAGGATCCCGCAGCCCGACTCGAGCGCAGCGACATCGTGGGCGAGCTGGCGCTGGTGAACGTCTGGGCCACCTGGTGCATCGGCTGTCAACAGGAGCATGCGTTTCTGGTGCAGCTTGCCAGCAGCGCCGGTCTGCCTATCTATGGTCTGAACTGGAAGGACGATCGCAGTCAGGCTCTGCGCTGGCTGGAACAGCTGGGCGATCCGTATGTCGCGTCCGGTTTCGATGCCAGCGGCGACACGGCAATCGACTGGGGCGTGTATGGCGCACCCGAGACGTTCCTGCTGGCCCCGGACGGCACCGTGCTCTATAAGCACCTGAGCCCGCTGACGCGGGAAATCTGGTCGCGGGAGTTTTTGCCGCGAATCGCCGCCGTGCGCGGGGAATAGATGCGCTGCCGGTGGTTGTTGATGCTGCCATTGCTGGGCTTGCCGGTGATGGCCGTGGAGGATCGCACGCCCTTTGCCGATGCGGTGTTAGAGCAGCGTTATCAAGCCCTCATTCGCGAGACCCGCTGCCTGGTGTGCCAGAACCAGACGATTGCCGATTCCAACGCGCCCTTGGCGGCAGATTTGCGCCGCCAGATCAGGCAGCAGGTGGCGGACGGCGCCAGTGATGCTGATATTGTGAATTATCTGGTCACGCGCTACGGCGATTTCGTTCTGTATCGGCCCCCCATGAAGCCCACCACCTGGCTGCTCTGGTCCGGGCCGGCCTTGCTTGTGCTCATCGGGCTGCTGGTATTCGCGCGGGTGATCTACGTGCGCAGCCGTCAGCCTCTGGACGAAGAGCCAGCCTGACATGGCATTTTTCTGGATCGTGGCGCTGCTGTTGGCGCTGGCCGCGGCCGGTCTGGGGACCTGGCCCCTCTGGCGGCAAGGCGCCGCGGCCCGCTCCGGGGCCACCCTGTGGGCGTTGCTGTTGCTCATTCCCGCTGCAGCCAGCGTGCTTTACGTCACCCTGTCCACGTGGGACTGGCAACAGCCCGTGACCACCACGGCGGAACGCCAGCGCGAGCTACCGCCAGTGGATGAGATGACCCAGGCGCTGGCCGACCGGCTGGCGCGGCAGCCCGCTGACCCCGAGGGGTGGCAGCTATTGGGGCGCAGCTACGTGGCACTGGGTAACTATGCCGGCGCGGTGGATGCCTATCGGCAGGCCTGGGCGCAAGTGGCAACGCCCGACAACACCCTGAAATTGGCCCTCGCAGAGGCGCTCACCCTGACTGATCAACGCAATCTGGTGGGGGAGGCCGGTGAGTTGGTGGAGGCGGTTCTTCAAGAGGAGCCGCGCAACGCCCGGGCCCTGTGGTATGGCGGGCTGGCCGCGCTATTGGACGAACGAACCGAGGTCGCCAAGGATCGCTGGCGCCTGCTGCTGACCCTTTCACCGCCGGAGCCGGTCGCTCGGGCGCTGCGGGAGCGTCTTACCGCACTTGGAGAGCCCGTTGCGGATGGGCCGGCGCAGGTCGTTGCTGGGAACGAGTCTGCCAATGCGTCTGCTGCGCCGGAGGGCGCATTTGAGATTCGCGTCAGCGTGGCTGCCGGAGTCGAGGCAGCCGGTCTGCCGGCTTCCACTCAGCTATTCATCATTGCCCGCAATCCCCAGGGCGGCCCGCCACTGGCGGTGGTGCGCCATTCGCCGCAACTGCCAGGCGTGTTCAGCCTGAGCGATGCCAATGCCATGCTGCCCGGCAACTCGCTGGCGGACTTTGAGCAACTGCAGTTCGTTGCGCGCCTGTCCCGCTCCGGCCAGCCCATTGCCCAGTCGGGCGATCTGTTCGGGGAGGCGCTATATGATCAGGGTGGCGATCCCGTCATCGAGTTGGTAATCGACCAGGCGGTGCCCTGAGCCTGCTGCGCAAATGACAGGCTGATCTCCATTCTGAGCGACTCATGAGCAAGCCGCATGCAACGCGTCTGGTAGGCAGCTGGCAGCTGCAGCGTTACCAGGTCGTCGTGGGGGGTGAACCTCGATCCAGCATTCTGGGGGCCCGACCCCAGGGCCTGCTGTTGTACCACCCGGATGGCTACATGTCCGCGGTGATGGCAGCCCGGGACCGGGACGCGGTGAACGCGCCGTCGCTGCTGGCCGCCGGCGATCGCGCTGCCCTGGCAGCGGCCCGGTCCTGTATCGCCTATGCGGGCCGCTATGAAGTCTGGGGCGATCAGGTGCATCACCACGTGGAAAACAGCCTGCTACCGGACTGGGTGGGGCGGACCCTGGTGCGCACCATCCGTTGGCAGGGCGACGTGCTCACTCTGAGTCCGCCGGATGAGCAGACGCGCAGCGGCAAGACGGTGCAGCGCGCCATTACCTGGACTCGGACCGCCGCCGAGAAGCAATGAACCGCCGGCGCCCTCGGGGCTTGTCAAGGGTGCGCCGGACTTGCAACGGATGATCTTTTAACCGACCGTTGTCGACATGGCACCGACACCGGCAGGTCGGCCGCGGCGACGTTTCGTCGACGGGCGCTTCGGACAGATGCACGTGCGCACCGTGGAGCCGGAGCAACCGCCACGCACGCCACTGTACTGCATCCATCAGAGTCCATCCTCAAGCCTGATCTACGTGCCGCTGTTAGAAACTCTGGGCATCGATCGCCTTGCGGCCGCGGGCGACACGCCGGGGTTTGGCGAGTCGGATCAGCCTGCCACGATGCCGGAAGTGAGCGACTATGCCTCTGCCCACGGGGAGATCATTGACGCGATTGGCATGCAGCCCCCCTATGACCTGGTGGGCTACTACACAGGCTCCAAGATTGCCGTAGAGCTGGCGCTGCAGCGGCCAGAAGCGGTGCGTCGTCTGGTCCTGTTCGGTGCCGTTATCTATACGGACGAAGAACTGGCCAAAGAGCAGCATCTGTACCGCCCGGACGAGTACCGCTGGGATGCCTCCCACCTGCTGGGCTGGTGGCAACATTTGCGCCGGGGAGCACCCAACGACTATCCCATCGAGTTATTCGTGCGCCATTTCGCCGAGATTCAGCGGGGCGGGCCGGATTCCTGGTGGGGACATCGGGCGGCTTTTCGCTACGACCTGCGCGAAAAGCTGCCGGCCCTGAAGCAACCGGTGCTGCTCATCTGCGCCAACGACCCTCAGGGCGAGAAATCCCGGCGGGCTCTTGAATACCTCAAAGACGCGACCCTGGTGGCGTTTCCCTACCGGGTGCAGGGCATGCTGGATCTGCACACCGAAGAGGTGTGCGCGGCGCTGCGTGATTTCCTGGATCCGGAAGCCTGATCAGGAACGCCAATCCACCCAGCGTAGACAAGCGCCTCAAAGAGGCCTCAGCTTGGTCATATAGCCTCCAACCTTGGCGAGAACTCGTTCCCGGGCCGTCCGAGTGACCTGGGCCCTGTGGCCTTGACCGACGTTGGCGTCGCCATACGGAGCAGGGTGGCAGCTTTGGCGTCGGATCCCAGATAGATACGCGATTTAACATAATATACATTATCCGCACTAAGCAGCAGCCCGCGCCCGCTGGGCAGGGGCCCAGTGCGGTGTCGACCCGGGGCAATTCAGGCCGCCCAGGCAAACCCTGTCGCACCCGATACACGGTTACGGCGGTTGGTGGGCCCCAGGCGCAGGGTTTGCCCCAGCCCGCCGGGCTTGCGTTCGCTCGGGTTGCAGCAGCATGTACAACAAATCGCCAACGGTGCGGTGCTCTTCCAGCGCGTGCCGCAGCGGCTGTTCCCGGTCGATTTCGTAGCGGTTGCGCCGGCCCTCGCGAAAGCGCCGCAGGATACCGGCTGCCTCCAGCTCGGCGATGATGCGCTGAGTGGCGCGTTCGGTGATGCCCACGTGGCGTGCCACGTCCCGGAGGCGTGCCCTGGGATCGCGGGCCAGGCAAACCAGCACATAGGTGTGATTGGTGAGAAACGTGAACTGAACAATATCCTTAGGCATATCAATTATTTGAAAGATAATGCTGCAAAATTCTTAAGGATTGACCGGAAGCTCCACCCCGATGCAGAATACACGAAATATATGTCGTATTTTGCTTCTGCGCAAACACGGCATTGCCTCACAACGCCAGGTTGAATCCGGGAGAACCGCGATGCCGGTTGCACCGCTGCGCGCGTTACGCACCTTTCTGAAGCTCGAATCGGCAGCCGGCATCCTTTTGATGTTGGCCGCTTTGCTGGCGCTTGTGGTTGCAAATTCGCCTCTCGCCGCCTTCTACAGTGAGCTGCTCGCTACCCGGGTGGCGGTGATTTTC
>JBFFHS010000070.1:0-18321 GCA_041556855.1 Gammaproteobacteria bacterium
CAGAAGATGACGCCGGCTTCCGCAAGCCGCTCCTTGAAGGTGGTGGCCACGGAGACGCTGTCGAACACGGCGTCAACGGCGACCCCGGCCAGGCGCGCCCGCTCGTGCAGGGGGATGCCCAGCTTGTCGTAGGTCTCCAAAAGCTTGGGGTCCACCTCGTCCAGGCTCTTGGGCGCGTTTTCCAGGGACTTGGGGGCCGAGTAGTAGGAGATGCTCTGATAGTCGATGGGCTCGTAACGCACATGGGCCCAGGTCGGTTCGGTCATGGTTTGCCAGTGCCGAAAGGCCTTAAGGCGCCATTCGGTCATAAACGCCGGTTCACCCTTCTTGCGGGATATGAGCCGGATGACGTCCTCGTCAAGGCCCGGCGGCACGGTGTCCGATTCGATGTCGGTTACAAACCCGTGGCGGTATTTCTGCTCGACCAGTTGGGTCAATCCGTCGTCTGAAGTGGCCATCTGTGCTATCTCGTCAGCGGGCGGGCTCAAAGTATCGCGGCGTCGGCCGCGGCATCAGGGCGCAGGTCGGCCCGCAAGTCCAGCCCCCGCAACGGCTTGCTGTCGGTGCGCAGGTCGTCCAGCGTGACCGCTCGGAGCGCTTTACGGATGCTGCGGTTTATGTGTTGCCACGCGCTGCCGACCTGGCACACCGGCTCCAGGTCGCATTGACCTTTGAGAGCGCTGCAGGTCGTAATGGCCACCGGCCCTTCCAGGGCATCGATAATGTCAGCCGCGCTGATGTCTTCAGCGGCCCGGGCCAGCGCATAGCCCCCCTGGGCACCGCGTTCCGAGTGGACCAGTCCGGCCCGGGTCAGTGCCTTGAGTACCTTGCTCACCGTCGGCTGGGCAAGGTGGGTGTCCGTCGCGACTTGGGCAGCGCTGTGCAGGGCCTGGTCCCCTCGGGCGAGGTAAGCCAGCACCACGGTGCCGTAATCGGTCAGTTTACTCATCCGAAGCATGCATTATGTCCTGTCGGGATATAGGACTATTTTAGTGCTATTTGGAACAAACCGCACCCCGCACGCGGCATTCTGCTAAGCTGCGCCCCGCGCGAAGGACATCCCGAGGGGGTCTTGTCTGCTGAGCGGGCCGGGCCTGGCCCGACGTCTTTTTAACCCCATTTTTCAGGAGCGTGGTCCATGAACCAACAGGAGCTGAACACCGTTGCCCGTGCGATGGTTGCCCCCGGCAAGGGAATTCTGGCTGCTGATGAGAGCTTTCCCACCATTAAAAAACGTTTCGACTCCATCGACACCGAGTCCTCGGAGGAGAGTCGCCAGCTGTACCGGGAGATGTTGTTCACGGCGCCGGAGGCCAGTCAATACATCGGCGGCGTGATCCTGTTTGACGAGACCCTGCGCCAGTCTTGCCGCGATGGCACGCCGTTCGCGACATACCTGGCCGAGCACGGCATGATCCCCGGCATCAAGGTGGATAAAGGGGCCAAAGCCCTGGCCGGTTTTCCGGGCGAGACCGTCACCGAAGGCCTGGACGGCCTGCGGGAGCGGCTGGCCGAATACCGCGAACTGGGGGCCCGCTTTGCCAAGTGGCGGGCGGTTATCGATATTGCCGCGGACATACCGAGCGAGTTCTGTATTCATGCCAACGCCCATGCTCTGGCCCGTTATGCGGCGCTCTGTCAGGAGGCGGGCATCGTGCCGATCGTCGAGCCTGAGGTGCTGATGGATGGCGATCATGATATCGACCGCTGTGAACGCGTCACCAATCAGACCCTCGCCGAAGTGTTTGCACAGCTTGCGGCCCACAAAGTGGTGTTGGAGGGTATCGTCTTGAAGCCCAATATGGTCATCGCCGGCAAGAAGTCCGCCCGGCAGGCCAGCGTCCAAGAGGTGGCTGAGGCCACGGTCCGCAGTCTCACGGCCCACGTGCCCCCGGCGGTGCCCGGTATCGCGTTTCTGTCCGGCGGCCAGAGCGCGGCGGAGGCGACAGCCCATCTCAACGCCATGAACCAGATGGGCGATCATCCCTGGGAGCTGTCCTTCTCCTACGGCCGCGCGCTCCAGGCGCCGGCGCTCCAGGCCTGGCACGGTAAAGAGGAGAACTACGCAGCGGGCCAGGCAGCCTTTGCCCTGCGGGCCAAGTTGAACGGTCTGGCCCGCAGCGGCAGCTACGAGGCAGGGATGGAGCCCGCGGCGTAGAGGCCGGATGCGGGCCCGGCGGGGCCGGATGCAATGAGCGACCAACGGGACGACAACATCGTCAAGATCCGGGGCCTGTGCTTTGCCCGCGGGCAACGCAGGATCTTCGACAACTTGACCATCGACATCCAGCGCGGCCACGTGACCGCGATTATGGGTCCCAGCGGCACGGGCAAGACCACGTTATTGCGGCTGATAACCGGTCAGCTGCTGCCGGATCGCGGTGAGATTTTAGTCAACGGTTACCACGTGCATCGCAGCTCCAGAGCAGAGCTTTACGAGATGCGGCGGAACATCGGCATGCTGTTTCAAAACGGCGCCCTGCTCACGGACTACAGCGTCTTCGAAAACGTGGCGTTTCCTCTGCGCGAGCACACCAACCTGCCCGATCGTCTCATTCGCCATGTGGTGTTGACCAAGCTGCATGCCGTGGGGTTGCGCGGTGCCGCTCAGCTTATGCCGTCGGAGCTGTCCGGCGGAATGGCCCGGCGGGTGGCGCTGGCCCGGGCCATTGTGATGGACCCGGATCTGCTGATTTATGACGAGCCGTTCGCGGGCCTGGATCCCATTTCCATGGGGGTGGTGGTCCGGTTGATTCGACAGATGAACGACGCGCTGGGCATCTCCAGCATCGTGGTGTCTCACGATGTGGACGAGATTACCGCGGTGGCAGATCGCAGCTATCTGCTCTCCGACGGCCGGGTGGTCGCCTCCGGGCGGCCCGGTGAGCTGGCCAAGGACGGTTCCGCCATCGTCCGCCAGTTTATGCACGGCATGGCCGATGGGCCGGTGCCATTTCACTATCCGGCTCCGGACTACAGCGCCCAGCTGCTCGGGCGGGATCAGGACTAACGGGCGGGTCACCGCGAGTTTTGCGATGGGTTTGCTGCGCGACCTGCTGTTTACCTTTCGAGCTTTTTTCGAAACGTTCGGCGCTCTGAGCCTGTTCCTGCTGCGGCTGGCGGTGTACACACCGCGTGCTCTGGTGCGGCGCTTCCCGCTGATCGTGGCGCAGGTTCACAACACCGGCGCGCTGTCTCTCGTCATTATCATGATCTGCGGCTTCTTCGTTGGCATGGTGCTGGGACTGCAGGGCTACGACACGCTTTCCCGCTTCGACTCGGAAGATATCCTGGGCGCGGCAACGGCTCTGGCGCTTCTGAAGGAGTTGGGCCCGGTGATTACGGCGCTGTTATTCGCGGGCCGAGCCGGTACAGCGCTGGCGTCGGAGATCGGCTTGATGAAAGCGACCGATCAGCTGTCGGCCATGGAAATGATGGCGGTGGATCCATTGCGCCGGGTGGTGGTGCCGCGGTTTGTCGGTGGTGTGGTGGCGATGCCGTTCCTGGCGGCCATTTTCAGCACCATCGGGATCGCCGGGGCCTTTCTGGTGGGCGTTGGGCTGATGGACGTGGATTCCGGCACATTCTGGGCGCAGATGCGGAACAATGTGGACCCGGAGGATGTCTGGGAGGGTGTGTTCAAGAGCTTCGTTTTTGGGATTGCGGCGAGCGTTCTGGCCGTTTTTGAAGGGTACAATTGTGTGCCGACCGCCGAGGGCGTAGGGCGGGCGACCACGCGCACGGTCGTGCTGACGGCCATCGCCGTGCTGGTGCTGGATTACATCATCACGGCGGCGCTGCTGTAACGCCAAGGGCTGGCTGGAGAAGGGCAATGCAACAGACACGGACCGTAGAACTGGGAACCGGGATGTTCGTTTTCCTGGGCGTGGCGGCGATTTTCTTTCTCGCCACCCAGACCAGTAACCTGAACAGCCTGGTCAGCAGCGAGGCCTATACGGTCAAAGCCCGGTTCGAGAATATCGGCGGCCTGTCGGTGCGAGCGCCCGTCACCATGGCAGGCGTTACCATCGGCCGGGTCTCGGATATCGCGTTTGACCCGAACCGCCTGGATGCCGTCGTGAGCATCAGAATCGATGCTCGCTATGACAGGATCCCGGACGACTCGGATGCCGCGATCCTCACAGCGGGCTTGCTGGGCGGTCAGTACATCGGCTTAAGCCCCGGGGGCTCGGATACTTTCCTGGCCGATGAGGACGAGATCGAGTTCACCCAGTCAGCAGTGGTGCTGGAAAATTTGATCAGCAAGTATCTGTTCAGCCAGGGAGGCGGTGATGACTAGGCGGCTAGCTCTGGCGGGGTGGGCCCTGGCTGTGGCCGGCACGCTGCCCGCCTGGGGCCAGGAGATCGTTGATCCACCCCACGTGGTGGTGGACCAGGCAGCCGCTGAGGTGCTCAAGCGCATGGATGGCCAGAGAGACTATCTGCGCGAGAACCCGGACGTCCTCTATGCGATGGTAGAGGAAGTCTTCTTACCCCATTTCGATCGCGCTTATGCGGCTGCGGCCGTGTTGGGCCGACACCGGCGCGACGCCTCCGGCAGCCAGCGGCGGCGTTTCACCGAGGCGCTCTACAACTACGTGCTGCGGAGCTACGCGGACGGGCTGTTGGATTTCACCTCCGACCGTCTGCAGATTCTGCCGTTTCGAGGTTTGCCCGAGGACACCAAGGCCACGGTTCGAACCAAGGTCTACCTGGATGACGGCACGGAGGTGCCGGTGAATTACAGTCTGCGGCGCAGCAAGGACGGACCCTGGAGGGTTTGGGATGTGACCATCGAGGGTATTTCCTACGTGAAGAATTTCCGGGAACAGCTGGACGCGGAAATTCGCCAGGACGGCCTGGACGCCGTGATCAGCCGGCTGGAGGCAGACGCGCAGCGGACAGCAGCGCCGGAAACCGCCAGCTCCTGATGAGCGATGTGGAGCTCAAGGAGTTAGGCGAGGGGCGCTTTGAGCTGCAAGGTCCGCTGACCTTCGCGACCGTGGCCAGCGCGTTGGAGCAAAGCCGCAATACGTTCGCTAAGTATGATCGGCTGACCGTTGACCTTCGGGGGGTCGACGCTGCAGACAGCGCAGCATTGGCGTTGCTGCTGGAATGGATCAACTGGGCGCGCCACTACGTGCGCGAGATTCGCTTTGAGCACATCCCCCCGCAGATCCTGGCTATCGCCCGCATCAGCGAGGTGGCGGAACTCCTCAGCGCCGGTGAGCGCTGGGTATCCCAGGATTCTGCGACAGCCGTTGTGGACTGATTACTCGCCGTCGAAGAACGCGTCTTCGTCGAATTCCTCGTCCAGAAACTCGTCGTCGTCGAAGAAATCGGCCTCCGGGGGATTGCCGTCATAGATCAGAAACTGGCGCCGCTGAAAATAGGCTTCGCGCACCAGCAGATAGGGATCCAGCGCCGAGTCCACCAGACTGTCGGTTGCCAGCAGCTGAGAACGCAGGTGAACGAGATAAAAAATCTCCAGAGCCAGCCGGACATCTGAGTCATCCACATAGGCGATCGGCCGCAGCGCCCAGTCGCCCAGTTCGCCGAACCCCGCCCGCAGGGTATACGGGCCCAGGACGGGTACCATGACGTACGGTCCAGGCCCCAGACCCCATACGGCCAGGGTCTGACCAAAGTCCTCATTGTTCTTCGGCAGGCCTTCCCGGGATGCGACGTCGATTAGACCGCCCAGACCGACGGTGAGATTGAGCAGGAGGCGGGCCAGATCCTGCCCCGCCGCTTTTGGTTTTCCTTGCAGCAGATTATTGACCAGGGTGCGGGGTACGCTGAGGGTGTCGAAGAAGTTGGTGATCCCGGTGCGCACAACCGGCGGCGTGACGGCTCGGTAGCCGCGTGCCACGGGACGCGCCAGGGCTTTGTCGGCCGCCTGGTTGAAGGCAAATACACCCCGGTTGAGCCGCTCGAAGGGGTCCGGATTGACCTGCGCATCGGAATTGGCCCCGGTGGTAGCGCAGCCACTCAGCAGCACGGCAGCTGCCGCCAGCCACGGGGCAGGGCGACGGGGGTTACGCAGATTCATCGGGTCTCAGCGGGCGTCCGGTGGCGTCCGGGGTTCTCCGGCAATGATCTCGTCAAGCTCCTTGCGCATTTTCTCAGACATGTTGTCTGCAAGGAACTCCAGGCGTGCCTGATAACGGGCCCGATCGACGCTGTTGACGTTGGGTGCCTCCAGCGCCATTCGCAGCTGGTTGACCGCCAGCGGCAGGTTGGCGCCTGAAATGTAGTACTCCGCCATGTAGTAGTGGGCGTTTCCCACGTCGCCGGACGCGTTGGCGGCCCGGGCGATGAGTCGGATCTGAGCCGGGGTGGGTGGCACATTGTTGAGGAGGTCGAGCAGCACCTCGTGGGCCTCGGCGGGACGGCCAGCCACGATAAGCGCCTCCGCGTAACTCACCGTCAGCGGGACGTTGCGGGGAAACAGGGCGGCCGCGTCGCGAAATACGGTGAGCCCGTCCTCGTACTTCGCGCTGGCGATCAACGCTTCGCCGCGACCGATGTGGAACGGGATCACGCCCGGCTCATCTGCCACCAGACCGGCGAAGGTCTCAGCCGCTGCGTCCCACAGGGAGGCTCGCATCAGGCTCATGGCTCGGCCGTAGCGTTCGTTCAGGGTGGCGTCAGGTTGCACGGGGACCGGTGCGTGAAGCGCCAGTGCCTCGTCCGCAGTGGGCAGCTCGAGAACCTTGAGCCGGGTTTTGACCAGGCCAAAGGTGACCGTATCTGTGACGTCCGCGGCGGGCAGCTGGCGGGCCCGCCCGCGGGCTTCGGCAATGCGCTCACTGGTGACCGGATGCGTCAGCAGAATCTGCGGTACGTTGTGGGCGGCAAGTCCGTATCGCCGCCCCAGGGTCTCGAAAAAGGCGGGCATGCCATGGGGGTCGAAGCCCGCCGAAGCGAGAATGCCCATGCCGACCCGATCCGCCTCGTATTCGTTGGAGCGGGTGAAGTTGATCTGGCGCTGGATGCCGGCCGCCTGGCTGGCAGCCACGGCTCCCATGGTGAAGTCCGACCCCGCGTCCACCGCCGCACCGATGAGGATAGCGGCAAGCATGGCCGCGGTAGTGACCATGCTGGTGCGCTGGCTGTCGTAGATGGCCCTGGCAATGTGGCGTTGGGTCACATGGGCGATCTCATGGGCCAGGACGCCGGCGAGCTCGCTTTCGGTCTGGGCAGCGGTGATCAGGCCGGTGTGCACGCCGATGTAACCGCCGGGCAGGGCGAAAGCGTTAATGCTGGGCTGATCCACGACAAAGAAGGTGAAGCGCTGGTCGCCGTCATGCGCATGGCCGGCCAGACGCATACCGATGTTGGTGATGTACTCCTGCACCAGCGTGTCTTCCACCAGCAGCCCCGCGTCCCTCAGTTGGCGCATGACCATGCGCCCGATCTGGTTTTCCTGGCCCTGGGTAATGACCGCATCGGACGGGCTGCCGATATCCGGCAGGTCGTTGCCGGCCGTCAGCCCGCTTCCGGCGAGGATCGTGCCGAGCAGCAGCAGAGAGAGACGTTTCACAGGGTATTTTAGACGCGGCGACATAAGGATTTGGACTTCCCGGGCGGGGCAGCGTTCCCCGTCCCTACAATTCGCTCACGGCCTCCAGGACCTCATCCACGTGGCCCTTCACCTTGACTTTGCGCCATTCCCGACGCAGCACACCTTTCTCATCAATCAAAAAGGTGCTCCGCTCTATTCCCAGAACCTTGCGGCCGTACATGTTCTTCTCCTTGATGACATCGAACAGCGTGCACAGCTTCTCGTCTCCGTCGGAGAGCAGGTCGAAAGGAAAGTCATACTTGGCCTTGAAGTTCTCGTGGGATTTGAGCGAGTCCCGTGAGACGCCCAGCACCATCGTCTTGCGCCGTTTGAACTTGGTATGGTTATCACGGAAGTCCTGGCCCTCCGTGGTGCACCCCGGGGTGTTGTCCTTGGGATAGAAGTAGATGACCACGCGCTTGCCCGCCAGGTCTTTCAAAGCGATATTTTTGTCGCCGGTTGCCGCCTGGGTGAAAGCAGGAACTTTCTTGCCGATTGCAACTCGCCCCATGGGTCTCTCCTGTTCTCTACTGTCCGGTTAGCCGCCCTTGACTGGTTCCATGATGGCGTCCAGGTTGAGCTGGTCACAAAATTCCATGAATTCTTCGCGCAGCCCGGCGATATGGATGCCGCTGGGGATGTTGATGATCATCTGCACGGAGAACATGGGCGCGCCCGTATGGGCCGCCGGGTAGCTGCGGGTCGTCACCTCGGCGATCTCAATATCCCGGCTGGCAAAAAAGCCAGCCAGGCTGTGCACGATGCCGGCCTGGTCCAGGCACACGACGTCCACCGCGTAGGGCAGGAGATCGGCGGCGAACTTGCGTGCCTGGGTGCGGCGCAGCTGGATTGCCAGTTCGTTCTGGGCGCCGAAGCGCTGCAGATTTTTCTCCAGGCGGCCCAGCGTGTGCCAGTTGCCGGAAACCAGCAGCAGCATGGCGAACTCAGAGCCCAGGGACGTCATGCGGCTCTCCTGGATGTTGCCACCGCAGTCCAGGATTACCTTGGTCAGGTCGTTGACCACCCCCGTGCGGTCGCTGCCAACGGCCGAGATGACGATAAGCTGTTGCACGGCTGTCCCAAATCAAGCCAACAGAGCCCATCAGTGTACCGTGATCGACGGTGCCAGGGACACACGCAACGGTTGCGCGCCTTTGAGGCCAAACGTAGTATGGCGCGTTCTTCAGCAGACGGGACTGAGATGCCATGTTGGCAGGCAGCATGGTGGCCCTGGTTACCCCAATGGGGCCTGATGGGGCGATCGACTACAAGGGGCTGGAAGGACTTGTTGAACTCCACGTTGCCGCGGGCACCCAGGCGCTGGTGGTCGCCGGCACCACCGGTGAGTCCGCCACCCTGGCCCGAGCCGAGCATATTGAACTGATCGCCCGGGCCTGCGAGGTCGCCGGCAACCGGATACCGATCATTGCCGGCACCGGCTCTAATTCCACCGCCCAGACCCTGGATCTGTCCCGGTCGGTGGATGCCTATCCCGTGGCGGGCTTCCTCGTGGTGACGCCCTACTATAACAAGCCGACTCAGGAGGGCCTGTATCGGCATTTCAGCGCCGTTGCGGATGCGGTCAAAAGGCCCGTGCTGCTGTATAACGTCCCCGGTCGCACCGGTGTGGATCTGCTTCCGGACACCGTGATCCGGTTGGCCGGCCACGGCAACATCGGCGGCGTCAAGGAGGCCACGGGCGACGTCTCGCGGGTGGTACCGCTGCGGCAGGGCTGCGGGCCTGAGTTTGCGCTGCTGAGCGGCGATGACGCGACCAGCCGGGCGTTCATGCTGGCCGGCGGCGATGGGGTCATCTCCGTCACCGGCAACGTGGCACCGGCTGCCATGCGTCAGCTGTGTGACGCAGCGCGGGCCGGCGACGCCGCGGCGGCCGCTGCCATTGATGCCCCGCTGGCGGGTCTGCATCGGACGCTGTTTCTGGAGAGCAATCCCATCCCGGTGAAGTGGGCCTTGGCCCAGATGGGCCTGATCGGCGCGGCTATCCGGCTGCCGCTGACACCCTTTTCGTCGGCTTGCCACGACGAGCTGCGGGTTGCGCTGCAGGCGGCGAATATCGACTTGACGGGGGTGGCGTGAGCGGTTTGTGGAAACTTGGACTATTGCTGGGACTTGCCATGCTGACGGCGGCCTGCGGTGCCACCCGCTGTGAAAAGCCGGACCGTTACGCCGGTAGCGGTGAGCTGCCGCCGGTGCAGGTGCCGGACGACCTGACGCCGCCTGACGAATCCCGTTCCCTGCGTATCCCCCCGGTCTCCGACCAGGAGCGGCGTGAGATCCGGCGGCGCGGTCCCTGTCTGGAGTCGCCGCCGGACTATTTCGAAACCGGTCAGCCGGACTAGGTCTGGATCGGGCAACGCCCGGCCGTCCTGAGGGCCCAGTCGGCAAGGACGACCTGCTTAGCGACCAGCCCAGCGCGCGCGGCTGGCGGGCCTAAAGGATCTTTGTTGGATCCTGGTAGGATTTGAACTCCAGGCAGTTCCCGGCGGGGTCGGCGATGAATAGATTACCGACCCGGCCGATACCCTGGTGCTCCTTGATGTTGGGCGCGATGCGAAACGGCACGCCCTGATCGGCCAGGTCGCTCGCCAGCTGCTGCCAGGCCTCCCAGTCCAGAATCATTCCGAAGTGCCTGTAGGGTTCCGCGTTGGGATCGTCCCGGGTGGCGTCCACATGCTCCGGCGCCTCCACCAGCACCAGTTGGGCGTCGTGGAAATTCAGTACGGCAAAACCGTCGCCGCTGTTGTGAGCACGCTCTGTGCAGCGGAGAACGTCCCGATAGAAAGCACGCGCCCTGACGAGATCATCCACGGCCAGGGCGATGTGAAAAACAGGCGTTTGCACGCGACATATTGTAGCGCGCCCGGCGGCGCCCGGCGACCGGCAGGCACGCGCACGCTTGTCCTGCTGCAACCGGTCCGGATTGATTGTTGCCATGTTGGCGCGCGCCGCCCAACATGGGGCGGCCCCTTGTTACAATGCCCGAGGTCAATCGCTGGTCTCAGTGACCCGGTAGAGTGAGCCCTCAGCGTCGTGTTGGGATTTGTTAGCTGAATACCGTGCAACCTAAGGCAGTTCTTGTTCAGCGCCTCTGTGTCAGCGCTCTGGGGGCTCTGCTGATCGCGAGCGCAGCCGCCAGAGCCGATGACAGCCTGCTGCTGCGCCCGGAGCCGGGCGCGGGTTTTACCGCTCGGGCCCTGCTCACCATCGGGGAACGCGTGAATGGCTACGCGCCGCCGGGAAAGCCCGATGGGACCGGGGTCTGGCGTGTGGACGAAAACACTGTGCGATTGCTGGTCACCCACGAGTTGCGCGCCAGGCAGGGAACGTTTTACGAGTTGGCGAATGGAACCCGCCTGCAGGGCGCGCGGATCAGCTATCTGGATATCGACCGTGAAACGCGCCGCGTGCACCGAGCCGGCCTGGCCTTCGGCGAGGTGCGTGATCGCCGTGGCCAGCTTGTCCGGGCGCCCAACCAGATCAGCCAGCGTCGTGACGCAGATGATCCGGCAGGATTTACGTCGCTATGCTCGGCGGCCGGTTTCGCCGCCGCTGCAGGCGTGTTCATGGATGACTTGTTCTTCGTGCATGAGGAAACCTCTGCTATGGCGGCTCATCCACACGGCGGCTCGGTGTGGGTGCTGGACGTGCTGGAACAGCGCTTGTGGGCCCTGCCTGAGCTGGGCCGGGGGTCCTGGGAAAATGTCGCCTTGGTCGAGACCCCGGACGGCCGGCAGCCGGACGGTCACGTAGCGCTGCTGCTGAGTGATGACTACGAGTTCGGAGCCGCGCCGCTGTATCTGTGGATCGGCCGCAAACGGCCAGGTGGTGATCTACTCGACCGCAACGGCTTGCGGACGGGCCAGTTGCACGTGTGGGTGGCGGAGAACGGTGACGACTCACCCCAGCGCTTCAACGGTACGGGCAGTCGTCGCCGGGGTGCCTTCATTCCGATCCCAACACGCCTGCCGTCCCGCGCTGGTCAGGACGGCTATGATCAGGACGGCTATCTGGATGACACCACGTTGCGCATCCAAGCACGTGCCACCGGCGCGTTCATGTTTTCCCGGCCCGAGGACCTGCACCCCAATCCCGCCAATGGCCGTCACGTCGTCTGGGCTGCTACCGGACACGGCGGGCTGTTCCCGGCGGACGACTGGGGTGATCTGTATCTCATCCGGATGACTTTCACGCCCACCGCCCAAGGGTTTGCGGCCGAAGCGGAGCTGGAGATCCTGCACGATGGCGATGAGCACCCGGATCTGGGCATTCGCAATCCGGACAACCTGGTCTGGGCCGGCGACGGGTTAGTCTATGTGCAGGAGGACAAGGCTACCAAACGGGCCAGCTTCGGCAAGCTGAGCGGCCGGGAGGCGTCCATCTGGCGCATTGATCCCTACGCGCCCCGGGATTACCGGCGGGTGGCGGAGATCAACCGCGCCGCCAGGCTGCCCGCGGGCGCCGTGGATGGTCGGGCGGCCCAGTTCGGGGGCTGGGAAAGCTCGGGCATTCTCGACGTCTCAGAGGCCTTTGGCGCAGCCCCGGCGGAGCTGTTGCTGCTGGTCAACGTGCAGGCCCACGGGCTGGTCGGCGGACCCATAGGGGGTCGCAACGATCTCGTCGAAGGGGGTCAGATCCTCCTGCTGTCGCGGCCCCGCTAGCTGCGCCAGCGGCACTGGTAAACTAAGCGCCCCAAGCCAGAGCGAGTGGTAGCCGGCGGCGTGAATTCCGACCAGATCATTCTGTTTACGCTGCTGGTGTTCGTCTTCGCGTTACTCATCTGGGGGCGCTGGCGCTACGACCTGGTGGCCTTCGCAGCGCTGGTGATGGCCATGATCACGGGCGTCGTTCCCCTTGAGCGGGGTTTCTCCGGGTTTGGTCATCCGGCCGTCATCATTATCGCGCTGGTGCTGGTCGTGAGCCGGGCGTTATCCAACTCTGGGGCCATAGAGCTGGTGGCGCGCTTTCTAATCGATCGATCTCGCCGCCTGGGCGCCCATATCGCGCTGATGTCCGGATTCGCTGCCGCACTGTCGGCTGTCATGAACAATGTGGCGGCACTGGCGCTGTTGATGCCCGTAGACATGGAGGCTGCCGCGAAGGCCAAGCGCAGCCCCGCGCTGAGTCTCATGCCCCTGTCATTTGCCTCGATTCTGGGCGGCATGATCACGCTGATCGGCACGCCGCCCAACGTCGTGATCGCTGAGTTCCGCAACGACGCGCTGGGCAGTCCATACCGCATGTTCGATTTTGCGCCTGTGGGGTTGGCGTGCGCTGTGGTAGGCGTGCTGTTCGTGGCCAGCGTGGGTTGGCGGGCGATACCCCGCGCCCGCCGAGAAAAAAACACCAGTCAGGAGCTTATGGATCTGGCCGAGTTCATCGTGGAACTGCGGGTGCCGGAAGATGCCCCTTGCATCGGACAACGGATACGGGACCTGGACGAGGTGGCGGAGGAGCACGAGAGCACCATTGTGGGGCTGGTTCGCCGCGGCAAGCGCATGTCCGGTATGGCTCGCCGGGTGGAAATCAAGAGCGGCGATCTGCTCGTCGTGGAGGCGCACTCCGCCAGCATCGACAAGCTGGTGGGGGCGCTGGGCCTGGAGTACGTGCGCACGGCGAAGGAGAAGGAGAAGAACTCCATGGTGGGCGGCGACCTGGCCCTGTTGGAAGTGGTCGTGCCGGAGGGTGCCCGCATTGTAGGACGCTCGGCGTTGTCGCTGCGGCTGTTGTACCGCCACGGGGTGACGCTGCTGGGGGTATCCCGGCGCGGGCGGCGCTTCACCGACCGGGTTCGCAAGCTGCCGATTCAGGCGGGCGATATTCTGTTGTTGCTGGGCCCTTCGGAGCGCCTGCCGGAGATCGCTGCCTGGTTGGGTAGCCTGCCCCTGGCTGAGCGCGGCCTGCGGGTCATTCAGCGCGAGCAGGCCTGGTTGGCCGTGGGCATCTTCGGCGTCGCCGTGTTCTTAGCCAGCGTCGGGTTGCTCTATCTCCCGGTCGCGCTGGCTGCCGCGGTTGTGGCCATGGTGGGATTGAATATCGTACCCCTGCGGCAGCTCTACGACGCGGTGGAATGGCCGGTGATCGTCTTGCTGGGCTCCATGATCCCCATCGGGGCGGCGCTGGAAGCCAGCGGTGGGACCCAGCTGATCGCGGCCGGTATCGTGGAACTGGCCGCCGGGTATTCGCCGGTCGTGGTGCTGGTGCTGCTGATGATAGTCACCATGACCCTGTCCGACGTAATGAACAACGTAGCGACGGCCGTGATCGCAGCGCCCGTCGCGCTGAGCATCAGCGATCGTCTCGGGACCAGTCCGGATCCATTTCTGATGGCCGTCGCGGTGGCCGCTTCCTGCGCTTTCCTGACCCCTATCGGCCATAAGAACAACACCCTCATATTGGGTCCGGGCGGCTATCGCTTTGGCGACTACTGGCGCATGGGTTTGCCCCTGGAAATACTGATCGTGGCGGTGGCAACCCCCATGATCCTGTGGGTGTGGCCGCTCTAGCAGCGAGGAACAGATATGCTGGTGAATAAACCCCGCGCCTATGCGGTGATGGACAAGTACGGTCTGGACGGGCTGCTGGCGGCGACCCAGGTCAATGTCTACTACCTGACCGATTTCTGGGGGGCGCTGATGCGCATGGGGCGCAGCTTCTTCAACTATGCCGTACTGCCCCGGGACGAGAGTTTACCGGCAGCTCTGGTCACGTCCGGGGTGGAGCTGAATCGGCTCGTGGAAATGCCTACCTGGGTGCCCAACGTGGTCGCTTACACGGCGCCGGCCCGTCTCTCATCCAGGGACTATGACACGGGCACCGAGGAGCCGGAGGCCGGCGCGCCGTTTGCCTGGCCGGTGCGCGCCGGCAGCGCCCTGGGTGATAAGGAACTGCAATGGCAGGCCATGAGTGCGGCCTACGCGGAAAAAACCCTGGCCACGCCTTCCTACGCCCTGCGACAGGCGCTGCGCGATGCGGGCCTGGCGAAAGCAACCGTGGGCACCGATGATCCCCGGCCGATCGCCTGGATGAACCAGCTGGGGCTGCCGAGCCTGAAAGGCGTCGAAGCGACCAACATTTTCCGCGAGATTAGGATGGTCAAGTCCGAGGCGGAGCTGGCCCTGATGCGTGATGCCGCCCGCATTAACGAAGACGCGCTCAACGCCGGCATCCGCGCCCTGTATGCCGGGGCTACCTGGGCAGAGATCGAGGTTGCCTACGGCATGGAGATGGCACGGCAGGGCGGGCGGGGCGTGTATATCACTGCGGGCACCGGCGGCATGTCGGCGGATACTGCGCCCGTGGGCGAGCCCATCATGTTCGATGCCCTGGGCGAGTATCGTCACTATCACGGCGACATCGGTCGTACTGCCATCATCGGCGAGCCCAGCGCCGAGGTGGTCAAGCGCAATCGGGCCATGTCGGTCGGTTGGCAGACGGCCTTTGAAACCATCAAGCCCGGCGTCACGGGCAGCGAGATGACGGCCAAAGTGATCGCGGCCATCGAGCGGGAAGGTTTCCCGGGTTTCCTGATCGCCACGCCCCATTCCGTGGGTCTGGAACATACCGATCACCCAATTCCCATCGGTTTGGATTTGCCCGGTTCCATGGGTGATCTGGTGTTCGAGGAGAACATGGTCATTAACGTGGACCTGCCGTACCACGAATTGGGGTTCGGCGGTATGCATCTGGAGGACATGGTGCGGGTGACGGCAGACGGTTGCGAGCCGTTCACGTCCATGGCCACGGAGTTGATCGTCGTTCCTGCTTGAGCGCTGGGAAGATTCCACAGCAGCAAGCCTAGCCGGCCCATGAGGATGGCCGCTTGGTCCTGGCGCATCAGCAGCCTCAGCAGGCCAGATCCTGGCGCTCGCGACACTCGGACCCATCTTTTTAGATTAAATATATATAAAAAACATAATATTAAATATTAATATTAATGCTATTTCTATTAAAAAGGAGGTCACCGATAAAGCCATTTGTGGGTGAGGTGTGAGCGCCCTGTAAGCGGTCGGTAAGGGTCGGGCGGGCATATTGGGCCTGTACGGGGCGCATCGCCCCCCAGGGAGGATTGTCATGACCCAACGGATTTTGCTCACCTTCATGTTGTTGCTGCTGGCCGCCTGTGGCAGCAGTGGCGAGGACGAGAACTGCACCGATTATCTGTTGTTCAGAGTCTGTCACGTTCCAGTATCCGACAGCAGCGGTACAACGCCGCCGCCGCCCGCGCCAACCGGCGTGTCCGAGGGTGGTAGTGCCTCGGGCAACGAATCGGCCGGGTCCGGCGGGACTCGGTCCGTGGCCATGGCCCACGTGAACGAGTTCGAACCCAATAGTGAGCTGGATAACGCTAACCCGTTGAGCTTCCCCGTTCAGGGGGCCAACGATGCCGTGGGCGTTGAGGTGCTTGGGACGGTCTCTGACAGCGGCGACGGGTCCGATTTCTTTGTTTTCAGTCCACCGACCACGGGGCTTTATCTGGTGTATCTCTGCGCGGACACCTGTACCGAGCAGGTGGTGGACGATGCGGTCTATATCGCGGCCTATGACCAGAGCCAGACCACGGTCGCATCTACTGCCATGGGTGCGGTGGAGCGGCAGCGGCTGAGCGTTGAATTCGCTGCCGGCTTGACCTACTACGTGGGCGTGAACGCCGTGGCCACGGCGGGGGCCGAGTACGCCTACCGCCTCGTGATCATCAATTAGAGGGCCGCCTGGCCAGTCCCTGCGCTCAGGCCTATGATAAACGGGCTGAGCTTGGCCCAGGGGGTACCAGACATGCTAGATCGACGTTCCTTGTTCGGGGCATCGGCCCTGACGGCTCTGGGGGCTGCCCTCGCGCCGACAGGAGGCAAGGCCGGCAACGCGCGCTCTCACGATCTTGAGCCTCGCGGCGCCGTAGGTCGGCTGGAGCGCCTGCCCAGCCTGGATCTGGAGAGCCGGGAGGATTTTCTCACTGGCTTTCGCAGCTGGATCCATGAGGAGCTGCGGCCAGCGGCGTCGCAGCGTGCCAATGAGATCATGCGCGAGGCCGGCTTGAGCCCGCGAGCGGACATCCCCCTCCAGCGGGTGCAAGAGCTGATCGGCGGCGATCCCCTGGTGGCGTTGAGCGCCCACACCTGGATCAACAATCAACGCTTAATGTGGCAGCAGCTGCAGGATGAGTTCCACAGCAACGCCGAGGCTTATCTGGGCGAAATGGAAGCCGCCGACAGCGCAGGGCCGGGGACGTTGGAGCTGAACCCGGGGATGGAGATTCCCGAGTACACCCGCCATGAGATTCATATGCAGCCGGGCGGCTACGTGGGCGATCCGTTTGCAGGCCACATGTATCACTACGGAACCAACAACTTCTGGTTGGGGAATAACTATCAGGACGAGATGCACGGCGAGCTGGCCGAGGCCGTGCCGGCACCTCCGGGGGACGGCCGGGTGCGGCGTGTTCTGGATCTGGGCTGCAGCATCGGCCAGATGACGATGGCCCTCAAGGCGCGTTATCCCGAGGCTGAAGTTTGGGGCATCGACGTCGGTGGACCCATGGTCCGCTATGCCCATATGCGCGCCGTAGATCTGGGCATCGACGTTCACTTTGCCCAGCGGCTTGCCGAGGATACCCGGTTCCCCGATAACCATTTCGACGTGGTCACCTCCTTCCTGCTGTTCCATGAGGTGACCTCTGAGGCGGCCGCCCGCATCATCAAGGAGGCCCATCGCATCCTCCGGCCCGGCGGTGTGTTCTTTCCCCGCGATCCCAGGGCGTGGGAGAAGCTGCCGGCTCGCACCGGTTTTCAACGCTGGCAGCAGTGGTGGATCTGGCGCTGGAACCACGAGGTCTGGGCCTTGGAGCACCGTGAGAACGACTACCCGGCACTGCTGGCCGCGGCTGGCTTCGACCTGGAGCTGCTGGATCGAGATCGCGGCGCTGGATTCAACGCCAACCTGCTCGCCGTGAAGCCGATGGTCTGAGAGGCTGGCCGCGGGGGAGTCTGGCTGGATGGGCGGCCCTGGGACACCGCTGGTCAGCCCGGTTGGTCAGGATAGGCGCCCTTGCAGGACGGCGCGGGCCCTTCCAAAATGGTGCTCTTGAATAGGGAGGTACCGCTATGACCCGGGCTTTGCTCACTTTGGTTGCTGGAACGATGCTTATGGCTGGCCCGGTCCAGGGCGACGGCTTTGATAAACAGCTGTTCGAGTCTTGGTTGTCGATGCGGACCGGCGGCGGCGAGACGGATGTCTACTGGTACTCCGAGGGCCTGATCAAATCGTTCCCCGAGGGGGTTACCACGGCGAAGATGATCGGCTTCGACACCAGCAAGCTGCTGCGCGATCCGGATAACCCGAACAAAGCCATTCAACTCTCCCGCAAGATTTTTTATTTCTTCGATCCGGAGACGGGCGAGCGCCTGGACCGTGATCCCATTGCCTATCCCCATCAGTTGAAAACCTACCAGCTGGACGGCGATGACATCATCTACACGGTGGAATCCAACAACGGTCGTTCGGTGTACACGTTGGGCCCGATGCGCAACTATTCCGCCAAGAACATTGACGGCGTGCACTGGTTCAACTATTCGGTGTTTATCGAGCGCGGCACGGGGAAGTTTGAGAACTCCGATTTCTATGTGCAGCCCGATAAGGCGCTGTCCGAGCAGCAACGCTATCAGCACGCCTGGGTCTCCTATGGCGTGGGGCCGATCATGTCAAGCGCGGTGGCCTGGCGTTATTCCAGCTTCGAGGCG
>JBFFHS010000071.1:0-18284 GCA_041556855.1 Gammaproteobacteria bacterium
CCAAACGCGTCAAGTAATCCTGGAAACGTTTCGCCACTGACGGGTCGCGCAGCGCGTACTCCACGTTGGCCTCCAGGTAACCCAGTTTGCTGCCGCAATCGTAACGAATGCCGTGGAAGGCGAAGGCGTCAATGGCCTCCTCCCCCAGCAGATCGGCGATGCCGTCCGTGAGCTGAATCTCCCCGCCGGCGCCGCGCCCGGTTTCGCGCAGCTTTGCAAAGATGGAAGGCGGTAACAAATAACGGCCCACCACAGCCAGAGTGCTGGGCGCATCGGCCGGCGCCGGTTTCTCCACGATGGCCTTGATCCGTTGCCCGTCTGCATCCAGAGACACGATTCCGTAGCTCGAGGTCTTTTCCTTGGGGACCGTCTCTACGCAGATTGACCCATGGCCATGGGCCTCGTAGTGGCGCCGCATCTGCTCCAAGCACGGCGTTTCTGCGTAGATAAGATCATCCGGCAGATGCACAAAGAAGGGCTCATCGCCAACCGCTGGCGCTGCGCACAATACTGCATGGCCCAGGCCAAGCGGCTCACCCTGACGAATGAAGATACAGCTCACACCGGCGGGCACGACGTCTCGAACGGCGCTTAAAAACTCGTTCTTGCCCGCTGCCTCCAAGGCTCGTTCCAGCTCCGGGTCGCCGTCGAAATGATCCTCAATAGCGCGCTTGGAGGCGTGGGTGATGAAAACGAGCTTCTCGGCGCCGGCCGCGACCGCCTCCTCCACCGCATACTGGATCAAAGGCTTGTCAACGACAGGCAGCAACTCCTTGGGCACGGCCTTGGTGGCCGGCAAAAACCGGGTGCCACGACCCGCCACGGGAAACACAGCCGTTCTAACTCTTTTGCTCACGTTCGCGTACTCCACAGCCCGGCTGCATCATACCCAAACTAGCTTGCTCCGCGGGTAGTATCAGTTGGCACTTTCCGCTGCCGATTGGACGGCGCCACGCGCCGGACGCCACGCGACATCCGGGCGTGGACCCCGCGGCGGGCGGCTATTCGGCCGACTCGCCCAGCCTGATATTGCCCTCATTCATGGCAACGATTCGCGCACCGACGCCTTTCACACGGGCCAGGTCCGCGGCGCTTTTGAACTGGCCATTGCGCTCGCGATCCGCGACGATGGCCTGGGCCTTACTCAGCCCGATACCATCAAGCTCGGCCGCCAGGGTTTGTGCGTCCGCCGTATTGATGTTCACCGGACCAGCCCATGCGGCAATCGGTAACGCACTACCGAGAATCAACAGCTGGAGCAACGGTTTCAGTGTCTTGGTCATGGATCCTACCTCCTTGAATGGAACCCGCAGGATCATCATAGAAGGGCGGAGACGTAAGGGGTGGCGGCGAAACTGGCTTATTCCGCCCCATTCGGCTCTCAGCCCGGGCCGCTCACCAGCGCGTCGAATTGAAACGCAGTCACGGGCCGAACGCTCTCCCAGGACTTGCAGCTGGGGCAGTGCCAGATCAGCTGCTGGGTGGCATAACCGCAGGACACGCAGCGATACCGCGCGGTGTTCATGGCAAGCCGGCGCAGGCCGCCCGCAATCCGGCTGATAGTCGCCTTGCGTTCCTCGCTGGAGGCTCCGGACAGGCTGTCCGCCCCCAGGAAGCTGGTCAGAGTGTCGTTAGTGGTGATGAACTGCTCTACGCACTGGCTGATCGTTGGACCCACGATCACGTTACCCAGAATCGCCGCATAAGCGATGACCGGCGCCAGACTCTCATCCCTGGCCAGCTGCCGGGCGAGAAACACGTCCAGACCGTCCGACTCCTTGGTCTGCTGGTAGCACTCATTGAGCTCCGGCAGCACTTCGGCCATCAGGCGGCTATCCTGCTCTAACACCTGCTCATACAGCTTCACGGCCTGAGCGTAGTCACCTTGCCCCTGAGCAATGGCAGCTCGAATCATGGCGCCTCGCATCGTGCGAGATCGACCGCGCATGGAGTCTTTCAGGAAGCCGCGCGCTTTCTCAAGATCCCCGCGGCGGCGGGCCTGCTCGGCAAGCTCGCAATAGTAGTGGGCAATGCGGTCGCTATCCGTACTGCCCGTCAGGTTCTCCAACTGGCGCCGAATATCGATCGCTTGCTGCCACTCGCTTTCCCGCTCATAGATGCCAAGCAGGTGTTCCAGGGCTTCCTGACGGTAGGTCGCGCTGTCAGTGAGCTGCAGAAACAGCTGCTCCGCACGATCGAACAACCCGGCACCCAGATAATCTTCGCCCAGAGCGAAAAGCGCCTGATCTTTCTGCGCATCTGTGAGGCTGGGCCGGGCGAGAATGTTCTGGTGAACACGAATGGCGCGATCGACCTCGCCGCGCCGGCGGAACAAGTGACCCAGGGCGAAATGGGTTTCCAACGTCTCGTCGTCCACCTCAGCCATCCGCAGGAACAACTCCAGCGCTTCATCGGTCTGCCGATTGAGCACCAGATTGAGGCCACGAATGTACTCCGCACTGGCGGGGGTGACGCTGCGCTGTTCCTTGGGGCGCAGATTGAAATGGGCAAAAGCCCAGCCGGAAGCCGCCGCCACGATGAACAGCCCCGCCAGCAGAAAAGTCGCTTCAGTGGGCATCTTGCAGCGGCAGACTGCGCAGGCTGCTCACTTCTGACTCCGCGAGCCGCAGGCTGCGGCGCAGCTTCCGACGTTGATTAGCCATGCGCAGCAACACCAGGCTGGCGCAGCCCAGCCCGAAGACCCAACCCAGCCCGAATGCCACAGCGAACGCCATCGCCGTGGAAACCTCATCAAGGCGAATAAAGCCCACATCGATGCTGATGCTGCCCGGATTACGCCACGCGAACACCGCAGCCACCGCCATGAACACCAGAATCAGGATAAAAATGAAAACCTTGCGGAAGGTGGCCAATGCCGGGCTCCCCGGGTGAGAGGGCCTGATTGTAAATGATCAGACCGCCGAGCTCACAGCGCAGCGCCCCGGGCCCAGCTGCCCGGGGATGGCGAGGCAGATGCAGACTCAGTTCTTGATGGGCAGGTGGCGCCCCTGATTGACGCGCTCGCGCAAATCTTTGCCCGGCTTGAAATGGGGCACGTGCTTACCGGCCAGCGCGACGGCTTCGCCCGTCTTTGGGTTGCGGCCCATTCGTGGCGGTCGATAATGCAGTGAAAAGCTGCCAAACCCGCGAATCTCAATGCGCTGGCCTGAGGCCAACGCATCGCTCATGAGTTCCAACAGATGTTTAACCGCCAGCTCCACATCCTTCGCCGGTAGATGCTTTTGTTTTTGGGCGATTGCCTCGATCAATTCTGATTTCGTCATGAGTTCGAGATCCTCTCGGCGATTATTGGCTCTTGTTATTAACGTGCCCCTGGGCCGGCTACTCCTGGGTCATCTGCTCCTTGAGTAGCTCGCCCAACGTGGTTGCGGAACCTGGTGCCCCCGCGTCCTGCTTGTAGCTCTGGATGGCCTCCTGCTCATCATGAGCTTCCTTGGCCTTGACGGATAACGAGATCATCCGGTTTTTACGATCGGTGCCCATAAACTTGGCCTCAATTTCCTGCCCTGGCTTCAGCTGGGTACGGGCATCTTCAACGCGCTCCCGTGACAGCTCGGAGGCGCGCAGCTGACCCAGCACACCCCCTTCCAGTTCCACCACCGCACCGCGGGCATCCACCTCGCTGACCACACCCTTCACGATGCTGCCCTTGGGGTGCTGCGACAGGTAAATGGAGAAGGGATCGCGGTCCAGCTGTTTGACGCCCAGGGAGATACGCTCACGCTCCGGATCAATAGCCAGCACCACGGTTTCGATTTCTTCGCCCTTGGAATAGTTGCGCACCGCCTCCTCGCCCGGGGTCTCCCAGGAGATGTCGGACAAGTGCACCAGGCCGTCTATGCCGCCGGGCAGGCCGATGAAAATACCAAAGTCGGTGATGGACTTAATCTGCCCTTGGACCTTATCACCCTTGTTATAGGTCACGGCGAACTCGGCCCATGGGTTTGACTGGCATTGCTTGATGCCGAGAGAAATGCGGCGCCGTTCTTCGTCGATGTCCAGCACCATCACTTCCACTTCGTCGCCAATTTGCACGACCTTGTGGGGATTGACGTTCTTGTTGGTCCAATCCATCTCCGAGACGTGCACCAGACCCTCAACACCCTCTTCGATCTCCACGAAGCAGCCGTAATCGGCGATATTGGTGACCTTGCCGAACAGCCGGCTGGTGGGGGGATAGCGGCGGGCGAGGTCTTCCCATGGGTCCGCACCCAGTTGCTTCATGCCCAGCGAGACGCGCGTGCGTTCCCGATCGAACTTTAGTACCTTGACGTCGATCTCGTCACCAACATTCACGACTTCCGACGGGTGTTTAACGCGCTTCCAGGCCATATCGGTGATATGCAGCAGGCCGTCGATACCGCCCAGGTCCACAAACGCCCCGTAGTCGGTGAGATTCTTTACAACGCCCTTGACGACCGCACCTTCCTGTAGGGTCTTAAGCAACTCATCCCGTTCAGCGCTGTACTCCTCCTCGACGACCGCCCGCCGCGACACCACCACGTTGTTGCGCCGCGGATCCAATTTGATGACCTTGAATTCCAGGCTCTTACCTTCCAGATAGCCCGGGTCACGCACCGGACGCACGTCCACCAGCGACCCGGGTAAAAATGCTCGCACCAGATCGATGTCGACGGTGAATCCGCCTTTGACACGACCGCTGATGGTGCCGTTGACAATTTCGCTGTTCTCGAATGCCTCTTCAAGGCGAGTCCAAGTCCGGGCACGTTTTGCCTTCTCACGCGACAAACGTGTCTCGCCGAAGCCGTCTTCCACGGCATCCAGGGCGACTTCAACGTCGTCCCCGACAGCAACGTCTACCTGCCCTTCTTCGTCAAAGAACTGGTTGACGGGGATAACCGCTTCTGATTTCAGGCCCGCATTGACGATGACCACATCGTCATTCACGGCAACCACAGTTCCGGTCAGGATAGTGCCAGGCTTGATGCGCTGGCTGGCAATGCTTTCCTCAAAAAGTTCTGCAAAAGACTCTGACATGTTTGTTCCCGCCTACTGGCGGACCTTCTCCCAAACAAACATCGCGACTCCATGTCTGCGATGGTTAACTCAGTAAGGCTGCCCAATCCCTAGGCGGCCAGCTCATTCTTCCCGCGCCCTGCTCGGCCCGAACCCCAGTTCCGCCAGCCACGCCAAGATCTGCTCGGTGACCTGCTTCGGGTTCAGCGCCGTCGAGTCCAACATTCGAGCGTCATCGGCAGGCCGCAGCGGCGCCACCTTGCGTTCCGCGTCGCGCCGGTCTCGAGCGGCAATGTCTTCGGAAAGGGCCGGAAGGCTAACATCAATCCCCTTGTCTTTCAACTGCTTATAACGCCTCCTTGCCCTCTCCTGAGGGCTGGCCGTTAGGAACACTTTAAGCACGGCGCCGGGGAAGACCACGGTGCCCATATCCCGGCCATCGGCCACCAATCCGGGTGGGCGGGCAAAAGCGCGCTGGCGCTTCAGCAGGGCAGCGCGCACCTCGGCAAGCGCGGCCACTTGGGACGCTGCAGCTGAGATGGCCTCATCGCGCACAGCCGCCGTGACATCGCGCCCAGCCAGCCGGATATGTTCCTGTTGTGGGTCGGTGCCAAATTCCACCGCCATCCTGGCCGCGAGCCCCCGCAAGGCGTCCCGGTCGTCCAGGACGACGCCTGCCTCGGCGGCCGCCAGGGCCACCAGGCGATACAGGGCGCCACTATCCAGAAGGTGCCAACCCAACACTCGCGCTACCCGCCGGCTGATGGTGCCCTTACCGGACCCACTCGGCCCATCCACCGCCAGTACCGGCGTTTTCGAATCCTGCTCAACCGGCCCCATGGGTCTCTTCCAGATCCAGCCCCACGCTGCGGGCCAGCTGGACAAAGCCCGGAAAGCTGGTGGCCACGTTGCGGGTATCCCGGATCAGCAGTTCACCGTCTGTGATCAGGCTGGCTACGGCGAAGGCCATGGCGACGCGATGATCACCGCCGCTGTCCACTGTCCCACCAGCGAGCGGCCGACCGCCAATCAGCACACCGTCCGGGTGTTCCTCAACCTGCGCGCCCAGCGCCCGCAACCCCGTCACCATCACACTGATGCGGTCGCTCTCCTTGTGGCGCAGCTCAGCCGCGCCCCGCACCAGCGTTTCTCCCGCGGCCGCCGCTGCGGCAATAAAGATGATGGGAAACTCGTCTATGGCCAGCGGCACCAGGGTGGTCGGAATGGCGGCGCCGTGCAGCCGACTGCGGCGAACCTCCAGATCCGCCACCGGCTCCCGGCCCACGGTCCGCGGCGCGAGCACCCGCACCTGGCCGCCCATGAGCTTGAGGATCTCCAGCAACCCCAACCGGGTTGGGTTCAGACCCACGTTACGAATCAGAAGACCGTCACGGGCCGCGAGGCAGCCGGCGACGATAAAGAAGGCGGCGGACGAGAAATCTCCTGGTACCTGGATGTGGATGGGCCGCAGCCGCTGGGGACCGTCCAGCACAAGACGCCGCCCGTCTCGCTGCAGCGCAACGCCCATAGCACCCAACATGCGCTCGGTATGATCGCGACTGACCGCGGGCTCCGTAAGGACTGTGCGCCCTCGTGCCCCGAGGCCCGCCAGCAGCACCGCCGACTTCACCTGAGCGCTGGCCGCGGGCATGGGGAAGTCGATGCCGTGCAGCTGGCGCCCGCCGTGGATGGTAAGCGGTGGGCAGCCGCCCCGGGTCTCGACCTGGGCCCCCATGGCATTCAGTGGCTCCGCCACCCGGGCCATGGGCCGCGCGCGCAAAGATTCATCCCCCGTCAGCACTGAGTCGAAGGGTTGGCCGGCCAGCAGCCCGGCAAACAGCCGCATGGCGGTGCCCGAGTTGCCCAGATCGATCTCGCCCGGCGCCGCCCGTAAGCCGTCCCAGCCCGTGCCGTGAATGCGCGCGTGCTCGTCGCCCAGCTCCACACCAACCCCCATATTGCGGACCGCCGCCAGCGTGGCGAGGCAGTCCGCCCCGGTCAAAAGCCCGCTCACCTCGCTGACGCCGTCGGCAATAGCGCCGAGCATCAGCGCGCGGTGGGAGATGGACTTGTCGCCCGGCACCGTCACCGACCCGCCAATCTCTTTGACAGGGCGAGCCCGGTAGCTGGGCAGCAAAGCCGCGGAGAACTCGCTCAACGCAGATCAGTGAATCGCAACGGGATAAGAGCCGAGCACTCGAAACAGCGTTGCGGCCTGTTCGATTTCGGCCAGGGCGTCTTTCAAGGGGGTGTCTTCCGCGTGGCCCGCCACGTCGACGAAGAACACATAGTCCCATTTCCGGCGTCGCGATGGTCGGGATTCAATCCGACTCATGCTGATGCCGTGCCGCGCCAGGGGATCGAGCAGGTGATGCAGCACCCCGGGACCCTCTGTACCGGAGGCCGACAGCAGCAGGGAAGTCTTATCGTTGCCGCTGGAGGGAAACAGCTTACGGCCGATGACCAGAAACCGGGTGGTGTTGTCGGCATGATCCTCGATGTTGGCGAACAATATGTTGAGCGAGTAGACCTCAGCTGCCGCGTCGCCGGCGATGGCGGCGGTGCCGGCCTCATCGCGGGCGCGGCGCGCCCCTTCCGCGTTGCTGCTGACAGGCACCTGTTCCACCGCGGGAAAATACTGGGCCAGCCAGGCGCGGCACTGGGACAGGGATTGGGGATGAGAACAGATGCGCTGCACCGCCTGCATGTCGCTCATCCGGCCCATCAGATGCTGGCGGATGCGCAACTCCACCTCGCCGCAGATGCGCAGCGGCGAGGTGAGAAACATGTCCAACGTGTTGTTCACGGTGCCGCCGGTGGAATTCTCCACCGGCACGATGCCGAAGTCGGCCACGCCGGCTTCCACCTCGTGGAAAACTTCATCGATTGTGGCCAACGGCAGGGCGCGAACGGAATGGCCGAAGTGCTTCAGAACGGCGGACTGGGTAAAGGTCCCCTCAGGACCCAGGTACGCCACTTTCAGAGGCTCCTGCTGAGCAAGACAGGCGGACATGATCTCGCGGAACAAGCGGACCATTTCCTCGTCCGACAGGGGTCCGGCGTTTCGCGCGACCAGGTCGCGCAGCACCTGAGCCTCCCGCTCGGGCCGGTAGAATTCCGCGGTGGTGGAAAAACCCTTGGCGCGACCAACCTGCTGGGCGTACCGGGCCCGGTCGTTGATCAACTCCTGGATGCGTTGGTCAACGGCATCGATACGCTCGCGCAGCTCTTTCAGCGAGAGCGTCTTGGCGGAGTCTGGCGTGCTGTCGCTCATGAAACGGACCCGCGCTCAAACGGGGGTCTCCGGCAGTGATCGCACGGCCAGTATGCCATCGATGTCAGCCAACCGCCGCAGGGTCTCAGCATCCAGGGGCCCATCCAGGTCCACCAACGTGTACGCCAGATCGCCTCGGGACTTGTTCAGAAGGTCCGCGATGTTGATGTCTGCCTCGGCCAGGCACGTGGAGATGTGACCCACCACGCCCGGCACATTAGCATTGGCAATGCTCAGCCGGTTTGGCCGGGTCCGCCTCAGGATGGCGTCGGGAAAGTTCACAGAATGGCGGACATTGCCGTCTTCCAGAAACTCCCGCAGATGGTCTGCGACCATCACGGCGCAGTTCTCCTCTGCCTCAGCGGTGGACGCTCCCAGGTGCGGCAGAGCGATAACCTGGGGATGGTCCTTCAAAGTCAGCGTCGGGAAGTCGGTCACATAGTAGGCCAGGGCTCCGGCCGTCAGGGCATCCTGGATCGCCTCCTCATCGACGATACCTATGCGGGCAAAGTTCAACACCACCCCGTGCTTGGGCATCAGGCGCAGACGGTCGCGGCTCACCAGCCCACGCGTATCATCCAGCAGCGGAACGTGCGCGGTGATCACGTCGGCATGGTCAAACACGTCGTCGAGATTGGGTGCCTGCTGGACACCCGCTGACAGCTGCCAGGCGCGCCGCACGGTGATCTTGGGATCGTAGCCGATCACCTTCATGCCAAGCTCCAACGCCGCGTTGGCAACTTCCACGCCGATGGCGCCCAGACCGATTACTCCCAGCGTGCGACCGGGCAGCTCAAATCCGACGAAGCGTTTTTTCGCCGCCTCGACCTCCGTCGCCAGTTCGGCCTCGGAAGCTGCCTTGAGGTCGCGCACGTAAGCGTAGGCCTGGCACAGATTGCGCGCCGCGAGAAACAGGGCCCCCAGAACCAACTCTTTGACTGCGTTGGCATTAGCGCCCGGGGCGTTAAATACGGGCACACCGCGGGCACTGAGCGCGTCCACCGGGATATTGTTGACACCGGCGCCCGCGCGGGCCACGGCCAGTACCGACGGGGGAATCTGCATATCGTGCATATTGTGGGAGCGCACCAGAATGGCGTGGGGATGCCCGATTTCCGAGGCCACCTCATAACGCTCCCGGGGCAGCCGCCGCAGGCCCGTCACGGAGATATTGTTCAAGGTGAGAATTTTGAAGTGACTGTCAGGCATAGCGAGTCTCGAAATCAGCCATGAAGGCAACCAGCGCATCCACGCCCGCCTGTGGCATCGCGTTATAAAGACTGGCGCGCATGCCGCCCACCGACCGATGGCCCTTCAGATTGACCAGGCCCGCCTTGGCGGCCTCATCAAGAAACGCATTGTCCAGTTCCGGTTTGGCGAGCGTGAAGGGGATGTTCATCCAGGAACGATCGTTTGGATTTACCGGGTTGTGGTAGAACTCAGAGCCGTCGATCGCCTGATACAGGGTTTGCGCCTTGCGTTGGTTGTGCTCCGCAACCGTCGCCAGGCCACCCTGCTCCCGCAGCCACTTGAACACCAGGCCAGCCATGTACCAGGCGAAAGTCGGCGGTGTATTGAGCATGGACCCAGCCTCGGCCATCGCCTGGTAGTTGAGCACGCCGGGCGTTGCAGCCCGACTGCGACCCAGCAACTCGTCGCGAACGATGACGAGGGTCAGGCCGGCGGGGCCGATGTTTTTCTGAGCGCCGGCGTAAATCACCCCAAACCGCTCCACCGGGACCGGGCGCGACAGAATGGTGGACGACATGTCCGCCACCAGGGGCACGGCGCCGGTGTCCGGCACGTCGTGAAACTCCACACCGCCAATGGTCTCGTTCGGCGTGTAGTGCAAGTAGGCCGCGTCCGGTGCGCACTGCCACGATGACTGGGCGGGAACGTGCGTGTAGCCGGAATCGCCGGCATCAGCTGCAACGTGGGCATTCAGATAGCGCCCAGCTTCCTTGATGGCTTTCTTCCCCCAACTGCCGGTGACCACGTAGTCCGCCGTGTCCCCCGCCGCGCTCAGATTCAACGGCACGGCAGCGAACTGCAGGCTGGCGCCGCCCTGCAGGAACAACACCTGATAATTGTCCGGCACGGCCAACAGCGCTCGCAAATCGCTCTCCGCCCGCTCCGCCACGGCGCGAAAACCGGGCCCGCGATGGCTGGCCTCCATGACCGAGTAGCCGTGCCCGTCCCAGTCCAGCAACTCTTCCTGGGCCTGCGCCAGCACGGCCTCCGGCAAGACTGCGGGACCCGCGCTGAAGTTATACGCTCTGGCCATTATTCCGCCTGATCATTCTGCTCCTCACCCTCGTCTTCATCAGCCAGCACCTCAATCCGCTCCAAACCCACCAGCCGGTCGCCATCGTCGAGCCGGATGAGGCGCACACCCTGGGTGTTGCGACCCTGCACCGAGACGTCGGCCACGCGAGTGCGCACCAGAGTGCCCCCGGAACTGATCAACATGATCTCGTCGTCATCGGCTACCTGCAGGGCTCCCACCAGGCGACCGTTGCGATCGGTGGTCTGGATGGCGATAACGCCCTGACCGCCCCGACCCTGGGTGGGGAAATCCGCAAGCGCCGTCCGCTTCCCGTAGCCATGCTCGGTCGCGACCAGAATCGGCCCATCCTGCAACACGCGCAACGCGATCACCTCCTCGCCGGGGCCCGCCAGGCGAATACCGCGCACGCCGGCGGCGCTGCGGCCCATCGGCCGCACGTCCGACTCCTGAAAGCGAATTGCCTTGCCGGAGCTTGCGAATAACATGAGCTCGGAATTGCCATCGGTAATACCGGCGCCGACCAGAAAGTCCGCGCCGCGCAGATCCAGGGCAATAATCCCGCTGGTTCGGGGCCGTGAGAAAGACGCCAGCGAGGTCTTCTTCACAGTGCCCTGGCTGGTTGCCATGAACACGAATTTGTCTTCGTCGAATGCCTGCACGGGCAGGACGGCGTTGATGCGCTCATCCGCCTCCAGCGGCAACAGATTGACCACGGGCTTGCCGCGGCTGCCCCGTCCCGCCTGGGGCAACTGGTATACCTTGAGCCAGTAGACCTTTCCCCGGGACGAGAAACACAACAGCGTGTCGTGGGAATTGGCCACAAACAGCTGGTCAATAAAGTCCTCGCCCTTGACCCGCGCCGCCGCCTTGCCGCGGCCGCCGCGGCGCTGGGCCTGATAATCCGCTACCGGCTGAGCCTTGGCGTAGCCACCCCGGGACAGCGTGACCACCAGATCTTCTTCCGGGATGAGGTCCTCGATCGTGAGGTCACTGTAATCCTCTACGATCTGGGTGCGGCGTGCGTCGGCAAAATCTTTCCCGATCTCCTCCAGTTCCGCTCGGATCACCGCTTGAAGCCTGTCAGGGTTGGATAGAATCTCAGTATAAACCTTAATTTTATCCAGTAACTCCTCGTATTCTTTGAGAATCTTATCCTGCTCCAAACTGGTCAACCGGTGCAGGCGTAGATCCAGAATCGCCTGAGCCTGGGCGGCCGACAAACGATAACCGGCCGCGCTCAGCCCCAGGCCTTCGGGCAGATCATCAGGACGACTGGCGGCGGCACCGGCCCGCTCCAACAGCTGGGTGACCTCTCCTGGTGCCCACGCCTGCTCCTGCAGGCCGGCCTTAGCCTCTGCAGGCGATGCCGAAGCCTTGATGAGCTGGATAACGGCATCGATGTTGGCAAGCGCTACCGTCTGTCCTTCCAACACGTGGGCGCGATCGCGGGCCTTGCGCAGGTCGTACAGCGTCCGCCGGGTAACCACCTCGCGACGGTGGCGCAGGAAGGCGGCCAGCATCTGCTTGAGATTCAACAGCCGCGGTTGACCGTCCAGCAGCGCCACCATATTGATGCCGAACACGCTCTGCAGCGGCGTCTGCTTGTACAGGTTGTTCAGCACCACGTCCGCCAGCTCGCCGCGGCGCAGCTCGATGACTATCCGCATGCCGTCCTTGTCAGACTCATCGCGCAGCTCCGAGATACCCTCCAGGCGTTTTTCTCGGACCAGCTCGGCAATTTTCTCGATCAGACGCGCTTTGTTGACCTGATAGGGCAACTCCGTGACCACAATCGCCTCGCGGCCGCGACTGTCGATTTCCTCTATCGCGGTCCGAGCACGCACATAGATGCGGCCCCGGCCGGTCTTGTAGGCGCTGTATATTCCGGCCACCCCGTGAATTTCCCCCGCCGTGGGAAAATCCGGGCCCGGCACGTGGGCGATCAGGTCGGCCACCGCAAGATCCGGATCATCGAGCAACGCAATACAGCCGTTAATGATCTCGCCCAGATTGTGGGGTGGAATATTGGTCGCCATGCCCACGGCAATCCCGGCGGACCCGTTCACCAACAGGTTGGGCACCCGTGTGGGTAACACGGCAGGCTCGTGCTCGCTCTCGTCGTAGTTGGGGGTGTAATCGACCGTCTCTTTGTCGATATCAGCGAGCAGCTCAGCGGCAACACGGGCCATCCGCACTTCCGTATAGCGCATAGCGGCCGGCGCATCTCCGTCCACGGAGCCGAAGTTGCCCTGCCCATCAATGAGCAGGTAGCGCATGGAAAAATCCTGGGCCATGCGCACGATGGCATCGTAGACAGCGGCATCCCCGTGGGGGTGATATTTACCGATCACATCACCCACGACCCGGGCGGACTTTTTATACGGCTTGTTGTAATCGTTGCCCAACTCGCGCATGGCGTACAGCACCCGCCGGTGGACTGGCTTGAGTCCATCACGCACGTCGGGCAGGGCGCGGCCCACGATCACGCTCATGGCGTAGTCGAGATACGACTGGCGCATCTCGTCTTCCAGATTGACCGGGAAGATCTCCTTGGCGGCTTCAACCATGACCGGGGCTACTCACAAAAACCCTCCCGTCCCGGACAGAATTCTGCCGGGGATTTGAGGGTCGCTGGACGGTGAAATGACGTGGGGTTCGAGTGCTTGAAAACAGGGTGAAATTCTATCACAAACAAGCCTGTATCCGTAGCCTTTAGGCGCCCTGAGGTATACTGGGAGATGTTGTTTCATCCCGCCTGAGAACCCCGAGGTAGAGCTTGGTTTATGGAGCGTATTGACACGCTCATCACACCCCGTTGGTGCATCGCTGTGGAGCCCACCGTGCAGGTGCAGGAGGGGGTGAGCCTGGCGGTAGACAAGGGACGCATTGTCGCGCTGCTGCCCGAGGCGGAGGCGCTGCAACGCTTCAGTCCGGGCGCGGTTCATGAACGACCCGACCATGTCTTGATCCCCGGCCTGGTCAACGCCCACACCCATGCCGCCATGAACCTGTTTCGCGGCTTTGCCGACGATATTCCGCTGCGGGAGTGGCTGGAGGAGCATATCTGGCCGGCAGAAGGGCGCTGGGTGTCGCCTGAATTCGTCGCCGACGGAACCCGCCTGGCAATTGCGGAAATGCTGCGGGGCGGAATCACCTGCTTCGCCGACATGTACTACTTTCCCGATGTGGTCGCCGATGCGGCTGTGGCAGCAGGTATGCGCGCCGCCGTGGGCATGATCGTCCTGGATTTTTCCACAGCCTGGGCTCAGGATGCTGGCGAATACCTCACCAAGGGCCTCGCGGTCCGGGACCGTTTCAAAGGACACCCACTCATCACGACCACTTTTGCGCCCCATGCGCCCTACACGGTAGGGGATGAGGCCCTTCAGCGGGTGCGCCAGCTGGCCGACCAGTTGGAGGTGCCGGTTCACATCCACGTTCACGAAACCGCCCACGAGATCAGCGAGGCGCTGAGCCAACACGGCCGCCGGCCGCTGGCGCGCTTGGAGGCGCTGGGGTTGGTCAATCCGGGGCTGATGGCGGTGCACGCCACTCAGCTGGAGAGCGATGAAATCGCTGCGCTGGCCCGTGCTGGGGCCCACGTGGTGCACTGCCCCCGCTCCAACCTGAAGCTGGCCAGCGGCGCCTGCCCGGTGGCTGCGCTCAGCGCGGCCGGCGTTAACGTGGCCCTGGGAACGGATGGTGCCGCCAGCAACAATCGTCTCGACCTGCTGGCCGAAATGCAGCTTGCGGCATTGCTGGGCAAGCTCACCGCGGCAGACGCCTGTGCGGTGCCGGCCGCGGAGGCGCTGCGAATGGCGACCATCAACGGTGCCCGAGCCCTGAATCTCGAGCAGGAAATCGGCTCGTTAACGCCTGGCAAATCAGCCGACGTGACCTGCGTCGCCCTGGCGGGCCCGACCCAGGACCCGGTGTTCGATCCGCTCTCAGCACTGGTATACACGGCCGGCCGAGAACAGGTCAGCGATGTGTGGATCGCAGGTCAGCATCTGCTCAACCAGGGTCAATTGAGCCGCTTTGATCCGGCTGATCTGCGCGCCCGGGCGGACCATTGGCAGCAGCGCCTGCTGGAGTTCGCCGTATGACGATGAACGTTGATCCAAGAGAGTTGGCTCACTTCAACGCCCTGGCGGGCCGCTGGTGGGACCCGGAGGGCGAGTTCGGGGCCCTGCACCGGATCAATCCGCTGCGGCTTGCCTATGTGAGCGAGCGCTGTTCCCTGGCGGGTAGCCGGGTGCTGGACGTGGGCTGCGGCGGCGGCATACTCAGCGAAGCCCTGGCCGGCGCCGGGGCCCAGGTGACCGGGATCGACCTGGCCGAAGACGCGCTGCAGGTCGCGCGCATGCACTTACTGGAATCCGGGGCTGTGGTGGACTACAAGCTTAAAGACGTGGAGAAGCAGGCTGCCGCAACCCCGGCTGCCTTCGATGCGCTTACCTGCATGGAACTGTTGGAGCACGTGCCTGACCCGGCTCGGCTGGTGGATGCCTGCGCCCGCCTGGTGCGTCCCGAGGGCAAGCTGTTCTTCTCAACGATCAATCGCAACGCCAAGAGCTTCCTGTTCGCGATCATCGGCGCGGAGTATCTGCTACGAATGGTTCCCCGGGGCACCCACAGTTACGAACGTTTCATCCGGCCCTCGGAGCTGGAGGCTTGGGGTCGGGCCGCCGGTCTCACTCTGACTGACGTCACCGGCATGACCTACAACCCCCTCACGGACGCATTTCGCCTGGGTTCAGATGTGGATGTGAACTATCTCGCCTGCTTTGTGGTGCCCGGCCCATGAGCATGCAGGGTGTGCTGCTGGACCTGGACGGGACACTGGTGGACACGGCGCCCGACATGGTGGCCGCCCTTAACCAGATTCTGCTCGAGGAGGGAGAGCGCCGGGTGCCCTATGCCCTGGCCCGCAATGAAGTATCCAACGGCGCGGTCGGCCTGCTGAAAATCGGGTTTGGTGCCAGCCTGAGCTCGGCTGACGAGGCCCGCCTGCGCGATCGTTTTCTCGAAATCTATCGAGAAAATCTGGCTGTTAAATCTCGTATTTTCATAAGCTTAAGTGATTTTTTTGATTTTTTTTCTGGATCCAAGATGCGCTGGGGCGTAGTCACCAACAAACCCGGCTGGCTGACCGAACCCCTGCTGGCCGCTCTGGGCCTGGCGGATGGGGCGGCCTGTATCGTCAGCGGCGACACCCTGCCCCAGCGCAAGCCTGATCCTGCGCCCTTGCGCCACGCCGCCGAACTCATGGACATCCCCGTCGCGCAGTGTGTTTACGTCGGCGACGCAGTGCGGGATATTCAGGCGGGCCGTGCAGCCGGCATGTACACGGTGGCCGCGGCATACGGCTACATCTCGCCAGGCGACGACCCGGCCCAGTGGGGCGCCGATGACCTGGTGCGCCATCCCTTGGATCTCCTGGCCACCCTGGTGGCAGCGGCGGAGCGTCATGCTGGTCGCGCTTGAGTGGTGGTGGCCTTACGCCGCGGCCGCAGCCAGCGGCCTGGTGTTGGGCATTGGTGTCACCGCCATCATTGCCCACGGGCGCGGTTTGCGACTGCGTACGGAGTTGCGCGTTCGAGAGGAACAGCTCAAGCATCAGGAAAAACTGGAGCTGGAACGCCAGGCCGCCCTGGACCTGGCCCAGGAAAGGCTCGGGGCCGCATTTGGCAACCTGGCCAATGAGCATTTGCGCAGCAACACAGAGACCTTCCTGCGTCTGGCCCGGGAGAGCCTGGGGGCCCACCACGAGCGCGCCAAGGGTGACCTGGCCGCGCGGGAGCAGGCTGTGGAGGGCCTGGTGCGCCCCATTCGGGATGCCTTGGCGCGCACCGAAACTCAGATCCATGAGTTGGAAAAGGCTCGTCGGGAGGCGTACGGGGGCATCACCGCGCAACTGGAAGCCATGGGCGCAAGTCAGCAGGCGCTGCAGGCGGAGACCCGAAATCTGGTGAGCGCACTGCGCCGCCCGGAGGTGCGCGGTCAGTGGGGGGAGATCACGCTGCGGCGCCTGGTGGAGCTGGCGGGCATGGTGGAACACTGCGACTTCGTTGAGCAGAGCCAACAGAACACGCCCGATGGACCGATCCGTCCCGACCTGATCGTCAGCATGCCCAACCAACGACAGCTCGTCGTGGACGTGAAGACGCCCCTGGACGCCTACCTGGACGCCACCCAGGCGACGGATGACGCCAGCCGGCGCTCCGCCCTGGAGCGGCATGCGGCCAAAGTGGCCGAACGCGTCCGGGAGCTCTCCAGCAAAGCCTACTGGTCACAGTTCGAGGACAGCCCCGAGTTTGTCATCCTGTTCATTCCCGGCGACCAGTTCTTGAGCGCGGCACTCTCCAGCCGGCCGGATCTGTTGGATCAGGCCCTGCGGCAGCAGGTGATCCTGGCTACGCCCACCAGTTTCGTGGCCCTGCTGAAGGCTGTGGCATACGGCTGGCAGCAGCTGGCGCTGGCAGAGAACGCTCGTGAGATCCGCGACCTGGCCGTAGAGTTGTACGACCGGCTGGGGACCTTCTCCGGTCATCTGGGGCGGGTGGGCAAGGAACTGGAGGGCAGCGTCAAGGCTTATAACCGGGCCGTGGGCTCACTGGAACGCATGGTGCTGCCTTCGGCACGTCGCTTTACCGAGCTTGGGGTTCAGCCCCGGCAGACCATTGAACCCATGAAGGCTATCGAGACGGCGCCCCGGGAAACCCGCGAGGCGGGAACCGACAAGGACGGCCAGACTGCCAAAGACGTCCAGCCGCTGAAGCATTCCGGCTGAGGACCCGGCGGCTGTGGAGCAACTACCGGGCCTCGACCCGCGACACCCGCTGGTCTGCGCCCTGAATTTTGCGCCGCCCGAGCAAACCGAAATGCTCGAGAACATCTGGCGGCTCACCCACCAATTGGATAGCCTGGCGGACATTGGCGAGCCCCAGGTAGCCGCCGTTAAGCTGCCGTGGTGGCATGAGGAGCTGGGGCGCTGGGCACGCGGTGAGCCGCGCCATCCCGTCACCCGCCGGCTGCGCGCCCTGGCGAGCCAACCGGCCGTTGTCGCCGCCGTGCGGACGCTACTCACAGCCAGCGCCCTGCGCCAGACCAGCCCCCGTTGCGAGGACGAGCGGGAGTTCTGGGGACGCTGCGAGCAACACGCCCTGGGCATGAACGTGGTCGGCGCTTACCTTGATGCGGACCCGGAACTGGCCGGCGCATACCAACGGCTCGGCAGCGGTGCGCTGGCCATTGAGCGTCTGATGGCAGCGCCTGCGGAGGCGCGCGCTGGCAAAATCCACTTGCCACTGGAGTGGGTGGCGGCGGCGGGGCTGGACACCCGCAGCCTGGCGCGGCCCTCGGAACATCCTGGGTTCGCGGCACTGCGCGCGCGTCTGGCCCGCGGAGCAGCAGACCAAATTCGAATTGGCCGGCACCACATTGGCACTGCCAGCGTTCCCCCGGAGCACCGCTATGCGCTGGTCGTGGGCGCCCTTTATGATGCTTGCGCCCGACGATTGCAGGTCCCGTCCACCTTGCTCGAGTGGCCAAACCCTTGGCAGCAGCTGTGGATCGCCTGGAACGCCGCGCGGCGGGCGCGCTGAGTTGAGTAGAGCAAATGACAGACATACTGAGCTATAAGCCCCCGGCCGATGCGCTGGCCGGGCGCGTCATTCTGATCACCGGCGCGACCCGCGGCATCGGCCGAGCCGCGGCCTTGCG
>JBFFHS010000072.1:0-18223 GCA_041556855.1 Gammaproteobacteria bacterium
ACCGTCTCACGCCAAAAAAACTTCTGAAAATATGTCACCTATCGCCCCTGTAATCGGAATGCTCTGGTTTAATGCGCTGCGCTAAAGAAATTTGCAAAACCGATAACTAGAAGAGCAAGTTGCTCGTTTACATGGAGTAAAGGGAATGTCTATACCAACAAAGAGCAAGGCCTTGGTGCTTGCGGCGGCGGTCACCCTCTATGCTGCCACGCCCGTCACATGGGCCAACGGGAACCCCAACAAGGAATACGGCCCGCATGATTATCAGCTGCTCCTTATTGGTATGCCCGGTACCGCCGACGGCAAGCTCGGCAACGGCGGCAACGACAATGGCAAGCGGATTTTTGTTCGTCTCGGGGACAGGACAAAGATCATGTTGACCGAGGGCGACTTTGATGTCATCGACGCCGACGGCACCGACGGCGAGGCAAGCTTCATGTTGCCGAACCCTGACGAGAATCACGATGGCACGACCGAGTACCGTGTCTACGCACGGGCCCTGGGTAACCCGAACGCCTGGGCGAGTATCGTTGCGTGCGCCGATGACGGCACGAACACCTATTGCGGCACGAACACCGTTCTTCAGCGGGACGGCGGCAACGGCAACAAGCCCCGTTGGCAGAACGTGTCCCGCAGCCTGCTCTACGTGGAATTCGACGTGGACGGTGACGGCAAGCTCGAACTCGTGCCGCTCTTCGATGACTCACTGCAGGGATATTTCTGGGACTACGACAACGATGGTCTTCGCGTAGCCCAGTTGCGCTTCTATTACGTGCCGCAAAACGTGTGTCTTGAGGCTGGGGGCACAGTTGATGCAGGCGGGTACTGCGAACTCTAGTAGCCCTTGCAGCATCTCGGCACCATGGACTGGTGATATCTGCCAGTCGGGGACGGGGCCTGCGGGCCCCGTTCTTTTTTTGTGCTGCTGCCGGTGATATCGGACCCACCAGTCGGGCCCAATACCCGCTAATCGATGGAAATTATCGGCCTAGGGTGTCGGAATATTCGCGTTGTGATGCCGGGGCGCAAAACCGAAAATATTGTTCTCCGGATCGGCAATATAGTAGATGGACACGTCGGCCTGGCTGGATGTCCATTTCTCGATCATCGGGCTGCCGGCCGCCCGCGCCCGCCGCACAACCTCCTCCTGATCCGTGGTCTCAAAGATCACCACCACGCCCTGCTGGGTGCGAGAGGTTTTCGGCCCGCCCGGTTTGGTATTGGGATCCATGGCCAGGATCTCCAGCGAGCCAACGTTGCCCTCCAGATAGATGAACACGCCGCCGCTCGCCGACACCCGGGCAATTGTCATGCCCAGCGCTTCATAAAACTTCGCAAGCTTCGCCGGATCAGGGGTGCGGAGCAAAATGGTCGGCGCCGAGGTGAACAGAGGCGCACTGGTCACATCGCCGCTTAATTCCTGGGCTTGAGCGCTCCAGGCCAAGGCCACGGCGGCCAGTGCGGTCAACGTCCTATTGAAATGTATTGGCATGTTGGCTTCCCCTTGGTCAGCCCCCTAAGGCACCTTGATTCCCGGATTGTGATAACGGGGCGCGTAGCCAAAGATATTGTTCTCCGGGTCCGCGATGTAATAGATGGAATGACCTCGGGACGACGAATTCCAGCGCTCGATCAGCGGACTTCCCGCCGCCTTGGCCCGCCGCACGACCTCGGCCTGATCTGTCGTTTCAAAGATCGCCACCACGCCCTGCTGGGTGCGGGAGGTTTTCGGCCCGCCCGGTTTGGTATTGGGATCCATGGCCACGATTTCCAGGGAAGCGGCGTTGCCTTCCAGATAAATGACCACGCTGCCCCGCTCGGAGACCCGGGCAATCTTCATGCCCAGCGCTTCATAAAACCTGGCGAGCTTGGCCGGATCAGGGGTGCGTAGCAAAATGGTCGGCGCCGAGGTGAACAAAGGTACGCTGGTGGTGTCGCCACTTAACTGTTGTGCATCCAGGTTCCATGCTGGCGACATCAACAGTGCTGTGCACACCGTTGCCAGAGCAATGCCTGGCGGGCAAACGTTCGATCTGCGCGACATGATTGAAGTGCTCCTGTCTCATGGCGGTCGTATCCGGGGTTCAGCATGCGGCCGACCGCCGGCCTTTTCCATCCACGGACCCATTGTCCGTGATTCCCCCGAGCTTTCCTATGTATCCTGAGCGTCTCTCCCCAGCCTCGGACCCCATGGCTGTACCGTGACAAATTTGCCGCCGCTCGGATGAAGATTGACCGCATGTACCAGCGTCAACTGGCGCTGCTTGGAACGATTGTCATCCTGGCCGGGCTGGCGGCCGGTTCCGACGCGGTGTATTCACGGGGGGAAGAGTTGATCGCGCTCTGCGAGGCGGCGATTTCCCGATTCCCACTTCTGGGGGTTGCGCTTTTCATCCTGCTTGCGATGACGTCCGCGATGTTGTTCTTTTTTTCCAGCGCCATTCTGGTGCCCGTTGGCGTCTCCGCCTGGGGGGCAGTGCCGTGCCTGCTGCTGCTGTGGCTGGGTTGGTTGCTTGGCGGCGTGGTCGCATTCGCCATTGGTCGCTATCTCGGGCGCAGCGTGGCGCAAGCGCTGATCGGCACAGCTCGGCTCGCGAGCTTCGAGAACCATCTTCGCGACCGCTTGGGGTTTCTCGGCGTCCTGGCGTTTCAGGCCACCTTGCCATCCGAAATCCCCGGTTACGTGCTGGGACTGCTGCGCTATCGTTTTTCGCACTACGTGTCCGCCCTGGCCCTGGTCGAGCTCCCCTACGCCATCTTCACCGTGTATCTGGCAGCGAGTTTTTTGCAGCGGCAGAGCGTCCTGCTGATCGCTGTCGGCGCTGGCGCCGTGCTCGCCAGCCTGTTCGCCTATCGCATTTTCAGAGGCCACGGGCACCCGGAACAGCACCGTTCCTGACGTCGTCACGCACGTCGGCGCCGGTTCCGATGAAGACCAAACACCAGTAGACTTCGGCAGGTTGAACCCTTTTGGAAGATTGCCCAGGCGGGTTTCAAAAGCCGATATTCCAGTTCAGGTAAAGGTTCCCGGCGCCGTGACCCGGCATGGGAGCCACGCGAGAGGTAAAGGTTATGGCTGTGTATTGCGTGAACCACCGAGTCAGTGACTTTGCGGAATGGAAGAAAGTCTATGACGCGTTTCAGCCCACGGTTAAGCAGCGGGGCATCAAGGACCACTTCGTGCTGCAGTCGCTGCAGGACCCCAACCACGTGGTGGTGATTGGCGAAGGCTCTGCTGAGAGCGTGCAAGCACTGCTGACATCCGATGAGCTGAAAGCCGCCATGGCCGAGGCCGGCGTGGTTGGAACGCCGGATATCTACGTCGGCGAGCCAGGGAGCTAGGCCACTCCAGTCTTTCCAGCGAGGGACCGGCCATGAAGAGAACGGTGCTGCAAGCCACCCTGGCTGCACTCGTCATGGCTCATGCCCAGGGCAACGCGGCCTCCACAGGCCTGGACGGCAGATCCTGCGCAAGCCTCAAGGACCAAGACTTCGCCCCCAGCGTGGGCGCGGCTGTCACCGTCAACAGGGCCGCTCTCGTATCCGCGAGCGTGAAAGTAGACACGGCTCACTGCCATATCCTGGCCACCATAGCGCCATCCACCGGCGTGGAGATCCAGCTGCCCCAAAGCGACTGGAATGGCCGGCTGCTGTTCACGGGATGCGGCGGGTTGTGCGGGGTGCTCCGCACCGAGCAAGGCGCCGACGCCCTCGCCCGCCGCTACACAGTCGCCACAACCGATATGGGGCATCGGCTCGCTCCCGGAGACGACCCCCGCGCGTGGACCAAGGATGCAGACCTGGTCGTGGAGTGGCAGCACCGGGCAACCCATCGCGCCACGTTGCTGACGAAAGCGGTCATTGCTGCGGCCTACGGTCGATCGCAGGACTACGCGTATTTCCGTGGCTGCTCCACGGGCGGACGGCAGGGTTTGACGGAAGCCCTCATGTACCCGGATGACTACGACGGGGTCATCGCCGGGGCGCCTGCCGCCCAAATGGTGACGCCCCATAACGTATTCGCCTATGCCGCCAATACCCGACGGGATGGCAGCAGTATCCTGAGCGTCGCGGCACTCAACCTGCTGGCGGATGCCGCCATCGCCGCCTGCGACATGGATGACGGTGTCAAGGATGGCATCATCGGTGATCCTGGCGCCTGCGGTTTCGAACCCGCCAGTCTGCGCTGCCAGGCGTCGGATACGGCCGGGTGCTTGACCGACGAGCAGATCGAGACGGCGGAAAAGGTCTATGCTGGCGCCCGCCGCGCCGACGGCTCCCCTTTCTACCCCATGGGCTACGCCAAAGGCACCGAAAGGGACTGGATCGCGGGTTTTCTCGGCGTGGATGGCCGGCCGCCGCGACGGGCAGGCAGCGCCAGGTTCACCCTGGAGCGGAAAATCGGACCCGACGCGACTCTGGCGGATTTTGACTACGCAAAACATGGCGTCACCGGCAGCCCCGTGGGTGGCCTCATGGACTTCGGCGCCCACGGCAGAAAACTGGAGCGCTACGTCAAGCGCGGCGGCAAGATCCTCCTCTACCACGGCTGGTCGGACACGGACGCCACGCCCGCATCGTCCCTTTTCTTTTATACCGCCCAACGCCAGGCGTTTGGCGCCGAGAGCCTGCCCGCGTTTCTACGCTTGTTCATGCTGCCCGGTATGGCCCATTGTCGCGGCGGCGATGGTGTGGATACGGCTGATTTTCTGACAGTCATCGAACGCTGGGTCGAGCATGGCGAGGCGCCCGACAGCCTGGACGCATACCGCTCCAGCGCGGCGCCCACCAACTATGCTGCCTATCCGCTGCAGCCGGCTACCATCGTTGCCGGGCGGCGGCTGTTCCCCTACCCGGCCGCATCCGTCTACGCTGGATCGGGTGACACCAGGGACCCGGACAACTGGGTTAGAAAATAATCACCGCCCCAAGGCGCGTGTCCTGCAGATCCTGCTTGCTGCCTTTCTGGCCGAATGGCGTGTGCCGCGGCCAGCGGCGGGCTGACGCCAATGGCGGAGCCCGACTGATCCTATTCGGGGCCTGATGGGCTCCCCATCTGCTCGCGCGCCTCCCGCAACTGCTGCATGCTCGCGCCCAGCTGGGGACCATCGGGTGCGATCACTTCCACGAACGGTGACGGCTCCGGGGCGACCCACATCATCCAGGCCGGTTGATCCTCTTCGATCACGTCCACCCAGCGTACTTCCTCGTCGCCGCATGTCTGGATGGTCCTGAAGGCGACGATACTGCCCACAGCATTAGGCATGCGGGCCAGGAATTTGAACACGCCCAGCTGATTGGCCGGCAGATTACCGCGCCAGATCACCTCGTCGAACACCTCGGTAATGACCGTGGGACCGCGCCGAATAGGCTCATCCAGCTTGCGCATGACGACCTCGGTCTCCCACCCTGCCTTCTGCTCCGGTGCGAACAGCGCCACGCTCTCCGGAACCTTCATGCGGATTTGGGTCGTCGGCTGGGAACCACATCCATGGGGCACCATGAGCGTCAGGAACTCGTTGTATCCCGCCCGCCCTTTGAAATTCTCAATCACCAGATGGGCATTCGCGTTGGGCATGCTGATGAGCACGCACAGGGCACCTGCGGCGCAGAGCAGAAACTTTTTCATCCGGGGCACCCTCTTAAGTAAGCACTCAATCATATTACCAGCCGCCAGTCGCTTTGGAAGGCACACCAGACCCGTTCCGTCGTCGCGACAGGGCCTGATTAGCTGGCGATCTCGTCCACATCCAGACCGGAGCGGACATTCTCAAGGCCCAGGATGGCAAGCCCCGCCGCCACCAGGGACGGGAACACGGCCGCCGTGAAGGCCCACTGCCAGCCCAGCGCCTCGATGGCCCGCGCCACCAGCACCGGATAGGTGGCAAACCCCACGTTAATGGCAAAGGATCCGGCCAGTGCCGCCCCGGTCGCCCGGATTCGGGTGGGAAAGGCTTCCGTGAGCAGCGTCGCGATCACGCCGTTGGTGCCGTAGAAGAAGGTCGCCATCAAGCCGAACCAGATCACATCCTGGGTGTAGGTCGTGGGCAGCCAGATCAGTCCCAGCAGGGTCACAGCGCCCAGCCACAGCCAGATCACGGTGGTATTGCGACGGGTCAGGTAGAACTCGCCGATCACGGCGGAAGCGACGTAGCCCACCACGCCCAGCCCGTAGGACAGCCCCACCAGCGCCGTGGCGGCCTCCATGCTGTAACCCCGGAATTCGCTGTAGAAGGTGGGAAAGTAGAACGCGGTGCCGGCATAGGCGCCGCCGTAGGTGAAAAACGTAATGGCAATCAGAATCGTGCGGCGCCTTAAGTTGGGGCCGAACAACTCTTTGATGTTGGCCATGGCCGACGGCCCCGTGGCCGCCGTGCTGACTTTGCGCCGGTCCGCGAACCGCTCGCTTTCGGGCAGGAAGCGTCCGATCCACCACGCCAACGGCACGACCACGAAGGCCAGCAGAAAGATCGAGCGCCAGCCGTAGATCGCCATCAACGGGGCGGCGAAGATGGATGCAATGAACCAGCCCAGCGGATAACCGCACTGCAGCAGCCCGGTCATCAAACCCCGGTAGCGCTTCGGTGCAGCCTCCACGGTGTAGGTATTCGTGATGGGCGACAGCGCATTACCCAGACCGAAGGCCAGCGCCCGCAGCACCGCCAGCGCAATCAGCGTTGGGGCCAGGGCGTGAATGCCGACCAGCAAGGCCGATGACCCCAGCAAAACCACGAGCATGATGCGCCGGCCGTAATGATCGGCCAGCACACCGATACCCACACCGAGAAAAGCCGCAAAGACGAAGGAGCCGAACAAGATCCAGCCAATGTCCTCCAGGCTGGCGCCGAACTCCTCGCGGATACCGGGAATGGCGTAGCCGAACAGGGACTGATCCATGTTCGCCAGAGTCCAGGCGAACAGGGACACCGCGAAGATCACCAGCGGGTAACCCTTCAGCTGGCCAAGGGCCTCGCGAATGACACCTTTCACGAGTGGCGGTTCAGGGGCTCAGTCATCTTCGACAATGGGCCGCAGAATACTGGCCACAAAGTCATCCCGGCGTGCCTCGATGGCACGCTGCTCGTCGTCGTTGGGCTCATAGCGGTCCAGGTCCTCCCGCCGCAGCACGCCCTGATCATCGAGAATCTTCTCCACCAGCGCCAACCGATCCCGGTTGACGTAGGTCTCCTGAGCCAGCGCCATCACCACCTTCATCACCTTGTCGATGCTGGGATGGTCCAGAAAGTAGTCTTTGGCCATGCTCAACCTCCCGGTCAGGCCCAGGGATACGTCCGCAGATGTTGAAAAATCATCTCTTGAGCCCGCGGATCGCTCTGATAATCGATGCCCAGCAGCCCCTCCGTGTGCACCAGCCCCACGTTGCCATTCTTGCTGGCCAGCGGCCCGTGGGGCACGCCGGGCGGACGGGAGTAGTAGCTGCCCACTACGCAGGTGTAGCCGGGCCCACCGTCTACCGTACCGATATGCACGTCGCCGGACAGGGTAATGCTCTCCTCACGCACCGGATGCACCTCGATGCCTTCCATGAACCAGCCCGGCATGAGGCCGGCCAGGTGGGTGCTGGTGCCGGTCTCGGGGTCCGAGCGCAGCACCTTGACGAAAATGCCGGCGCGATAGGCGACGCTGGGGGCTGACGCGCTCAAGGGATCGAACCAGTCCATGGCCCAGCTGTCCAGATGCCTCACCACCTGGTCGGAGCGCGCTCCGCTGGCCGCCTCTACCGCCACCTCGTACGCTGGCGCGCGATCGAAAATGGCAAACACGCGACAGTCGCTGGGCGCGCGCCAGCCGCCCTGCAGAGTGCCCGCCGGGTAGTAGCAGAAGCCGCCGTTGCCGAGCAGGGCCCCGGCCACCTCCAATTCGCCTTCCAGAATGAAGAACTCCTGATCCGCAGCGCAGCGCCCGGCGCTTTCCCAGGCCCAGCCCGCCGGGATGTCCAGCAGCGCCGTGACCCCACCGTCCGCCGGGTCTTCATTCAGCACCCGGATCTGGATGCCGGCTGGAATACCCGCCGGCGCCCATGGCACGGGTGCCACCGTGAGGGCATTGAGATTTTCCGTTTGCGGTCTGGACAATGATCAGCACCAGTGCGTAACGCTGCTATTATGGGTGGGCGTGCTCGCGCATCGCAACGCGGATCAATCAAGGGGGGATCCCATGGCGATCGAAACCAACCGGACCGAACGGGCCCGGCTCGATTTCGTTGGCGGCCTGATGGCCTATAACTCGACGGGCATCGGCGCCCGCATGATTCAGTTCTACGAGGACCATAAAGAGGAACTGGGTAGCGAACTGCCGGATATGGAGCAGGTGGCGGACCTGATGGAGCCGACCACGGCCTACAAATTCGGCGCTTTCTTCGAGCGCTACAACCACGCCCAGATGTTTCAGACGTTGCTGGACATCATCAAACGCCAGGAGCCCAGGGTCACGGAATGGCTCGACAGCTATAACCAGCCCGACGCCCTGGGCAGTCTGGAGTTGGATCCGGCGCTGGCCGTGCCCCGTTACTACCGCAATCTGGAGATTCACACTCAGCCGGGCAGCTATCACGGGCACTACGCCGGCATTCTGTATCACTGGATGATCGGCCCCTTTCTCGTGCATCGGGACGACGATGACGGCATGGGCTGGGCGCTGGCAAAGGGCGTGCCCCGGAAGGATTACCGGCGCATCCTGGATCTGGGCTGCGGCGTGGGCAAGAGCACATTTCCCTACTGCGATCTGTATCCGGACGCCGAGGTCATGGGCCTGGACTATGCAGCGCCGATGCTCAAGTACGGCCACAAGCTGGCCGAGTCCCGGGGCAAGAAGGTGCGGTTCGTGCAGGGTCTGGCGGAGGATCCGGGCTTCGAGGACGAAAGTTTCGATCTGATCACGGCCATCTGGCTGTTCCACGAGATTCCGAAGAAAGCCATGGAGCAGACGGTGCGCGAGGCCTATCGGCTGCTGCGCCCGGGGGGCGTGTTTGCCATCATGGAATCGCCGCCGTTCAAGGTGTTGCGGGAGCAGTGCAGCCCCCTGTCCGAGTTTCTGCTGGACTCCACCGGGCGGCGCATGAGCGATCCCTACATCCCCATGTTCTTCTCCCTGGATCGGACCGAGCTGGTCCGCTCCGGGGGCTTTCAGACCGTGCGGGAGGAAGCTCTGCCCAACGCCCTCACCGGCTGGGGCTCAGAGGACAGCTATTTCTTCGGCGCCTTCCCCTGGTGGATGACAATGGGAGAAAAGACATGAGCGAGGACATGGAGCAACGCTTCAAGGCTATTTGCCTGAAGCTTTGGGGCGAAGAGGAAGGCGAGGACATCTACGCCTGGATTCACGACAACCGGCCGCCCTACTTCCACAGCCGCCTGGTGCAGGCCATGGTGCCCATCTGGGAGATGGACAAGCTGGATCTGCGCACCAAGATTCTCTGCATCATCACCCTGTTCACGGGACTGCATCTGGACGAGGTGGAGTTCTTCATGAAAATGGCCGCCCACCACGGCATTCCCCAGGAACAGGTGGAAGAGGTGCTGCTCCTGGCCGGGTTGGAAGCCGGTTTCCCCCGCGCCGAGAAGGCCATCATGATCATGACCCGGGTCTACGGGGAACACGCCGCCCGGCAGGCGAGCTGAGCGTCGCATCATGTTGCTGAACCGGGACCGGGCGCTGGCCATCATGGAGCGCGAAAACCTGGACGCGCTCATCGCCGTCACGCCCAATAATGTCGTCTACTTGAGCGACTACGATACGGATTTCCTCTACGACGTGCCCTGGCTGGCCTGCGCCATCCTGCCCCGCTCGCCGGACATCGAGCCCTGCCTCATCACCACGGAAATCGAAGCGGCCGTGCTTTATGAGCGGCCCACCTGGATGCCGGATGTGCGGCTCTACTACTTCGGCATCTACGGCGGCGTGCTCAAAGTGCATACCTTTGCCGAAGACGCCCAACTCACCGAGGACGAAGCGGCCATCCACGGCATGGTGCAGGGCCTGGAATCCCAACCCTATGTGGGTCTCATGGACGCGGTGCAGCAGGCGCTCAAGGAGAAAGGCCTCACTGGCGCCCGGCTCGGTCTGGACGACACGCGCTTTGCCGGCGCCCTGGGCGACACGCTGGATCAAGCGGACGTGGTGGACGCCACCAACCTGCTGATCGAAATCCGCATGGTGAAAAGTCCGGCTGAGATCGACATTCTGCGCGCGGCCGCCCGCAAGAACGAGAACGCCATGCGCAAGGCCTTCGCGGCCATTCACGAAGGCGCCACCTGGCAGGAGGTCTACACGGCCTACGAAGTGGGCGTCGCCGAGCAGGGTGGCCGGGTGCTGGCCACGTTCAACGGCGCCGGCCGCAAGAGCGCGGGCGCCGGTCGTCCGGACCGGGACTATCCTATCAACCGGGGCGATCAGGTCTGCTTCGACAGCATGATGAAGTGGCGCCGCTACATGGGCGATGCGCAACGCACCGTGGTGGTGGGGGAACCCTCGGACAAGCTGGCCCGCTACTGGTCCGCCTACGACGCCGGTATTCAGGAGGCCTACGGCGCCCTGCGCCCCGGCGCGAGCACGGGGGATCTGCGCAATCTCTGCATCGACGTGGTCAAAAGGAATGGCTGCCCCAGTTTCGAGTTGGCCTTCGTGCACGGTGTCGGCCTGGACCACATCGAAGTGCCCTTCATCGCCGGCGGCACGCTCGGCGACTTCCCCATCGAGGAGAACATGGTGCTCAACATGGACATGGAGCTGCATGAAATCGGCTGGGGCGGCTTGTTCTTCGAAGAAACGGTGCGCATTACCGCTGATGGCGCCGAGCGGCTGTATGGGCTGGAGCGAGACCTGATCCGGGTGTAAGAGCCCTGCTGCACCAGATCCCACCAGGCTCGCCCGGGGGAGCAGGCCTCAAACAGATCCACAAACAGCCAGACTTTCTTGAGCACCTCACCGTTGGTGGGTCACGCAACACAGTGGATAACGCGGGAACGGCCGCCGCCGGGCCCCGCGGTCGCCGCTGACTGGCTGAGGCCTGAGCACCGCCGTGCAGGCGGCATTTCAATTGGAACGCATCCAAAATACGCGCCGACGGCGAACGAGCAACGCCAGGAGGGCAGCATGCTGGATATTCGACACGCAGACGACCGGGGGCTGGCCGATTTCGGTTGGCTCAACAGTCGCCACACCTTCTCCTTCGGCCACTATTACGATCCGGCATTCATGGGCTTCGGCCCCCTGCGGGTCATCAACGAGGACCGGGTGCAGCCAGGCCGAGGCTTCGACACCCACGGCCACAGCGATATGGAAATTATTTCCTATGTGCTGGAGGGCGCCCTGGAGCACCGGGACAGCATGGGCAACGGCTCCGTGATCCGCCCGGGTGACGTGCAGCGAATGTCTGCCGGCACCGGCGTGCGGCACAGCGAGTTCAACGCCTCGGACGCGGACCCCGTGCACTTCCTGCAGATCTGGGTGCTGCCGGCAGCCAACGGCATGGAACCCGGCTATGAGCAGAAGGCCTTCACAGCAGAAGACAAGCGCGGTCGCCTGCGGCTGGTGGGCTCTCAGGACGGGCGTGACGGCGCCATCACCATCCACCAGGATGTGGATCTGTACGCCACCCTGCTCGGTGACGGCGACCAGGTGACTCACGAGTTGGCCGCGGGCCGCAAGGGCTGGGTTCAGGTGGCCCGCGGCCGCGCCGCCTTAAACGAAACGGCCCTGGCACCCGGTGACGGGGTGGCCGTGGAAGGGCCCGCCACGCTCACCCTGACGGGCACCGCGGAGGCGGAACTCCTGTTATTTGATATGACTGCTTGAGGGTGTTGCCGTGCCGAGATCGCCCCTATCCGCTGGCCACGCCCTTTAGGAACTCGATCACCGCCCCGGTGGTTTCTTCAGGCTTGGTAATCATGCAGTAAGTGCTGCCGGCGCCGCTGATGGCACGTAGCTCCGTGTTGGGGCGCAAGGCCAGAAAGTCCCGGGTGAGCTTGTCGAAGCTGGCCGACTCCATGCCCTCCTCTTCGTTCAGGGCACTGTCCTGGCCCATGAGCAGCATGGTGGGGCATTGGATCCGCGGAATGTCATGGGTCAGGTCCACGTTGGAGAACACGTCCATCAGGTTACCCATGGTGGTCATGTTGACGTTGCGCTCGTAATGGGGCGCCGCCCACTTCTCGTAGGTGAAGTGATCCTCCGAGTAGAGCGTCTCCGGGGCGAGCACCACGCCGGCAAACACCCGCGACAGCTGAGTGATGCCGAACACCCTGGCCACCCAATGGGCGGCCGTGAAGACGTTTCGCCAGTAATCGTCGGTCTTGTGCCAGGGATAGGCCACCAGGGCATTCATGCGCTCCGGGTATTTGGCGGCAAAGCGCAGACCGACGATGGACCCCGTGGAGGTGCACCAGATGCTGGTTCGCTCGATGCCCGCATCGTCCAGCACCAGCTTCAGATCATCCACCCAGCGTTCCAGGGTGAAGGGTTCCACCATGGTCCAGTCGGAATTGCCGCTACCCCGGTAGTTCCAGTGGATGACCTGATGGCCCGCATCCCGCAACTGCTGGTTGCAGAAATCGTACTGGTTGTGCAGCAGGGCGAAACCGCCCACCAGCGTCAGGGGATCACCCGAACCCTGCACGTCGTACCAGATTTTTATTCCGTTATCAGTCAGTTCCGCCATATCCGATACCCCTGTCCTGCGTTTGCGGCGGGCCCGACTTCTCCTGGCCCGCCAAAACTGGCATTCTCGTAAAGGCCGCGGGACAACAACATGAACATCCCGAGCCGCGGCCCGATAACCATGCCACGACCGCACATCGAATTCATCCAATCCCAGGCGCTGCCCTTTACCCAGGGCCTTTACGGTGGCAGCCGACCCGAAGTCTGCATGCGCCTGCTGAGCATCGATACCGAAGGGGGTGATGCGAGCACCGTGTTGCGCTATCCGCCGGGCTACGTCCGCTCCACGCCAGAGTACCTCACGGCGGATGAGGAATTCTTCGTGCTGGAGGGCGCGTTACAGATCAATGGCCGGCTCTACACCAAGCATCACTATGCCCATCTGCCGAAAGGCTACTGGCGCGCATCCCAGTCCTCAGCCACCGGCGCCGTGGTGCTGACTTTTTTCGACCGGGAACCGCACGCCGTGGAGGCCGACGGCCACGGCCGCGACCTGGACACCCGGCGCCTGGTGGAGCACATCGATACGCTGACCCATCCGGCGATGACGGCGGTGGCGGAGGAAATGGACACCCCGGACTGGGATCCGACGGGCACCTTCCATAAGACCCTCTACGAAGATCCCGATACCGGCGAGCGCACCTGGCTGATCGGCATGATGGCCCATTGGTCCACGAAGCTGTGCGAGACTCATCCCGTGGTGGAGGAAGAGTTTTCCATCCTGGGCGACCTGTGTTTCCCCATGGGCAACTTCCGCGACGGCGCCTACTTCTGGCGACCGCCCGGTATCGAGCACGGTCCCTTCGCCACCTGGGGTGGCACGCTGCACCTTGTGCGCTGCAAGGGCGGCCCCTTTGCAACCACCTGGAGCGAATCCGAAGGCCCGGTCTGGCACCCGGAGTACCAACCCATCCTGCCGCCTGGCTATGGGGATGACCCTAAGGCGCTGCAGCGCCTGGACCACGAGCCCAACTACTAGCCCCGGAGAGCGGCTGCCGTGACCTCACAAGGCTTCTGGACCTACATCCACATCCTGCTGTTCGTGTTCTGGCTGGGCGCCGATATCGGTGTGTACGTCGCCGCCATCTATGCCAAGAATGAAAAGCTCGGTTTCGAAGCGCGGGCGACCCTCATGAAGCTGGGCGGGTTCGTGGATCTTTTTCCGCGCATCACCTTCGCCTTCATGCTGCCTGTGGGGCTGCATCTGACGGCCGGTCTGGGACTGTATCCGGTCTCCGGCGGCCTGCTTGCCGGCGGCTGGCTGATCGCCCTGGGTTGGCTCGCCCTGATCGTCGTGATGTATCGCAACGAAGGCCGGCCGCTGGCCATGACCCTGGTGCGGGTGCAGAACGTGTTCCAGGGCGTTATGGGTCTGGTGTTCGTGATCATCGGCGGCCAGTCGCTGCTGACGGGCACGCCGCTGGCTGCGGATTGGTTCGCGTTCAAGCTGCTGCTGTTTGGCCTGGTGTTCTGGACAGCCATGGTGGTGGAGATCAGCTACCGGCCCCTGTTTCCGCCCTTCATGGCCATCGGCGAAAGCGGCTCCACCCCGGAGCGCGAAGCCCTGGTGAAGAAATACATCAACCGGGCGTTAGTGGGCGTGGGCACCATTTACGCGCTTATCGCGACGATCGCGTTTCTCGGCACCACCAAGCCCTTCTGAGCGACCGGGCTATACTGATTCAGGGCAACGGAGGATAAGCGCATGACAGCCGGCCAGACCCCCCACGCCATGCTCGTCGAGCCTGACCATGACGACTATGTGCGGCAGTGCTACGTCGCCGATCTACGCCTGCAGATGCTCAACAACTTCGCCGCGGGCATGAAGGACATCTATCAGGACCGGGTCAAGCCCGAGTTCGAAAAAGCCCATCACCGCGCGCCCCGGGACAAGCGGGAAGTGCACCAGATCATGATGCGCGACCCCTACACCCGCACCTGGTCGAGCATGATGCGCGCCATGCAGGAAATGATGTGGGACGCCGTGCTGCCGGGCATCGAGCGCGAGCGCACGGCGCTTGCGGAAATGGCCAGCGCAGCCTCCTCCAAGTACAGCACGCTCAAGCTCGATCCTGCGGTGGAACCGCCCTATTACGCCCGCGCCATCGATATTCACTGCATGCCGGGCGGCTATTTCGGCATGGTGAGCGAAGACGACGTCACGGCCGGGGCGCTCTACGATCGCGGCGTTTACGTCTACCAGATGGGCCTGGCGGGCGGCCTGGCGGACGGTATCGGCCGCTCGGTGGCGGAATTTATCCGCCGCCGGTATCCGGACCTCAACGCCCGCGCGATTCTGGACGTGGGCTGCACCGTCGGCCACAACACGGGGCCCTTCTGCGATGTCTTCCCCGCCGCCCGGGTACATGCCATCGATGCCTCCAAGCCGCTGCTGCGCTACGGCCACGCCCGGGCCGAATCGCTCAAGCTACCCATTCACTTCGAGCAGATGGATGCGCGGCGCATGAGCTATCCCGACGATAGCTTCGACATCGTATTTTCGTGCATCCTGTTCCACGAGACCTCCCACTCGGCGCATCGCGAGATCCTGAGAGAGATACGCCGGGTGCTGAAGCCCGGTGGCATCAACATCAACATGGAGTTGCCGCCCAACGAGAGCCTGGACCCCTATGATGGCTTTCAAATCGACTGGGATGCCCACTACAACAACGAGCCCTACTACGCCGCCAACACCAGCACCGACGTCAAGGCCCTGATGGCGGAAGTGGGTTTCGGGGCCGACGAATTTTTCGAATGGCTGATCCCGGATTTCTATTTTGCTCCCCGGCAGGATTTCGAGGCGGCCGCCCAGGCCGAGCAACACGCCTACTCCGAAACCGGGCGCTGGGGCGAGATCGTGCACTGGTACGGCTACGGCGCGAGGAAGAGCTGAGATGACCGAACGCAATGTGGGCGAACGCCCGACCTTTTTTGACGACCCCGCCGTTGATCAACTGATGGCTATCATCATGGCCATGTCCGGCGAGCTGTCCGTGCTCTACGACCGCGTGGACAGCCTGGAGCGGCTGCTGGACGAAAAACGGGTGGTGGGCCGCGACGAGGTCGAAACCTACCGGCCGGATGAGGCGGTCGAGGCGGAGCGCAAGGCGCGCCGCGGCGAGTACATTCAGCGGCTGTTTCGCATCATCCGGGAAGACGGCGCCCACCTGGTGCCCCACGACCATATGACGCGCTACCAGGCCCTGCAGGATGAGCTGGCCAACGACTAGACCCCGGCATCTCCCAGGCCATGGCTAGCGACCCCATTGCCGAGCTGGCTGGTCATGCGGTCAGCAGTCGCTATGAGGACCTCCCCGTCGCTGCCGTGCAGGCGGCCAAGAACCTGCTGCTGGACACTCTGGGTAACGGCGTCGCCGGCGCCGCAGCGCCCGCCGTAGCGCCTGCCCACGCGGCCCTGGCCGGGGGCGGCTGCGGCACCGCTGCCCAGGTCTGGGGGCGCAGCGATCGCCTTCCCGCCCAGTCCGCCGCTCTGGTCAATGCCTACCAGATTCATGCCCTGGAGTACGACTGCGTTCATGAACGGGCCGTGCTGCATCCACTGACGCCCCTGAGCGCGGCCGTGCTGGCCGATGCGGAACGGCTGGAGGGGGTATCGGGCCGCGACTTGCTCGCCGCGCTGATCTTGGGCGTGGACGTCAGTTGCAATATCGCGCTTGCCTCCACCGTCGCCTCGCCGTTTTTTCGCACCGGGTCGGCAGCCGCATTTGGCGCAACAGCTGCCTGCGCCCGGCTGCGGGGTTTCGATGTCACCACCACGGTGAGCGCCCTGGGCCTGGTCTACGAGCAGAGCGGCAGCGCCCGTCAGGCCCACACGGAGGGAACCAGCATCATGGGCTTGCTGGCAGGCTTTGCCGCCCGCAACGCGCTGGCCGCCTGCGACCTGGCCGAGCGGGGCGTGCAGGGACCGGTGAACGTGCTGGATGGTCCCTATGGCTATCTCAATCTGTACGAGGGACAGCACGACTGGGCCCCGGTGTGGGCATCCCTGGGCCGGCGCTATCGGATTACCGAGGTCGCCCAAAAACCCTATCCAGCCGGACGACCCACCCATATGTTCGTGGACGCGGCCCAGGCCCTGGGGCAAGAGCACGGCATCAGCGCCGGCGACGTGCTGAACGGCGTCTGCCGCATGCCACCTACGGTGAAAGCGCTGGTGGGCCGGCCCTACCTGGACGATGCCACGCCCAACTACCTGAAACTCTGCACGCCCTATTGCGTGGCCGCCGCTCTGACGGGCGGCACCCTGAGCCAGACGGACTTTACGCCGGAGGCCTGCCAACGCCCTGAGGTTGTAGCCCTGGCCAAACGCCTGCAGGTGGAGGCGGATGACAATCCGGATCCCAATGCCATGAGCCCGGCCACGCTGATCTTGACCCTGAAAGACGGCACCGTGCTTGAGCGCACCGTCAGGCATGCTCTGGGTCATCCGAAAAACCCCATGACCCGGGCCCAGCGGGTGGAGAAATTCTGGCTGTGCTGGAACCTGGCCGACCCCGGCCCCGGCGAGGCTCGGGGCCAAACGCTGATCGAGCGCATCGACGGCCTGGAGAATCTCGCCGCAGCTATCGAGCTGATTGACTTGTTAAGGATCTGATATGAGCAGTGCGACCTATTCCCATCTTTTTCAGCCCATCGAGCTTGGTCCCATGGCCCTGGCCAATCGGGTCATCGTCCCCGGACACAGCATGCTGCTGGAGGATCCCAACGGCATCGTGGGCGAACGTTACCAGGCTTATCTGGCGGAGCGTGCCCGTGGCGGTGCTGCCCTGGTGACCGGCGGCTCCGCCCCGGTGCATGCCAACTCCATCCAGGCCTATCCTCACACGTGGCTGTGGACCGACGAGGTAATCGACGGTCTGGCGCGGGCCGCCGATGCGGTCCATGAGGCCGGTGCCCGGTTTTCCATCATCCTCTGGCACGGCGGCCACAACTTGACGCACCTGATGGGCATCGTGCCCCGCGCACCCTCACCCATTCCCTCGCCCGACACGGGCGAGATCCCCAAGGCGATGACCCAGGCGGATATCGACGAGCTGATCGAAGCGTACGCCCAGGCCGCCCGACGCTGCAGCGCGGCGGGTCTGGACGCGGTGGAGATTCAAACGTCCTCAAATTATCTGCTGGGTTCGTTCCTCTCCCCCCGCTTGAATCGACGCACGGACGATTACGGCGGCTCCCTGGAAAACCGCACGCGCATCGTGGTGCAGGTGCTGGAAGCGGTGCGCAGCCAGGTCCGTCCGGGTATGGCCGTGGGCGTGCGCACCTCCGCAGAACACCTCATTCCTCATGATCCGGAGGGCTACGCGGTAGACGACTCCCTGGCCGCCATGCAAGTGCTCGACGACGAGGGGCTGGTGGACTGGGTCAGCGTGATGACCGGCTCCCACTGGTGCTTCGAGGAGATGATTTCGCCCATGAACTATCCCCGCGCCCAGATTGCTCACCAAGCCGCCGAGTTCAAGGCCAAGCTGCGAGTCCCCGTGATCGTGGCGGGACGCATTCGTACGCCGGAGGAAGCCGAGCA
>JBFFHS010000073.1:0-18213 GCA_041556855.1 Gammaproteobacteria bacterium
GGGGCCAGCGGCGAAGCCGCGCGATCCGTCGTTCAGGTACACCACGCTCGGCCCGTTGCCCCCGCTCGCAATCGCAACGTCAAGCGCGCCATCCATATTCCAATCGAGCAGCGAAACGGCTGCCGGATTGGCACCCGCATCCAACACCGTGGCGTCCTCAGCGAGAGCCCGCTCGCCGGTATTCCAGAACACACGGGCGTCAGTGCCGATCACGACGAGATCAAGGAAGCCGTCGTTGTCGATATCCCCGGCAGCCAGGCCCTGGCTCGCCGCTCTCAACGTCTGGGCCGCGCCCTCGGCGAACCCGGCGGCGACGTTTACGCTGTCGCTGACCATGTTATTACTGGTGTTCGGATCCTCCGCGGTAACGATAGCGATAGCCGTGCTATCTCCGGGTGTTTGCTGTTCGCTTTCCAGCACAAAGCTGATACTGCTGTCGACAGCCAAGTTGTTCACGAGGCACTCCAGACCCGGCGCTGCGGTACCGTTGTTCAACAAGGTGCAGGACGCATCTGTGGCAAGCTCGAGGGCAGGGCCACTGGACACCCAGTCAACTTGTAGCAAGCCTTCCTCCAGATCCGCAGGACCCAGGTTCTCGAGCAACAACTCCCATTGAACGCGCTCGCCGATCTGGGCCGGCTGCGGCGTTACCTTCAGGCTAACAGCAAGGTCGGCCCGGTTTTTGGGCACGACCGTCAAGTTAAATTCCAGTCCGCCACTTGCGCCGGACTCGTCGGAAGCCGTGACCAACACCCGGTAGGGTTCGTCCCGCGCATCGGCCTGAATCGGCGTACCCGCCAGCACGCCCGTCAAGCCATTAATAGCGAGGCTGCCGCTTGACGGAAGACCGCTGGCCTCATAGCTCAGCTCAGCGGAATCAATATCCGCAAAGAAACTGGCCAACCCAAGCTCGAAGGCGACAGTTTCCTGAACAATTTGATCCGTGACCTCGCCGACCACATAGGGCGCATCATTGACCGGCACCACCATGATGGTCACGTCGAACGTGTTGCTGTCATTACTGCCGTCATTGACCTGCACGGGCACCAACAGAACCCCGTTATAGTCGGGATCGGGAATGATGACGGCACCCTCAAGCTGATAGTTCTCGCCGTCCGCAACCGTGAGCGTGAAATCCTGGGGATACCGGCTGTCGGAGTCTTCCACAGACAGGTCTGCCAAGCGTACCTCGACGGATTCGTCCTCAGGCACCGAAATCTCCGCCTGGCCGACAATGACAGGCGCGACGGGATCGCCCGGAACGATTCGGATCGTGACGCGGGTATTTCCAGAATACTGAGTCCCATCAAAGGCTCGATATTCGAACCTATCCTCCTCCCTGGTATTGCCGTTGTGCCTGTACACAAACGTCCCATCGGTATCCAGGCTCAACGTGCCGTGCCGGACATCCCGAACCAATTCGGCTGTTATGGGATCCTCCTCGATGTCGAAATCGTTCGCGAGAACGCTCGCTGCGCCGGAGTCCAACACGGATACGGTGCCACCCCGAAACACCGTGGCTGTATCAACCTCGGTCAGTGGCGGAAATCCAGTAGACCATGCGGGCGGTACAGCACACAGCAACCACGAAACACCCAGGCACCCCGCCAGAAAGCTGTTCTTGACTGCTGCCAGCCCGCGCATGCTCAACCTTTTGTTGTTGTTATTGTTCGAACTCGCGCCGGTGGGAACCGACGGGCAAATCCAGTTTGGACCAGGCATCCCACAGCCGCAAGGCTCTGGTTCTGGTTATGTCAAAAACGGGGCATTAACTCCCAGCTCGCGTCGAGTGCGGCTAGCAGCGACGTACGCCAGTGGCAATGTTTGGGCAGGAGGAGGCTTTACGTTGACTGGGTATCGAACAAAGTACGCCCGGGCTTGTGCTGGAAGCGGAATGCGGCGCTCCCGATCGTCACTTCGTCGCCGTCCTCCAGTTTCTCTCGAGTGACCCGGTGGGCGTTCACGTACACGCCGTTCGTGCTGTGCAGATCCTCGATGTAGGTGTCATCTCCATCACGGATGAGCTGAGCATGGCGGCGACTGACGCAACTGGTAGGAATCTGGATATCGTTGTCGGCGGTACGGCCGATGGTGAATGCTTTTTTGGAAATCGGATAGCGGATCTCCCCTCCTTGACCCACACTGACCAGGATCCGCGACTCAGTCTCAGCATCATCCTGAAACACCGCTTCTTGTGCGCCCTGTGAAGGTTCGCCGCCCAGACCCTCAACCACGGCCCCGCCAGCTGAATCCGGCCCGCGACCAAGCGCTGCGAGCTGTGCGGTCTTGTCCCGCAGCTGATCCTGGAGGCTATCAATCAACTGCTCGCGCCGTTTGCGGCTCGTTTCAAATTCCCGGACCTCGGCCATTAAAGCATCCAGATTGGTGTGCAGTTGCTCCACCCGGGCCCGTTCCCGAGACAACTCCCCCCGTAACCCCGCGGCCGCTTCATCACTGGCCGTCAGCCGCTGCTCAAGGTCTGCTATGCGCGCCCGCTGCTCGGACTGGGCAGTCATTGTCGCCGCGCTGCCCTGGTGGGAGTCCTGTGGTAGCGCGAACGCCCGGGCGTCCTTGCGAGCCTGGACGAGTTCGGCCTCTTGATCGGCCAGGGCCTCGGCGAGCATGGTGATCTTGGCTTCAGCGGACCTGAGCGCGTCCACCCGGGCAGCCTCCGCACCGCGCAACTGCTCCACCTCCCTATGCAGCCCAGAGAGGCTCGCCTGCTCACCCGAACGACTCTGGGCGTCGCTATCGCGCTCTGCGAGCCGCTGCTCCAACGCAGCAATCTGCGCCTCCGCAGCACCGCGGGCCTCCTCGGCATGCTGGATGCGGGCTTTAAGCCCGGCGATCTCCTCGTCCCGGGCCTGCAGCGCGCGCCGGTTCTCGTCCTCGCTATCGGACGCTTCCAGCCGCACAGTGAGTCGCTCCAGCTCTTCCTGGAGCGCGGCAACCTGGGCCTCGGCAGCACCGCCGTGCTCTTCCGCTTGCCGGACCCGAGCTCCGAGCTGAGCAATCTCCTCATCCCGCGCCTGGAGCGCGAGCTTGATCTCGCTTTGCTTGTCAGCGGTCTCAAGCTGAGCCTTGAGCAGCTCCAACTCTTCCTGCAGCGCGGCAGCATGCGCTTCCGCCGTGCTGCGCGCCACGTCGGCGGCTTGGATACGGGCATCCAGCGCACCGCCGTCCTCTAAGCTGCCCTCGGGCGCCACCTGGGCACCCCCCTGACTGGCAGTCGCCGCCCGTAGTGCTTCCGTCAGAGACTCGATCTGCGCCGCTTGCTCCTCGGACTTCTGAGTCTGTTCGGCAAGTTCGCTCTTGGTCCGCTCAAGAGCTTCAGCGCGCTGCTCGAGCTCGCGCGTGCGCTCCCCCAGTTCGCCGCGCAGGCCCTCAGCATGTTGCCGCCACTCAGAGATTTCCTCGTCCAGTACGCCGGTCCTGCCCTCGGCGCTTACGGCAACCTCTCGGTTGGTCTCCAGATCGAGATTGGCCTCAGTCAACCGTTGCTCGAGCCGGCCAATCTGGGCATCTGACTGCCTTGCCCGATGCTCGAGTTGCTCAGCCTCTTTGACCCGCTCGAGTAACTCTTGCTCCAGCTCGCGCACGCGGTCGCGCTGGGCGCCGGCCGCATCTTCCAATTCCTGCCAACGCTGGCGGCGATTTTCGATGTAGTGCTCGAGGGTAGCCACCTGCTCCCGCAGGGCCGCGCCGTCGCCCGCCGGCGACTGTGAGCTTGTGATCTGCTCCCGCAGCGCCGTCCCATCGGCCTGCTGGGCGGCCAGGGCTGCCTCCAGTGCCCCGATGCGAGACTCCCGCTTGGCCAGGTCCTCTTCCAGGCGGTGACGCGCGGCGTTGGCCTCCGCCAAGTCTTCTGCCAGAGCCGCGATCTCTTCTTCCTGCTGCTCCAGCCGCGGCTCGACGTCTCCCCAGCGGCCATTCAACTGGGTCACGGTGATCAAGGCCTGCTCAAGCTCCTCATCGAGCGCTGCGAGCCGACGATCGCGCTGTGCGAGCTCCTCCCGAAGAGATGCAACCAACTGATTTAATTCAGAATCCTTCAGTTCTACATCCTCGTCGTGGGCCTTCTCAACTGGCTCCAGGGCGCTTTCCCGACCTGTTTCGGACACCCCCTCCGCAAGCACAGGAAAGCAGCCGGTCGCGTCCTCGCCCCATCTCCTGTGCTTGTCTAGATTACTATTTATTTCAATATCTTATTATTATGTCCTCTATTCTAGATTGATTGCCGTAGGTCTCGTCAAGGGACTGCTTCCCATTAGTCGGAAGGCCGGCAAAATTCCGCGAACCTGTGGCTGTTTGACTGACCGGCTGTGCGGACCGAGCGCCGGGCAGATGCAATGCGGGAGGCGCGGGGCGCCGGCGGGCGCTACAGCCCAGCCACCGTCTCCGCGATGAGATGATCCACCACGGCATGCAGCGCCTCCCGGGGGCTGGCGCCGCCCTCCAAGGCTTTTTGGTGCACAGCCACCTGCTGATGAGCGCTACTGCCGCGCGCCAGGATTGTTCGAGCCTGCTCGACCTCGCGGCGGCACTCCAGGGCATCCACGTCCTCGGCCACCAGCTCGAGCAGTTCTTCCAGAAGATCCGCGAACGGAATGATCTCGCCCTTCGCCAGATCCATGAGGCCGGCGTCGAATCCGTAGCGCATGGCGCGCCAGCGATTCTCGCTCAACAGCGCCGGGGTATAGATGCGCCAGCGCTGATTGCGGCAGCGCAGTCGATACAGCATGCGGAGAACGCAGGTGATGAAGGCCGCCACGCACAGCGAATCATCCACGTTGGTGCACACGTCCATGATCCGGGTCTCGAGAGTGGGATAACGGGCACTGGGCCGCAGGTCCCACCAGATCATGGTGCCATCTTCCAACAGCTTGGCATTGACCAGAGTGCTGACGTGCCGCTCGTACTCCGCGAAACTTGCAAACTGCTCAGGAATACCCGTGCGCGGCAGCGCATCGAACACCGTCAAGCGATAGGATTTCAAGCCGGTATCCTGGCCTTCCCAGAAAGGCGACGAGCAGGACAGGGCCAGCATGTGGGGCAGGAAGTAGCTGAGCTGGTTCATCAGATCGATGCGTAGCTCGTCGTCGTCGATACCCACATGCACGTGCATACCGCAAATCAGGAGGCGCCGGGCCGCCGCCTGCATCTCCTCGGTCAGGGCCGCATAGCGGGCCCGCTCGGTATGCTTCTGCTGCTGCCAGACCGCAAAGGGATGGGTGGACGCGGCGATCGGCGCCAGGCCGTGGTTGTCAGCCACCTGGGCAACAGCCCGCCGCAAACACACTAAAGCCTCGCGCGCTTCAGCAAGATTCTGGCAGACCCTGGTGCCCACCTCGATCTGGGAACGGAGCAACTCCCGGCTCACGGGCTGGCCTTCGGCCAAAGCCTCGCAGTCCTCCAGCATGGCGGGGGGCATGTCAGTGACGAGATCGCGGCTGCGGCGATCCACGAGCAGGTATTCCTCCTCGATGCCCACGCTGAAGGAGGGTTCCGGCAGATTCATAGCACCCCCTTGGTGGGAGCCGGCGCCGCTAGCCGACGACGGTCACCAGCTCGTTGAGGACCACCTCCAGCGCACCGGCGAGAATTCGCGCCATGCGTTCCTGACCCTGCTCGTCGGCCAGGTGATCCTGGCGAATCTCGACGCCGACGTGGGGCAGATCAGAACGCTCACCATGATAGTCCACGGTAAAATCGGCCGGATAACGCCCCGAATAGGGCTCATTATCGCCGATTCTCAACGTGCCGTGATTGCGCAACTCGCGGATCAGCGGTACGGCCAGGCGCGGATCCTTGTCCCACAGGAAACCCATATCCCAGGGACGATCCAGGCCGTACATGACGGGCGTGAAACTGTGGATGCTGACCAGCGCCGGCACCTCGCCGCGCCGCAGGTACGCCTCAAGCAGCGCGCTGACCGCGTTGTGGTAAGGCCAGTAGAGCGCCTCCGCCCGCCGTTCCCGGGCGGCCTCGGAGAGGCTCAGGTTGCCGGGCACCAGGATGCCGTCCGACAGGGCCGGAATGGCCGTCTGATCGAGCAGACTGCGGTTGGGATCAATCACCAGGCGCGAGTAACCGGAGAGGATGGCCTGGGCATCCAGAAGTTCGCTCAATATCTCGGTGACGCGCGCAGCGCCGATGTCCCAGGCGATGTGCCGCTCCCGATCGGCGGCGCTTAAACCCAGATCCCCCAGCGTTGCAGGAATCCGGTTGCTTGCGTGATCACAGACCAGCAACAGGGCGCTCGACCCGCCGGAATTGATGATCCGGTAGGGGCTCGGCTCGTCGGGACCCAGAAAAGCACCCGGACTGTCCTGTGTTGCAACTGATGACATGAGTGGTGCTGGGGCGCCAATCCCTGGGAGGACAGCAGTGTAGCCGAGGCAAAAAACAGCTGTCGAGCGTTCCTATCGCAACGCCGCCGGTTTCACCGTGGGTTTCAGGCCTGCTTGCGCGCCGGCCGGGAACCGGTGGCGGCGCTGAACTCCGCCACGGAGCGGGGCACGGCGATGAAATGGCCCTGGGCAAAGGCTACGCCGATATCCGCCAGCTTCTCCAGCACCTCACGGCTGTCCACCCGCTCGGCGATAGTCTGGATGCCCATGGCGCTGGCCATCTTGGTAATGGCCTCCACCATACTTTCATCGACCCGATCCCGGGTGACGTTCTTGATGAAATGGCCGTCGATCTTCAGATAATCCACTGGCAGGTTTTTAAGATACGTCAGGGATGACAGGCCGCTGCCGAAGTCGTCGAGAGAAAACAGGCAGCCCAGCTCCTTCAGAGCCGCCATGAAGCTCATGACATTGGCAAGGTTGCTGATCGCTGCTGTCTCAGTGATCTCAAAGCAGATCGCGCCATCGGGCAGCTCCTGAGCCTTCAGCTCGCCGATCACGAAGTCCAGGAACTTGCTGTCATTCAGCGAGTTCCCCGACAGGTTGATCGCCAGCGTATAGGGCGCGCCGACACCGGGGGCCTCGGGCCGATAGGCCAGCTCCGCCAGCGCCCGGTGAATCACCCAGCGATCCACCGTGGGCATGAGGTTGTAGCGCTCCGCCGCGGGGATGAACTGGCTGGGCGCAATCAGCTCACCCTGCTCATCGCGCAGGCGGATGAGTAGCTCGTAGTGACGATGGTGCTCCTCAGTCCTGTCGCCAATGGGCACCACGGGCTGGAAATACAGTTCTAAGCGATCCTCCTCGCATGCCTCGGTGATTCGGGAGACCCATTGCATTTCCCTGTGACGTTCCGCGGCATCGCCCTCGTGATAGATGTGAATCCGGTTGCGCCCCAGATCTTTGGCCACGTAGCAGGCCACATCCGCGGCACTCAGTAGACTGGCGACGCTATTGTCCTGGTGACCGATGGGCACCAGGCCAATGCTCACTCCTACCGCCATGGCGCCCTCGCGCCAGATAAAGCGGTAGCCGGCGATGGCCTCGCGCAGGTCCTCAGCCACCTGCAGCGCCTCATCGATGCTGCAATCGGCCAGGAGCACCGCAAACTCATCGCCCCCCAGGCGTGCCAATACGTCCGTGGTACGCACCCGCCCCTGTAACAGCTCAGACAGCTGGCGCAGCAGTTGGTCGCCAGCGGTATGACCACAGGTATCGTTGACGACCTTGAATTGATCCAGATCCATATACAAAAGCGCAAAGCTGAGCTGGGGATTCTGGGCCGACTCTTTGACCGCCGCGGAGAGTCGATCTTCAAACTCCCGCCGGTTGATCAGCCCCGTGAGGGAGTCGTGACTGGCGTAGTAGGACAGCTTGCGATGCAGGCGCCGTTCCTTACTGACGTCGTGGAACACCATGACGGCACCGATCACCTCGCCACTGCGATCCAGAATCGGCGCGGCGGAATCCTGGATGGCCACCTCCTGACCTTGACGACTGATGAGCACCGAGTTGGCAGCCAGCCCGGTCACCCGGCCCTCCCGCAGGCAGCGGCTGACCGGATTGTCGGCAGTCTTCCGGGTTTCATCGTCCCGCAGCACAACAATTTCCTCGATGGGACGACCCCGGGCTGCGCGTCGCTCCCAACCCGTCAACTCCTCCGCGACCGGGTTGAGGTAATCCACCCGGCCGCTGGCATCGCTGGTGATGACCGCATCACCGATGGACTGCAACGTCACCTGAGCGCGTTCCTTCTCTTCAAACAGCGCCCGCTCAGCCGCCTTGCGCTCGGTGATATCAGTGATAGTGCCCTCGTGGTAGAGCAACTCGCCGGTCGAGTCGTACACGACGCGGGAATTCTCCAACACCACAATCACCCGACCGTCACGGCGCCGCAAGGTGTATTCGAAGTCCCGCAGTTGCCCATCCGCCTCCAATGCCGCAATCAGCCGCTCGCGATCCTTCGGTATGGCATAGTGCTTGATCGTGCGGCCGGCCCGTTTCAGCGCCGCCTCGCTGTCATAGCCCAGCATGCGCACCAGCGCCGGGTTGGCGGACAGCAGCACGCCGTGGGGCGTCGCCTGGTAAACGCCGTCCACCACGTTCTCGAACAAGTCGCGAAAACGTGCTTCGCTGACCCGCAGCGCCACCTCGTCCTGCTTGCGTTTCAGGGCAATACCCGCCAGCTGGGTCAACCGAGCAATCACATCCAATTCTGGTGTGCGCGGACTGCGAACGCTGTTGTAGAACACGCCCAAGGTACCGTGGACCCGGTCGGCGGTGGTGATGATGGGGGTAGAGCAACAGGCCGCAAGCCCGGCAGAGCCCATCTGTTCCCGCAGATCAGCCCAGAGGGCATCCCGCTGGATATCCCGCACGATGACCTGGCGGCCCAGAGATGCCGCCGCGCCGCAGGAGCCCGCCCGCAAGCCCACGGGCAAGCTTTTCAAGGCTTCTACAGCCACCTTCGGCATACGTGCCTTGGCGCCCATGCGCAGCCGCTCGCCATGCTCCTCCAGCAGCATGATGACGCAGCAGGTCTCGGGAAAGATGCGTTCCATCACGCGCACCACGGCGGCCAGGGTCTTGCCCAGGGGCGCGTTGGCGGCGATCAACTCCAGTACCCGCCGTTCGCCATAGGCCATGAGTTCCGCTTCCTTCCGCGCGGCAACGTCGATGATGCTGGCTCGAATCAGGCGCCGTCCGGCGGACGGCAGCCGATGCAGCCGCACTTCACAGGGAATCTCCCGACCAGCCGCGCTGCGGTGCAGCCACTCGAATACGGGGCTGCCGCCATCCAAAGCCCGGTTGATGTAACCCCGCTCCGAGCCGAATGAGAGCGAGCCATCCAATTGCCGTTGCGGACTGAGCGCCTGCGGCCCGGCCTTAAGCAGAGCCTCGCGGGACAGCCCGAACAGCCGCGCCGCGTTTTCATTGGCGTCGACGAACCGGTTCTGGTCCACATCCAGAACCACGATGGCCTCCGGCGCATTCTCTACCAGAGCGCGATAGCGCGCCTCAGAGTCGCGCAGCGCCTGCTCCGCCTCACGGCGATCGGTCACGTCACGCAGACACAGCACAAAGGTCGTGGCGTCAGCGCCTTCCACTTTGCTCACCGCAATCTCGGCGGTGAAGGGCGATGCGTCCTCCCGGCGCGCCTCAATCTCCGCCGGTGCCAGATCCAGGATCGTGTCATCGGCGCGCTGGGCGAGAGCCTCCAGCGCCTTGCCGGGAGGATCCAAGGCCGGGATCACGTCGCCAATGTGGCGGCCAACGAGCAGATCGGGACCGCACTGAAACACCCGCTGGGCGGCGGGATTACAGGTCAGCACCCGGCCGCCTGAATCCACGGTGATGATGGCATCTTTGACGTGATCGAAAATCGCCCGCAGGGAAGACCGGCCGTTCTCGTCGCCGCCGTAGGCCACAACGCCGCTGGCAGGTTGGGCCGGGGTGGCCCGCGGCCGCCGGTTCGTGCCACCCAGCAGGTGGCGGAGACCATCCCGACGGGAGCCCTCGGGCCGCGCCAGAACCTGTGCGATTTGCCGTCTGAGCTGATCCTGCACGAAAGTCCCTTGTCGCGATCAACCGTGGGCGCGTGACCCTGTGGTTTGACATAAGGTGGCGCTGCGGGGATTTGCCCATGCGCCGTTGCCGAACAGGACTATAGACGCCACCTTTCCTCAGCCGCCGTGACCTAACTCTCGCTTCGGCGATACTGGGCCGGCGCAAGGCCGCGAGCGTGACCTGGCTCCCGCCGGCGTGCCCGCCTGCTCTGCGCTGTCACCCAGCTGTGCGCCGTCCGGGTAAATTTGGGCGCGCCGTCGCGCGACGCTCTGCACAGCGCGGGACAGGACTTCAGATATCCACGCTGTGGGAGTCGTTGCGGCCCCCCGCCGGCAGGCGAAGCCGGGCCAGATGCCGCGCCTAGTCGACTGTCGTTTCCTGGGCGGGCATGGATCGGATCGGCATCCCGGCCGCATCCACCTGGGTTTCCACGTCAGGCGCGGCCACCGGCCCGACGTCGATGGGGATGCTGATGGCCTTCTGCATCTGGGCACCATTCAGGGTCACGGTCGCAACCACGTTCAAAAATGAGCGGCCTTGTGCCATGGGCGTCACGATCACCTGGTCTGCCCGCGGCTCCTCCAGGGGCAACCGCTGGGGCGCCAGGACCGTTTCGCTGGTGACCGCGAGTCCGTCGGCGCTGCGCACCTGAAGGGCCACTATCTGATCGGGTCGCAGCGCGCGGGTGCTCAGCCGTATGGTCAGCGGCTGGCCGAGGCGAGGTTCGCTCAGCAGTTCGTAGGTGATCTCCACGGGCGCACTGACCTTCCCCGGCGATGTCTGCGCTGGCGGGCTCTCCGGCGCGACCGGCGGCGGGGATTCCGCCGTTTGGCACGCGGCGAGAGCCAGGGCCAACCACCAGGTGCACCGCTGCGCTGCTCTGCTCATGTTCATGCCTCTACTGAATGGTGACATCGAAACAGGTGCGCCCGATGGCGCCTCCTTCGGAGTTGCTGCGCTCATAGACTTCGATCACCGCCTCGCCCACAGCCAAATTGGTGGCTGCTGGTGACAGCAGCGGGTTCGTCAACTGCCCGACCTGATGAAACACGATGCGGGGCGCAGCCTCTTGGCCTGGCGGCACGACGGTGGGTGTTGCGCTAACCGTGCGGCTGCCTGCCGCGGGGATGTCGACGCGCAGGAAGGCTGAAACGCCGAGCCCGTTCGAGCCGAAGTCGCTCAGGCTGCATACCTCTACTGCCCCGCCACCCACAGTGAGGGTCTTGTAAATGGGCAGCACGTCGGCGCTGGCCGGGTTACCGGCATTGGTCTCGCCGCTGCCATAGGCATCCTGAATGGGATCGATCGACTCCACGGCGGCCAGGGCATCGATCTCCGCCGCCCGCGCCGGCAGATCGCTCTTCAGGGCATCCAGCACTGAGAATATGCTGGTCAGGGCGGGCGTGTTGACCTGTTGATTGGTGAGCACGGCATACAGGTCATCGAATCCTAAGGCGAGCGAGTCTTCGGGAATGTCCTGGGCGCCGTCGAAAAGATCGTAAAGAATCTCCTGCACGGATCCCTCGCTGAACCAGCCCTCAACCGACGCCGGCCAGAAGGCATCCTCGCCTTCCACATCAAAGCTGAAGCCACCGCTTTGCCGGAAGTCCAACGAATCCTGATAGATCGAGTCGTTTTTCACCATGGCCGCAAACGCGTTGCCAAAACCCTCGCCGTAGGCCAGGCGCAGATCCAGTTGATCCGCCGGCCCGTGGGCACCGCCGATGCTGTCGCTGCGGGACAGCTGGAACTCAAAATAATGTCCCCACTCATGGGCGATGACGTGCTGGTCGTACTCGTCGGTGTCGTTGTTCTCATCGCCCAGAATGAAAATACCCCCACCGCCAATCGTCCCTGAGTAAAACGTGGTGGTGATCAAGCCGTCCTGAATGCTGCCCTCTGCGGGAACGTTGTTCTCGCTCCAGTGCAGGTCCAGGGGCGGCAGGCTCACGGTGGCATCGGCGCTCAGCACCAGCTGCACCGCCTGGTACACCGTATCTATGATGGAAAAGGGCGCTGCCGCGCGGGCGCTCGTGTAGCCGGCGCCGCCCCAACCGGAGGCGGCGTTCAGGTTGCGCACCTGATCGGCACCGCCTGAGTTGAAGGTGCTGCCATCCAGTACGTAGAGGGCGTCATTGGCCGTATTGTCCACGACCCGAAACTGCCAGGAGGGCGCGCCACTGCGCATCAACTCCGCCCGCACACGGAGGAACACGTCGGTCGCCGGCGGGGCCGACAGTGCATAATCGCCGCTGGCATCGCTCACGGTGGCCGCCAGCTCCGTGATCCCATCCCCCGCATGGATCAACTGCACCGTCACGCCGCGAATCGGGTCCTGCATTGTGTTGCTGTAATCCAGGCCCGTGCCTCCGACGGTGTGGGGAACCCGGTCGTAGGTCACTCGACCGGAGATGACCACGCCGGCGCTGCCGGTTACGGTCACTGTCACCGTAACGGTATCGGTGGCCCCTTCGTTATCGGTGACGGTAAGCTGGAACGTAAGTTCTGTGACTACCGCCACGGCAGGCGCATCGAAGCTGGCGGTCGCCGTGTCCCCATTGGCCAGCGTCACGTCGGGGCCTGCGACCTGCGTCCAGGCAAAGGTCTGAATACTGCCATCGGCATCCGCGCTGGCCGAACCGTCCAGCGTCACCGCACTCTGCTCAGCCACGGTCTGATCACCACCGCCGTCCGCCACCGGCGGGTCGTTCAACCCGACCACCGGATTGACGGTGACAGTGACCGTATCTGTCGCCGTCGCGCCGTCATCATCGGTGACCTCGAGACGGAAAGTCAGATCAACCGCCGTGCTCAGGGACGGCGCCGTAAAGGTCGGGGCCGCAACGGCCGCATCGCTGAGCGAGACGGCGGTATCGGGCGTCTGGCTCGTCTGGCTCCATGCGTAGCGGGCGATCTGCCCATCCGAGTCACTGCTGGCAGAGCCGTCCAGGGTGACGGTGCTGCGCTCATCCACGGTCTGATCAGCGCCAGCGTTCGCCATAGGCGCCCGGTTGGCGGGCGGCGCAGCCGCGCCACCGCCGCCCCCACCACAGGCGGCCAGGGCTATCAGTAGCAACAGCAGGCAGGCGGAGCGTGGCTCAGTCAAAGCGTATGTCCCAACAAGGCCGGGGGAACCGGCGGATCCTAAATGCCGCTCAAGGCGAAATCACGTGGGTCCGTCATACTCCGGCGGCGTGCCCGGGCGGCGATTCCATGCACCAGGCGGGCTCCAGAAATGCGAACCGCATCCGCGGCTTGTCAGGCCGCGACTGCTATAGTCCAGCGCCTGATTATGTCATTTCGCGCGACCGAGGAGATCATGGGCCAAGCGATTCTAGTGACCGGCGGTGCCGGCTATATCGGCAGCCACGTCGTGCGGCAGCTGGGTGCCGCCGGCGAGACGGTGGTGACGCTGGACAATCTGTCCACGGGCTTTCCTCAAGCGGTTCTGTATGGCGAGCTGGTGGAGGGTGATACGGGGGATGCTGCGTGTTTGGCGGGCATCTTCGACCGTTACGATGTGGACACGATCATGCATTTCGCCGCTCACACCATCGTGCCGGAATCGGTGGCGGATCCCCTGAAATACTATCGAAACAACACCTGCGCCAGCCGCAATCTGCTCGAGCAGGCCCACAAGGCCGGTGTCAAACACTTCGTGTTCTCCTCCACGGCAGCCGTATACGGCATCCCGCCCGGTGGCCGCGCGGCCGAGACGACGCCGACCGATCCCATTAATCCCTATGGCACGTCCAAGCTGATGACAGAGTGGATGCTCAAAGACCTCTCCGCCGCCAGCGATCTGCGCCACGTCACGCTGCGCTATTTCAACGTGGCGGGCTCTGACCCGGACGGGCGCATCGGCCAGTCCACTGCCAAGGCAACTCTGCTCACCAAGGTAGCCTGCGAAGCAGTGGTGGGCAAACGATCCCACGTCTCGGTTTTCGGCACCGACTACGATACGCCCGACGGCACGGGCGTGCGCGACTATATCCACGTGGAGGATCTGGCTGCCGCCCATTTGAAAGCCCTGGACTATTTGCGGGCAGGCGGCGAGTCCACAACGCTGAACTGTGGCTATGGTCACGGCTACAGTGTCCGCGAGGTACTGCGCATGGTTGAGCAGGTGGCTGGTCGGGCCTTGGACATTCGCGAGGAGCCAAGGCGGGCCGGCGATCCGCCGACGCTGATCGCCGTGGCGGATCAGGTCCGCCAGTCCCTCGGCTGGACGCCGCAATACGACGATCTTGAGGCTATTGTTGCGAGCGCCCTGAACTGGGAGCGCAAGCTCAAGGCCGGTGTCTGGGTCACCTGACACCAGGCTAGAGTCCATCCTCCTGAAACCCTGCGCTAAATCGCCATGAGGCTTCGCCGACCGCGCACACTGCTGGGCCTGACGCTGCTGGGGCTGGCACTGGTCGCCCTGCCCCTGCTGGTGGCCGTCGGCCATGCGGTGCGCAAGCTGGACCAGTTGGCCACGGAAAGCGAGGCCGTGGTGCTGGAGAGCGTGCGCAGCACCGAGGAGAACCAGCGCCTGGCCAACCTGCTGCGCGCCATGGAGCGCAACGCGCGCCAATACGTGGTCCTGCAGCAGCCGGAACTGCTGGAGCTCTACAGGGATGACCAGGCGAGCTTTCAGCAGACGCTTACGAACCTGGCCCGCCTGCCTCAGGACGAGTTCACCACGGCCCAGCTCACCACGCTGTATGAGGCGTCCTGGCAGGTGTTCGCAGCACTCGCCGACTACGACGCCCAGGATGAGACCCTGCCCCAGGTTGTGGATCAGTTCGGCATCATGGCCACCGCGGCCAGCGCCCTGGCCCAGAGCATGCGTACCCTGATCAACGGCAACCTGCAGACCCTGGAGCACAATGCCCGCTCCGCCCAGCAGACCCTGGCCTGGCAGGCCGCCGCCCTCATTCCCGGCACCCTGGCCCTGGTGGCGTTTTTCATGTTCATGGTGGCGCGCCCCATGCGCCAGATCGACCGCGCCATCAGCGATCTGGGTCAGGGCGACTTCGATCAGCAAATCAGCGTGCGCGGACCCCACGATATCCAGCAACTGGGACGGCAGCTGGAATGGCTTCGTCAGCGCCTGCTGGAATCCAGCAACGAGAAGAACAAATTCCTGCGCCACATGTCCCATGAGCTGAAGACTCCCCTGGCCAACATCCGCGAGGGCACGGAATTGCTGATGGACGGATCGGTTGGTGAGCTCAAAGGCCAGCAGAAGGAGGTCACCGGCATCCTGCGGGACAACGGCGTACGGCTGCAGACGCTGATCGAGAACCTGCTGACCTTCAGCACCTGGCAGAGCAAGAACGCCCAGCTGGAGCTGCGCGAGCTTGAGCTCAGGCCCCTGGTGTTCGGCGTCTTGGCCCAGCATCGCTTGGCCATCGCTAATCAGAACATCAAACTACGGCTGGACGTGCAGCCCATCGAGGTGACGGCGGATGAGGGCAAGCTGCGGCTGGTGCTGGAAAACCTGATCTCCAACGCGATCAAGTTCACGCCCCAGGGTGGGATCCTCGCCGTGGCGGCGCGCAAGGAACTCAGCACGCTGATACTGGACGTGGCGGACTCCGGGCCAGGCATTGCCGAGGAGGACCGGGATCGGGTTTTTGAGGCTTTCTACCAGGGCCGCCGCCCCGCCAAGAGCCACGTGGGCGGCACCGGCATCGGCCTGTCCGTGGTCGCCGAATGCGTGCAGGCCCATGGCGGCGAGGTCCATCTGATCCCGGACAAACAGTTCGGCGCTCACTTCCGCGTCCGGCTGCCCCTGACGGGCAGCGAAACGCCCGAAAAGAAGGTCGCCCATGGGTAGGCTGGCGGCCTTTTCGCTGCTGCTGCTCACCGGCCTGGTGGCGGCCTGCGGCTCCCCGTCGTTCATCCTGGGCGAACCCGGGGGAAGCGGCGGCGACACCCGGGTAACAACCACGCCGCTCAATGGCTCGGTCCTGGGTGTCTACCTGAATACCATGGGCGCCCTGATCGAGGGTGACGCCGCGCAACAGGCCGCGATCTTCCAGGCGCTGGATCAGGCGGTGGAGCGGGCGCCGACCACCACCCATCGGCTGCGCTACGCCCTGGCCCTGGCCACCCCCGGGCACCCGCGGTCCGACCCCGCCGAGGCGCAGCGACGGTTGAATGAGCTACTGGCCGCCCGGGACGCTTTGCTGCCCGAGGAACGAATCCTGGCGACGATTCATCTGAAGGAAGTAGAAAATCGACTGGCTCTCAACGCCGAGGCGCAACGCGTCAAGCGTGATGCAGACACTGGTTTGGCGCGTAAAACTGAGGAGAATGTCCGTAGTTTGCGAGCGGCGTCAGAGGAGAACCGACGCCTGCGAGCGGAATTGGAAGACGCCCAGCAGAAGCTCGAGGCCATTACGGTCATCGAGCGCTCCATTCGGGAACGAGCAGATGGTAGCGATCAGTAGGCGACAGCTTATCCAGGAACCGGCCGCGCACCACGGCGGCCGTATCCTGCTGGTCGATGATGATCCGGGCCTGCTGCGGCTGTTGAGTATTCGCCTGCGCGCCGAGCAATACGACGTTGAGGCTGTGGAAAGCGCGAGCGAGGCGCTGGCCATGCTGCCCCGGTTCCGGCCGGATCTGGTCATTACCGACCTGCGCATGGACAAGATGGATGGCATCGAGCTGCTGAAGGAGCTGCAGCGTCAGCGTCCTGGACTGTGCGTGCTGCTAATCACGGCCCACGGCACCATTCCCGACGCGGTGGAAGCCACCCAGAGCGGCGCCTTCGGCTTTCTCACCAAGCCCCTGGAGAAGACCCAACTGCTGGACTACGTGGAGCGGGCCATGCGGGTTTCCGGCCTGCCCTCCAGCGACGAGGACTGGAGCGCCGAAATCCAGACCCGTAGCCCCGTCATGGCGGGATGCCTGCAGCAGGCCCGCATGGTGGCGGCCACCGACAGTCGGGTGCTGATCACCGGCGAATCGGGCACCGGCAAGGAACTGCTCGCCCGGGCCATTCACAGGGCCAGCCCCCGCCGCAACCAGCCCTTCGTGGCCCTCAACTGCAGCGCCATGGCGGAGAACCTGCTGGAATCCGAGCTGTTCGGCCATGAGAAAGGCGCCTTCACGGGCGCCACCCAGGCTCACAAGGGCCTGTTCCAGGCGGCCCATGGCGGCACCCTGCTGCTGGATGAGATCGGCGACATGCCCATGCGCCTGCAGGTGAAGCTGCTGCGGGTGCTGCAGGAGAAACGAGTACGGCCCGTGGGTAGCACGGAACCCGTGGCGGTGGATACGCGCGTCGTCTCCGCCACCCATCGGGATCTCACCGAGCTCATGATGGGCGGGCTGTTTCGCGAGGACCTCTACTACCGGCTCAACGTGGTCAACATTGCGCTACCGCCCCTGCGCGCCCGGCGCGAGGACATCCCACTGCTGGTGGAGCACTTCCTGCTCAAGGTGGCGGCGGAGAGCAACCAGGAACGCAAAGTGTATGCGCCGGAAGCGGTGGAGATGATGGTGTCCGCCGACTGGCCGGGCAACATCCGCCAGCTGTACAACGTGGTCCGCCAAAACGTGGCGTTGAGCCCGGCGCGCATCATCACTGCGGACCAGGTGCGCAGCGTCCTGGGCGATCAGGAGGCGATGTTGCCTTCCTTCACGCAAGCCCGGGAAGAGTTCACCCGAAATTACCTCTCCCAGCTACTCCAGGTTACCGGCGGCAATGTCAGCCAGGCAGCGCGCCTGGCCAAGCGCAACCGGACCGATTTCTACAAGCTGCTGTCCCGACATCAGTTGGTGCCCGAGCACTTTAAGACATAGAAACCAACGCGTTGCCCGAAAGGGTGCGTTTTCGCGACGTCACATCAGACGACAGCCGTATCCTCGGGGCTGATGCCGTATTTCTGCATCATGTCGTAGAGGGTGGGGCGGGTGATCCCGAGCAGCTCCGCCGCCCGGGAAATGTTGCCGGCGGTGCGCACCAGGGCCTGGCGAATAGCCTGGGTTTCGGCGTCCTGGCGAACTGCCCGGAGATTCAGCGTCGGCGGCGCGTCCGCCTGCTCCAGACCCAGATCTGCAGCGGTGACGAACTTGGTCTCCGCCATGATCACTGCCGCCTTGATCTTATTCTCCATCTCGCGCACGTTACCCGGCCACCGGTAGCTCTCAATGGCATCCTGGGCATCCTCGGAAAAGCTGCGCAGGCTGGTACCCTGCTGCTGAGCGTATTTGTTCAACAGATAACGGGCCAGCAGGA
>JBFFHS010000074.1:0-18089 GCA_041556855.1 Gammaproteobacteria bacterium
GAACGCCGCCGGCGGCCTCTCGGATGATCGGCACCAGCGCGGCGTCGCCAAACGCCATGGAGTCCGCGGTGCAGCCAAACACAACCAGGTCGCACATACAGGAGCCCAGATGGCTCGCCGCGGTGCGCAAATCCCCCGTTAACGCGGCCAGATGGGCATCCCGCGACATCGGCTCATGCAGCGGCACCCGGGCGAAGTGGAAGGACAGCTCCGCCGGCGCCAGGCGATGGAACTCCACTTCATTGGTGGTATTGGACTGGGGAACAATGACGCCGACCCGTACTCTGCGCTGGTTCTCCGCGGTCCTGGTCATAGCGTCCCGCTCGGCCCGCTGCCAGGCCTAGCCCATCTCGTAGTCAACGGTGAGCATCTCCAGAATGTGGCCATTGGCATCTTTGAAATAGAGTCCCCGGCCCCCGTAGTGATGATTAATCTGCATGTCGTCGGTCGCGTACGGGCCGCTGCCGTAGACAATACCGTCAGCCCGCAGGCGGGCGAAAATATCATCGAATGCCTGCTCCGTAACCTTGAAAGCGTAATGATGAGACTGAAATCCCGCGCCCTCATCAAAATCCAAAGTCAGCGTGTCGTTCACTCGAACGACCACAAAGTGACTGAATTTACCCAGGTACTCAAAGCCGAAAATCCGCGCATAGAACTTCGCCGTAGCGGTCTTGTCGTGGCACGGCACAATGGTGTGGTTCAAGGTGATGGCCATGGGCCCAGCAGCGGTGTTCACCCCCTACTCGTCCGCCCCGCGGACCTGGCTGGCCGTAACGCCCGGGGGCGCCGTACCCTTGCGAAAGTAGTATTCAAAGGCTTCCTCGAAGTCGCGGCGACCGTAGGGAATAAAGTACAGGCTGGCCATGCCTTCGGTGACATGGGCGAAGCGAATGTCGCCACTGTCCGCTGTTTCAAAACCCATGGCCTGCACGATTTCAGCGATCCGCTGTTTGGCGGCCGCATCGTTGCCCGACAGGGGCACAGTGACAGGACCACCGGCCAGGCTTGGATCCGCGACAATGTGGTAGCCCACGGTGTTAAAGGCCTTGACCACATGGGCCGCTGGCGCCCATGCCTGAATCAATTGCCCCGCCGACGAATCCACCGCGCCCGCTCGATCCGGCGACAGCGCTCTGAGAGGCGCGTTGGTGATGTCGAAAATGATTTTGTCCGCGAGCTGCGCAGCATTAGCCCTGATCAAGGCTTCGGTAGCACTGAACGGCAGCGCTAACGCAATGATCTCTGCTCTGGCGATGGCAGCAGCACTGCTCATGGCGGTGGTGCCCTCGCCGGTCGCTGTCACCAGCTGCCGGACACGATCGGATTCGGGGGCGCGCGAGCCGTAGATGACCGTATGACCGGTTTCGACGAAGCGCGCTCCCACGGCAGATCCCATGCGGCCGGTGCCAATCACGGCGACGATTTCGGCCGAGGCAAGCATGGGCAGCATGGCAGCGGCGACGGCGGTCACCAGCGCGGTAAGACATTTCATTGGCATGCACACCTCCCCGTGGGCGCGTCTGAAAGTGCCCTCACTTCTCATCCGACGCCGGAATCTTCGTCTCGCCGCGGAGTATTGCACATCCGCCTCCGCCGGCGCCGCTGGTCTTGATCCCGGCCGCAGGGCGCAGCTGACAGGGCTCTGCGGGCAGGCAGCGGACCCTGGCACATCGGGCGCCCCTGGCCTGGTGTCGTTCTCAGACGGGTGTGCGCCTGCGCAACGCTACCCTGAACTCAGGCCGACGACCCCCTCCCCCACAAGTTGCTGAATCTCCTGTTCTGAAACACCCCACGCCAGCAGGCTCGACTCAGTGCCCTGGCCGGGCTCACGCGGGGCATCTTGAATCTTCGCCGGGGTGCGGTTGAAACGAGGTGCCGGGCCCGGCTGAACGATGCCGTCCACTTCAACATAGGTGCCCCGAGCCACGTTGTGAGGGTGGGCCGTGGCCTCTGAGAGGGACAACACCGGCGCAAAGCAGGTATCCGTGCCTTCCAACAGATCACACCACTCATCCCGTGATTTCGTCAGAAACAGGGCTCTCAGCTTTTGCTCATGCGCTGCCCAGTGCTGCACATTCATCTGCTCGCCTGGATCAATATCCACGTTGGTGCGGGCCAATAGCTCTTGATAGAAGCGACCCTCCAAGGGCGATATGACGACGTGCTTGTCGTCCTTGGTGCGGTAAACGTGAACAAAGGGTGCCCCCGCATCGATCACGTTGGCGCCGCGTTCTTGGCGCCACATCCCCGCTGCCATCAAGCCGTAAAACACGGTCATCATGGAAGCAGCACCGTCCACCATGGCGGCGTCAACGACTTGCCCCTGCCCCGAGCGGGACGTCTCCAGAAGGGCTGCCAGCAGCCCCAGGGCGAGATACACCCCGCCGCCGCCGAAGTCGCCGATGAGATTCAGGGGATAGACGGGCTCGCCGCCCCGCTCGCCAATGCTGGCAAGCACTCCCGCAAGCGCAATGTAATTGGCATCGTGGCCTGCGGCCTGGGCCAGCGGACCTTCCTGACCCCAACCTGTCATGCGCCCGTAAACCAGCCTGGGGTTGATGGCAAGACAGTCATCGGGGCCAAGACCCAGCCGTTCCATGGCGCCCGGCCGAAAGCCCTCGAACAGGGCATCAGCCTGCTCGCACAGCCGCAGTACGAGCGCCGCACCCGCAGGGCGCTTCAGATCCACGACAATGGTGGGACGGCTTCGGTTCATGAGATTGAAACGTGCCGGAATCTCCACGTTAGGGTCTGAGCCACCCGGGCGTCCTACCCGGATGATCTGGGCACCCATGTCGGCCAACAGCATGCCGGTGAACTGCGTCGGGCCGATGCCGGCGATCTCAACGATTTTGAAGCCGTTCAGGGGTCCCATGACGCTAGTCTAGCCTGATCCTCCGCTGCCAACCCCAATGGGGCACCTTCAGCCTCGCGATGTACTGCCCTGTGCGACTGGATAGCTGGTCATTTTCCCGCCGGCCATGGTCCAATAGGAGCTTCGAGCTACCAACACCCTCAAAACGTCAGCACAGAGACCTGCATGCACTCTCCGCCGCACGATCTCGACACCTTCACCATTGCCGATCCCCGGATCCAGGAGTGCCCCTACGACTACTATCGCGCCATGCAGGAACAGGAAGCGGTTCACTACGATCCGCAAACCGATCTCTGGATGATCGCCGACTATGATTTGGCCGTCGAAGCCTTGCGCAGTTGGGAAGTATTTTCATCGGCCATCGACATGCGCACCGACGTAGGCGGGCCAGATACATCTGAAAGCGAAGCATTGTTCGCGCAGAAAGGCTACATCGTCCGAGATGTACTCAGCCAGGTTGATCCGCCCAGGCACACGGTCTTTCGGAAGCTGGTGGATCGCACTTTTACGGCGCCCGTGGTTCGTCGCATGGAAGGCTACCTGACGCGCCATACGGAGCAGTTAATAGACGTATTCATCGACAAGGGCCGCTGTGATTTCTTTGCTGAGTTTGCTGTGCCCTTGCCGTTGGGTGTGATTGCCGATCAACTCGGTGCCCCCCAGGAGGACCTGGACAAGTTCAAGATTTGGACCGATGCCATCATTGAGACGCTCGGCATCATGCTGAGCGCGGAAAGAAAATTGGAATGCACCGAGCTTATCATCGAGTTTCAGCACTATTTCGTGGACCGGATAGCCGAGAAGAGGCTGCGCCCGGCCAACGACATTCTCTCCGAATTAGTGGCGGCTCGGCACGAAGATGGTAGCGAGTTTTCCATCGAAGAGCTGTTGGCTGTCATTCAACAACTGCTGGTAGCGGGCAACGAAACTACCCGCAACCACCTGGCCAAATCGCTGTGGCTACTGATCCAGAACCCAGATCAGCAGCAGATGCTGCGCACAGATCCGTCGCTTGTTCCAAACTTTGTTGAAGAATCACTCAGGATGGAAAGCCCTGTGCAAGGCCTGTTCCGCACCACGACACACGACACCGTGCTGGGCGGTTATGCCATTCCAAAAGGCGCAAAGATCTATGTTGCGTATGGCGCGGCAAACCGTGATGAGAAGATGTTTTCGCAAGCCGATACGCTAAACGTGCGTCGCAACAATGCCATTCGGCATCTCGCTTTCGGTCAGGGGATTCATCGCTGTATCGGGCAGATGCTGGCACGCAAGGAGCTGGAGATCGCGATCACGGCGCTGCTCAGGCGGATGAACAACATTGCGCTGGACCCAGCGTACCCTGCCCCCCATCATGCGCCGAGTTTTATTCTGCGGGGGCTCACCAGTCTGCACATCACCTTCACCAAGGTCGCGTAGGCCCACCCGCCGCCGCCAAAGCCGCCTGGTTTACCCGGATCATTCGCCACGGCGCTCGCGGCGCAAGCGCCTTCTCACGCGGCCACGGGCGCGTCAAAGCACCGTTCGCACCGCCGCCGCGAACTCTTCCTTCGAGCTGCCGCCCTGGATTCTGACCGCAACGCTGCCGTCGCGAGCGATCACGTAACTCGTTGGCAGAACTTCGTTCCACGCCGCGTCCACGACGCTGACCATGGTATCCATCTCCGATTCGACAGACAGCAAGGTAGAGAACGACGGGAACCATTTGGCCAGAAACGGCTTGACCGTGTCATCCAACGCCCAGGGATCGTCCAGGGAGACAGCAATGAGATCAAAGCCATCCTGGGCGAGTTCGGCCTCCAGCGCCATCAGGTCGGGTATTTCCTCCAGGCAGGGTCGGCACCAGGTCGCCCAGAAATTCACCAGGACGACTTTGCCTTGGCGGGCTTCCAGGGCCGCAGCAAACTCCGAGGCTGAAACCGTAGTCACGGATCCGGCCGCTGGCACGCCGGCACTCAGCAGCAGCAGACCCGGCAGGCTCCAGAGGCACCGCAGCGCGCGCTTACGCGCTTCAGAAAACCTGCCGCGCCGTTCCATTCGCTATTCCTGAGCCATCGCCTGCCTGGGCGCCGCCAGCGCCGTCACGTAGACCTCTTCGCCCTGCTGCTGCCAGGCAACGTAGACCGTGCCGTCCAGGGCTACATCGGTGGCGGGGAAGGCAGAGGTGCCTGGCGGCGTGGCCAGTTCCGTGGCTGCGGACAGCGTCGCGCCACCGTCCAGTGACACCGCTGTGAACAGACGCCGGGGCCCAGCCAGCTTGGCATGCCAGACGAGGCGGACGCTCCCGGCGGCATCCACGGTCAACTCGGGGGCGTCGGAGTACGGCGCCTCCGGATGAACCTGCCGACTGCCGCTGAAGCTACGGCCGCCATCCGTGGAACGACTGAAATACAGCGCTGGGGGCTGCTCACCGCCGGTGTAAGTTGCCGCGTAGACGTTATCTCCAGCGACGGCCAGTTCCGTGGGTTTGAGCGGACAGCCGTTGATGTCCCAGCGTGCCAGATCCAGGCGACTCTCCCCCGCAAAGGTTCGTCCCCCGTCGAACGACCGCGCCACGGTGCTGTCGCGACCGTCGGCGTAGATTCTACGGTAGCCCATGTAGATGCTGTCCGCACCGAACGCCAGCGTCAGTTGGCAGCAGGGACACACTTTGTTGTCGGGAAGCACGATGCGTTCAGACTCGAAGGTCTTACCGTCGTCGCGGGAGATCGCCACCACGCCGTCCGCGCCATCCAGGCTGCGCTTCATCTGGGAAACATCTTGCCAGGCGGCGATCACGGTACCGTCCGGACCGACGCCCATGGTGCCGAAAGAATGGGTCATGCCTAAACCCTCGCCGAGCAATTCGCGGCGGTCCGCCTCTGCCGGGGCGTTGAGGGTAATTGGGGCAGAAAAACTCTTGCCGTTATCCGTGGAGCGCGTGTAGCGCGCACTGACAACATCCAGACCGGTCTTGCTGGACCGGTCGTTGGCGGGATAAAAGACGTGGATGGTGCCCGTCGGCCCGACCTTGATACGTGGCTTGCTGACGTCGAATCCCCACACTTCACCGTCGCCCTGATTCACCCGCGTGGGCGCCGACCATGTCCGCCCGCTGTCTTCGGAACGCGCGAAATAAAGATTGGTAGCCGAGCGGTGGCTATGCTCACCGGGCACGTGCTTTTTGGGCGCCGGTCGATTGGCGCTGAGACCCTTATCCAACCAGATCACGTTGATCGCGCCGTCTGCTGCAACGGCTATTTCCGGGCTGACGGCGCGCCTGCCTGCCTCGCTCACCCGCAGAGCGCCCGCATCGGCCGCTGCCGAGAGCAATGCAACGGCAAAGAATCCCGTCAGTGATGAGAAGAACGCCAACGATTTGAATTTCCTGCTGCCAGGAGTCATGTCTACACCTCGAAGCGCTGCAAAATGGCCAACCCCTCCACGCTTAGCGAGCGTGTTCGAGAGCCAAGCTCCAACGAACTTTAGCGTACCAGAGCATATTTTGCGCACCTTGCTTAGCTTTCTGTTTTTTATGAACTTTTCCGGATAAGGAGGTCGCCAGGGATCCATGGTAGACCATGAGCCGCCAGCTGGAGATCGCTGCGCCAGCACGCCGGCTCACTACTGCGCAGGCTGGCCGGCAGACATCCTTCCGCTGCTCCGATACTCGACCAACACGTGCTCCCGATCGATCGCGGGATAGACAAATTTCGCCACCAGGGTGTCCGGGCCGAAGAGATAGAGATCTACTGCCCCTTCGATGCGGTAGTGTTCGGTATCGAAGGTGCCAGCCGGTACGACGACTCGCTGCTCGCCAAGATACTCCAGATCGTAGCGCATCAGTCTGCCGACCAACGCCGACGAGCCAAGCGCGGTCGCGTCCACGTTGTAGGCGAGGACGCCCTGAATGCCGCCCTCGACCTTGTTGAATAACCGGGCACGCCAGGAATCCACGGCGAGAACGTGGGGCACCATTGCGAATGGTCCGCCGGGCTTCACCACATGTGTGAGGGTGCCGCTAGGTGACAGGATCCGTCCCTGCCAGCGCTCGCCCTCCAGCACGTACCAGGCATTGCCGCGCCAGGCACCGTCGATCCAGTAGGACGCAAAGGTGTCGAGTGGCATGCCGTCGGCGTTGACGCGATGAACCACATGGCGAAACACTGGCCGCGGATCGTAACGAACTGTAGCAGCTACCGTCTTGCTGCCGTCCGGATGCACGTCCAGGCGCCAGTGTTCATAGCCGTTGACGTGCCCATTGCTGCGGACCTGGTAAGCGATGATGCCGCGAGCCCAACGGCTGACGTTGGCATCCGGGCGAAGATCTGTCGCAATCGAACCCGAGCTTTCGGCGAGAGTGACCCCGGTCCACAGTGCGGCGATCGCCGACAGACAACCGGCCGTGGTTCTCACATCCACTTGCGTTTCCACCAGGCGACCGGCCCCGTCAACGTCAAAATGATGGCCAGAATCGCCACAATGTCGTTAACCCACTTGAACTCGCCGTGGATGATGTTGCCCGTGTGGATGTCCGCCATGAACAGAAACCAGCTGGTTCCCTTGAGGGGCGGATAGGCGATGTCGGTGGCCTGGAATCCCCCTTCGGGGGTGCCATGAAAAATCGCCCGGCTGTTCTTTAGATACCACTTGTCGCCCTGCTGGACCGCATCGGTCAGGGCTAACTGGAAACCTGGCACGTCCATGAATGTCCAATCCGACTCGCCAATTGGCCGATAGGCATTGCCGATACTGCCGACACCCATGAAGATCATGTCCTGTTCACGCAACAAAGTGATGTTGCCGGCATCCGTTCCCAGGGTGACTGGCACGGACGGGTCCGCTTGCCATGTCCGCCCCCCGTCCCGGCTGTCCAGAACGCCCAGCCGAGTGGCCACGCTGAAGCGCTCCGGGTCATCCGGATAGGCCACCACGTGGCTTACCTCGCCCGCAAGCGATGCATACTGGTAAATGGGCGGCAACGACTCGCGCGGCAGGGGAATGTCTTGGCCCACGTCCATGAGCGTCTGGACATGATCAACCATGACCCCGGTAATACTGAGATACAGCACCGGCACTATCGCCAGCAGTCCGATGACGGGGGCGTGAGAGCGAAACAACCAGCGTAGAGCCCGTTGCCGCCGCTTCAAGCGGCCCCGCGGCGGGCGTTTCCGCCAGCGACGGGGCAACCACCAGAACAACAGCCCGGTGCAACCCAGAATAGCCATGGCGATACCGCCGTAGTCATTCACGAGGGTAGACCAGGGCTGGTTCAGGAAGCCCTTGCCAAAGTGCAGTTCCAGCACAAATCGATGCAGCGCAACGGTATCGGGCAAGCCGGACACCGTCACATCGTGGAGCGGAATCCAGGTGGAGCCCCCGGGATCCTTGATATTGAGCCGCACCAGGTAGTTATGATCCACCAAGGCGACCAGTTCATCCGGCCGGCTGCCGGGGCTCAAGCTGCCCACATGATGGCCCCTCAGGGCGACCTGCTGCGCGGGCGCGTTCGAAGGTTCCGCGCGCCATAGACCGTCGTCGGTCGCCAACCAGACGTGACCCGGCTGCTGCTCGCCAACGGGCACCATTCGATACACCTGCGCGATGCCCGAGTTACTCCCGTAAGGAATGCTGCGCCAGGTTTCCCCCCGGTCGTCCGTCCACCACAGACCGCGCTCCGAAGCGCCAATCCAACGCGCCTCATCGGCAGGATGCACGTGCACGTGACGCATGATCGTGCCCCGCACCAGGCGGTTGATGGGCGCCGACGTCACCCAGTCCGGCACCGTCCACTGATGGCTCCAGCGCCAGTCGTGATGGTCCAGGATGTATCCGGTAATCCCCAGGACGGACAGCCACCCCAGAGCCGCAAGCCCGGCGTACCGATGGATGGTGCGCGCCAGGCGAGCCACTCGAGAAACCTTCTTGCGCGCTAATCTACGCGGCACATGGGGGGCGACGGCGTCTACCATTCCGAAATAACCCCTTTCAGCATTGCCCGCCTATCATCGATGGGCAGTTCTTAAAATGAACAAAAATCGGCTTCGGCGGCACGCCGATGCCTGGATCGAATATTTCAGGTAGTGACGAATTTCTACTCAGACGCGCACCGTTGCAGAACTTCCGCCGGCTCTGACATCACTTTGCCGCTAAGCCCAAGCGTTCGCAGGATGAATGTCCCGGCACCATATCTCACTCAATCGCACTGCTCAAAACTCGATGCTCTGCATCTATCCGCGAGCGCTCGGGCTGCTGCAATCTGGTCCTCCGTCAGCCGGCTCTCAAGCTCACCAACTTTCTCGGCCGCTAACTCGCTACCGTTGGATGCGGCCACGCCGTACCAGCCGAGAGCTGCGACCGGATCCTCTGCAACGCCCCTTCCGATAGCGTACCGCCTTGCGAGCAGGTATTGAGCATGTTCATCGCCTTGTCTGGCGAATTCACGGTACCACGCCAGAGCTTCCGCGTCGTTCTCCGGGACACCCCGGCCATAGGTAGCCATCGCACGCAGATTGCTCTTGGCTGCTGGGTTCCCTTGCTCGGCCGCTCTTCGCCACCATTTAATGGCCTCTTGGTCATCTTCAGAGACACCCCTGCCCTGGTCAAACATGGCCCCAAGATTGGTCTGGGCGTCAGCGTTGCCTCTCTCAGCAGACAGACGCCACCAGCTGACTGCCTCCGCATCATCTTGGGGAACGCGCGTCCCGCGAAAGTACATTCGGCCGAGCGTGTTCTGGGCAGCCGCATCGCCGAGATAGGCACGCAAGGTGATTGCAGGATCGGCCCAGAACGAGTCCCAAGCTCCGCCGAATGCCGGCACAGCGCAAAGCCAGAGCATGACAACGGTCGAGCCCTGGATCAGCCACGTGCCAAGGCATGGCGTCCCAACGCCCTGCCGCTTGCGAGGCTCTGTCTGGCTGGTCATGATGCATCCATGATCATATCGGGGGACACATCATGCAAGCATGTGACATGCAGCGGTTGCGATGCCGTTGAACAGTAATGTTATCTTGGTGATCGTGGCCTCCGGCGTGCTCGCCTTGGCGGGGTGTGCCACCAAAACGACTGTCGAGCCGGGCGGCATCTTGGTCTTCGGTGGCGCCGGCCGGACCGGCGCGGAGATCGTTAGCCTCCTGTTGTCTCGCGGAGAACCAGTAACGGTTTTTGTCCGCCCAACCTCGGATCGCACGCGCCTCGCCGGGATGAACGTAGCCTTCGCAATCGGGGATGCAATGAATCGCACTGAGGTCGAAGGGGCCTTTGCGGAATCCAGACCGCGTGTTGCTATCAACGCCATCGGCGGAAGGGGTTCCCAGGAGGGATTCTGGGATACCACGCAGAAGAATATTACCGCCGCCGCAAAGATGTTCGCTACTCGGGAAGTCATTTTCTTAAGCTCGGTCGGCGTGGGGGACAGCGCGGTCGCCTACACTCAGGAAGCTTTGATCCGGAACAGGGCGAGCCTCGCGGAACGCTTGGTGGCCGAAGATGACCTGAAAGGCAGCGGACTCGACTACGTGATTATCCGTACCGGCCGCGTCGTGGGCGAAGATGCTCCGGCCACCGGCCAGGCCCGGCTGACCGAGGATCGCACCGCGATGGGTCCGGTGAACCGAGCCGACCTCGCCAGGCTAACGGTCGATTGCATCGCTAATGCGAGATGCCGGAACAGAACCTTTGCCTCTATCGACGAGTCGCTCACGGTCTCGCCATAGCGATTCAGGCCACGAGCACCAGTTGCCCTGATTAGCGAGTCCGATCCCAGCTGGAAGGCATCCGGCCGGTCCCTGGTATTCTTGCTACGCCGATGATGATTAGCTGAGCAACAACAGGAACGCGCGCAAAAGCAAATACGAGATCCCAAGCCCAAGGGTCAGTGACATTAAGATGAATAGAACAGCCATGGTGGATATGGTAAGTGCGGAATTCCTGTGAGCTTCGACCCGTGTCACACTTTTAAGCATGGTGATCGTGTGAAGCGGGCGACCACCCCCGTAAGAACCGGGATCCGCGCAGACCAATCGCACGCAATTACGGCGGCACAGAGTCAAGAGCCGCATCCCGCCGGGCGATGCGGATCTAGCCCTCGAAGAAGACTCAGGGCCTGGATGCGATCCTCACGCCAACACGGCCAGGCACTGCGTCATGCACCTGCGTTCCAAACTGCGCTCGCCGAGGGTTAGAACCCTCAGCCTGGGGCCCGAGGTATTGCCCCAGCAATCGAAACGTCGCGGCCATTCACCGTACCGCAAGCCGCCTCACGGGGCTCTCAGTGTTGTGGACCTGCAGTAGCTGTGCTGTGATCGGCGGATGTCGAGCGACCTGGCCGTGCTCATTACTCTGGTGGCCTACACGCTGCTGCTCCTGAGCGTGGGTGTGTGGGCCGCCCGTCGCACCCGCGACCGGGACGATTTTTTCCTCGGCGGGCGCCGGCTTGGCCCCTGGGTTGCCGCGCTCAGCACCTCGGCGAGCGCCTCCTCCGCTTGGACGCTGCTGGGCGTAAGCGGAGCGGCCTACGCCTGGGGCTTCAAGGCGGTGTGGCTGTTTCCAGCGGTTATGGGCGGCCTATGTCTCAATTGGATCTGGATTGCACCGCGGCTGCAGCAGGCTGCACAGGCAACGGGAGCCCTGACCCTTACGGAAGTGCTGGTAGATGGCCTGCCCACCGGCTGGGCTCGCTGGGTGGCTCGGGCTTCAGCGCTCATCATCCTGGTGTCGTTTCTGTTCTATATCGCTGCGCAGCTGCAGGCCGCAGGCCACGCCTTCAGCACGAGCTTCGGTCTAACCGAGCGCGGCGCTATCGTCCTCGGGACTTCGATAGTGCTTGCTTACACCCTGATTGGCGGCTTCTGGGCCGTGAGCGTGACCGACAGCGTGCAAGGCCTGCTCATGGTGTTAACGGCGCTTGCGTTACCGGCGTTCGCTCTGATGCTGACCGGCGGTCCGTTGGGTCTGTTGAGCGCCCTTGCGGCACTGGAGGTCAGTGGGACGCTACGCCCGGGGGGCGAACTCGCCGGTATCGCGGCGCTGGCTTTCGTCGCGGGGACTCTGGGTATCGGCTTCGGCTACCCCGGCCAGCCCCATGTGGTCAACCGCTATATGGCCTTGTCCGACTATGAGGCCTTGCGCCTGGGTCGGGTGGTGGCGCTGGCCTGGGGCGCAATTGTGTTCGGCGGCATGCTGATTCTGGGCTGGAGCGCGCGGATATTGTTCGGCGAGGCGGTCGCAGATGGTGAGCAGGTCATGTTCGAGTTTGTGTATCGGTTGCTTTCACCCGTCATGGCCGGAATTGTTGTCGCCGCCGTGTTGTCGGCGGTGATGTCCACGGCAGATAGCCAGCTGCTGGTGGCTGCCTCCGCCGTCTCTCATGACTGGCGGCTACCGACGGGTGGTGACCAGGGCCTCGCGGTACCGCGCCTGGTGGTGGTGGTTCTGAGCGCTCTCGCCCTGGTGTTGGCCCTCGCGTTACCCGCGACGATTTTCGAGCGGGTGCTGTTCGCCTGGCACGCCCTGGGCTCGGCCTTCGGCCCACTGCTCCTGGTTCGCCTGGCCGGCCGCGTCGTCGCGCCCCCCGCGGTGCTCGCCAGCCTGCTGTCCGGGTTCGGCCTCACGGTGATCCTCAGCTGGCTCCCCAACACCCACGGCGACGTGGCGGAGCGGCTGCTTCCCTTCGTCGTAGCCCTATTGATTGCAGCGTGGAGTTCCACACGCAAAGGTACGCAGTCCTGATGCCATTGTCGTCAAACGGCTAGTTTCGCTGCCTCGACGCGCCGCACGCGGTTCCTGTACTTCCCGGCGAACTACTGCGCCACAAACACCGATACCCGCGTCTACCGGGCATATCCATCCACAGCCGAACGCCGCGCGCAACATCCGGGCGCTTGTCGTCCGGATCGCGCGCCTTCTCCCCGCTTCAATATGAACTACGTAGGATCCACCATGCATTCCGCAGCGCCAGCGCTGTATGCTCATCGTCATCCGTTTGGCCCATTTGGCCGGCCGAACTCTAGGGATCCAATCCATGAGCGACGGTCCACCGCCCGAATTGCATCGCGGCGTCAAGATTCTCCACGATCCGGTGCGCAACAAAGGCACCGCCTTCACCGCTGCTGAGCGTGACCACCTGAAACTGCGAGGCCTGCTGCCACCCCGCCAGCATTCCATGGCCGAGCAGGAACTGCGCGTGCTCAACAACGTCCGTGAGAAACCGACCGACCTCGAGCGTTATCTGTACCTGGTCGCGCTGCAAGACCGCAACGAGACGCTGTTTTATCGCGTCTTGATGAACAACATCGAGGAGATGCTGCCGCTCATCTATACGCCGACCGTGGGCAGAGCCTGCCAGGAGTTCCAGCATATCTACCGGGCATCCCGCGGTTTCTACGTGTCTTGCGAGGACCGGGGCCGCGTGCGAGAGATGCTCGAGAACTGGCCGCACAAGAATGTGCGCATCATTGTCGTTACCGACGGCGAACGTATCCTCGGGCTGGGCGACCTGGGCGCGGACGGCATGGGCATCCCGATCGGCAAGCTGTCACTCTATACGGCCTGCGCCGGCATTCACCCCACCCAGTGCATGCCGGTGATGCTCGACGTCGGCACCAACAACGAGACATTGCTGAGCGATCCGCTCTACATCGGGCTGGAACGCCGCCGGGTGCGCGGCGCGGCTTACGACGAACTGGTCGAGGAGTTCATTGCCGCGGCCGAGGACGCCTTCCCTGGCGTTCTCATCCAACTGGAGGACTTCGCCAACATCAACGCGTTCAGATTACTGGCGAAGTACAAGGACCGAGCCTGCCTTTTCGATGACGACATACAGGGCACCGGCGCCGTTGCCGTGGCGGGTATGATCGCCGCGCTGCGCATAACCGGCGGCCAACTAGCCGACCAGAAACTGCTGTTCCTCGGGGCCGGCGAGGCTGCGATCGGTGTCGCCGATGTCTTCTTGGCAGCGCTGCAGGAGGAAGGGGTCGCGCCGGAGCAGGCGCGGAAAGGATGTTGGTTCTTCGACACTCAGGGCCTCTTGGTGGCGGATCGCCCCGAAATCCAGGCGCGTAAGAAACCGTACGTACACCAGCATCCCCCCATCGACGAATTGCCGGAAGCGGTGGAGGCACTCAAGCCCACCGTTATCGTGGGGCTTTCCGGTCAACCGGGGATGTTCACGCAGGATGTCGTCTCGGCCATGGCCCGGATTAACAAGCGGCCAGTCGTCTTTGCATTGTCGAACCCGACGTCGAAGGCGGAGTGTACGGCGGAACAGGCTTATACATGGAGCGATGGGCGCGCGATATTTGCCAGCGGTAGTCCGTTTAGCCCTGTGAGTCTGGGTAACAAGACCTTCGTGCCAGCGCAGGGCAATAACGCCTATATCTTCCCGGGCGTGGGCCTGGGCGTCGTAGCAAGCCGCGCACGCAGGGTCACCGACGAGATGTTCCTGGCCGCGGCCCATTCGCTGGCGAGCCAGGTCACCGAGTCGGATCTGGCAAGGGGCCGGATCTATCCGTCACTGTCCCGTATACGTGAAGTATCGGCCCTGATCGCCCGCGACGTGGCAAAAATAGCGTACGCGCAGCGGCTCGCCGATCGAGAGGAGCCCGACGACATCCTGGCCGACATCCATGAGCACATGTATCAGCCGGTGTACCCGCACCACGCGTAGGCGTGGCCTTCTCCCCTGGAACGACCCCACCCGATGACAGGGCCTTCGACCAGGAAAAGGAGACCGACAATGGGGAGAAAACAGCCCAAGCCAGAGTAAATCATTCACCTGCTGCGGGAGGCGGAGGTCGCGCTATCCAGCGGCGCGACGGCGGCAAGCGGTTCGGTATGTCCAGGACAGGCTTAGAGCGTTTTCGACCAACACTCAGCCTGGCTAACCCGCCAGGGGGGAGAAACCCATACATCGGGCCGGTGGCCAACCCTCACAATCCCCATACGAGCGATGAAATGCTGCGCAGCAGCGAAGTCTGCTTGCGCCCAGAAGCAAACTGTTCCTCAATCGTACGCCCTTACCTCGCGAACCTCGAAATGAGCCGAGGTCTTATCCCATCGCTTGAGCACCTGCTGCGCTGCGTCTGGCACGTAACAACGCTGATAATCTTCGCCCTGAAATTCAATGATGTCCTGAAGCGTCTCGAAAGTCATAATGGTGATGAACTCAACTTCGTCCCCCTGATCCCTGCGTAGCAGCTCAATACGACGATAGCCTGGAATATTTTTCGCCTCAATCGATGGAAAAACTATATCGTGCAAGATGCTTTCGTACCTGTCGGCATTTGCGGGTGTTGTCCAACCATGCCAAATTCTTCTGATCGCCATGAGCCACCTGATAGTTTTGAGAATAGCGAGCAGCGTTCTTCTGTCTAGCCGTGCGTTCGCTTGGGGTCGGTAGCCGCCGCTCAGAGCCACCCAAACAAGCCGAAGATACTGCGGTGCCGAGATGTCTGCTTAGAGCCAGAGTGGGGTCGTTAATCCTATGCCTGATCTCCGCATGCAGCAAAACGCGGTGTGTCCGTGGTAAATGAACTAATCCGCAACCAGCGTTTGATGTGCCGGGAGTACACTGGAGCAGCCTGTACCTTCATGCGTCCATCCTTTATGGCTATCGCCATGTCAAGCTCTCCATACCACACTCGCGTCATCACATCGACGCTTGAAGTGATGTACACGTCCACATCGAACCCGAGGTCTGTGTCGCAGACCTGGGTCTTGCCCCCTGTTACGTGAATATAGTGAGCCCCTGTCTCCCTGACGTCACTGAGATTGATCAGGATAGAAGTATCGCCATCGGGTAGTTCGTTGATATCGATTGCGCCGGCAAAATCTCGAACGAGCCCCCATGCGGTGTTCTGCTTGTCTGTCATCCCGTCTCGCGCCCAACGCATTCCCCACTTTCCCATCTCCGTCAGAACGGGGGCGAGAGCCTTTCCAGACGGCGTTAGAAAATACTCATAGCGGCTGGTGTTTGTAGGCCGCTTCCTGACGATAAGACCCTGCTCTTCTAGGAATCTCAGCCGATTTCGGAGCAATGAGGGCGAGATGTTGGGAATAAATTTCTGTATTTCCGAATAGCGGGTCGAGCCGAAGAATAGCTCCCGAATAACCTGCACCGTCCATCGCTCACAAAGCACCGAAGCTGCCATCGAAATCGGACAGGCCTCGTTGTAGTCATACATTCCACGCTTCTCCGGGCTGGCTTGCCGACACCCAAAATCTACTACAAAAACAGTAGTGAAATACTACACATATTGACCTTAAGTCATCTCAATGGTCCCCGTAGAGTCTACCCATGGCAGCTCATTGGCAAGTGATGAACGAAAGGACGACCGAGATGGAAAAAATCTTCGCACCAGGTCCCACGAGCCGATGGCACGCCGGCGAGACGGGATGTGCTCAGTTGATTGTTGGGCTCAAGGAAAGGCTTGCGCACCTACAGCCAAGCGAAACCCTTGAGGTGACTTGCCGTAATCCTGGCGCTTCTATCGACATATTTGTCTGGTGCCGAATGACGGGTCACCGCCTGATGTCAGACGCTCACCCAGTCTATGTCATTCAACGCAATGGTGACTGACAGTCATCGCAAGACCTAAATCGAGGAGAGAACAATGCTTGAGCAGAAAGAACTGGTCATAGTGCACTCACGAGGGTTCGACGACGAACGTTCTTCAGTTGCCTGGAGTATCGCGAACACCGCCGCTGCCTCCGGGATGCAGGTCACGGTATTTCTAGTGGCTTCCGGGGTCGACTGGGCCCGAAAAGGGGCAGCCAACGCAGCCCGACTCAATCCCATGGACCCGACGATCGGCGACATGATTGAAACCTTCCTGGGAAACAGCGGCGCGATCCTGGTCTGTCCACCGTGTGCTAAGGTCCGCGGCTATATGGAAGAGGACCTGATAGATGGCGCGATCATCGCCGGTGCGCCCGCCATGTTAGAAGTGGTCAGTCGCGGCGCGGGCACGCTGACATTCTAGAAGGTTTGAGTTCGACGGTTGGCAGCTTGCGTGGCGCGGGCTGCCGTCGACTCCACTCGCGCTCGCCGCCAACCGCGGCGAGCACGATGGGAAGCGCGGCACACTCACTTTGCGTCGATCTGCTTCACGAGAAACCAGGAGACCATAATGTCGGCGCCAGCGCATTTGAAACTGCGCAGAGCGCAAAGGCACTGATGACACGGCACGACTGCTTCGGATCGTTAGCTGGCAGCCTATGCTGCACTGCACAATAAGGATCTCAGGTTGAAATTGATCTTCTGCTTCCGCTCCGAAGCAAACAAACCCTCAGTACAGCCTCTGACGCTCGTCGTTCATGACAATCTCGTGCATTTCCTGTTCCGTTAGCTCAAGCTGCCCAGCATCGACCATTGTTTCCGCTAGACGCGGCAAGCCATCAAGGCTCGGCCAATGCTCCTGCTCCCAAAGCTTGGACCGGATCACGCACTTTGAGCAATGAAAAAAAGCTTCCTTAACGGTGACCACGATCGCCAATTCCGGACTACGGTTGTTGATTGCCATAGATTTTCGCAGCCCTGCATCACGCACAATCTGAGCAGTCCCGCTAACTCGCAACGTCTCGGTCTTGCCAGGGATCAGGAAGATCAGGCCAACTTTCGGATTCTGCAGAATATTCTCCATGGAATCAGCACGATAATTGCCAGGCCTATCCGGAATCACCAGGGTTTGCCTGTCCAACACCTTCACGAACCCTGGCGGGTCACCCTTTGGAGAGACATCCACGTTGCCTTCCACATCGGCAGAAGCGAGAAGCAAGAACGGAGATCGGCCAATGAACACGCCGCAATGCTTATCCAGAGAGCGCAATGTCTTTCGGGCAACACGTTCACTGGGCTCTCGAAGAATCGATCGCAACTGCTCCCTGGTGTTTATGATGTCGTTGAATCTGCTCACCAACACTTCCCGATAATGTGCCGCTCGACAGATGTTGCAGCGTACCCAGGATGACTACAAGCCAGCGTCCGCTGCGAATCGGGAGCAGAGCGTCAAAATCCCGAATAAAGGCGGCAAAACGACAGCCGTCGCTCGTTCAGGACGACTCCAGGTATCTCAACGCTTGATCGCGGCCCCCCGCGCAAAAACCCTCATTGTTCGGTGATGAGCTTTTGCGTTCCGTCCCGCCGGTGCAGCAGCAGCGACTGATCGACGCCCTCCACGGTAATCGCTATGGAACCGTCGTCCGTGCGCATAATCCAGCCCTTATCCTTGAGATA
>JBFFHS010000075.1:0-17360 GCA_041556855.1 Gammaproteobacteria bacterium
CCGTGGGCTATTACATGGACCAGCAGGAAGCCAAGCTGCGAGCTCAGCTGGAAGGCACGGGTGTCAGCGTCACCCGCATTGGCGACAACATCACTTTGAACATGCCCGGCAACATCACCTTCGCTACCGATAGCTCCGACCTGAATGCAGGTTTTTTTGAAATTCTAAATTCCGTGGGCCTGGTGGTGAACGAGTATGAGCAGACCATCATTGAGGTGGCCGGGCATACCGACTCAACCGGCGGTGACCAGTACAATCAGGCGCTGTCGGAGCGTCGCGCCACCAGCGTGGCGAGCTATCTGCAGGCAAGGGATGTCCTATCAGAGCGCGTGATCACCGTGGGTTTGGGCGAAACGCGGCCGGTGGCCAGCAACGGTACGGTTGACGGCCGTCAGCTGAATCGACGTGTTGAGCTGACCCTGGTGCCGCTGACCGTCAGCTGATCCTTGCGGTAAGGCTTCGCAATAAAGAAAGGCCCGGTGCAAACCGGGCCTTTTCGTATCCAACAGCAGGTAGGACTAATCGCTGAGCGCTGTCTTCAGTTTGCCCATGGCCGCCTTCTCAATCTGGCGAATGCGCTCTGCCGACACCTGATACTCGGCGGCGAGCTCATGCAGCGTGGTTTTGGACTCTGCCAGCCAGCGCCGTTCCACGATGCTGCGACTGCGCTCATCCAGCTGCTCCAGCGCAATCCTCAAGCGCGCGTGCGAGTCGCTGGCCCAATCGGCCGCCTCAGTGAGCTCAGCCGGATCAGCCTCCGGGCTGGGCAGAAATGCGGACGGCGAGAAGGCATTCTCCTCGTCTTCGGCGCCGAGCGGGTCGAAAGACCAGTCACGACCGGCCAGGCGCTGCTCCATCTCGTGAACGTCGGCGCGGCTGACACCCAGATCTGCCGCCAGGGCGTCGGCTTCCGCCGGGCTCAGCCAGCCCAACTGCTGTTTGGCCTTGCGCAGATTGAAAAACAGCTTGCGCTGGGCCTTGGTGGTGGCCACTTTGACCAGGCGCCAGTTGCGCAGCACGAACTCGTGGATCTCAGCCCGAATCCAGTGCACGGCAAATGACACCAGGCGCACACCCACGTCCGGGTCAAAACGCTTGACCGCCTTCATGAGCCCCACGTTGCCTTCCTGGATCAGGTCGCCCAGCTGCAGGCCGTACCCGTTATAGCTGCGGGCTATATGCACTACGAAGCGCAAATGGGCCAGGATCAGTCCACGGGCGGCGTCCAGGTCCTCATCCTGCCGGTAACGCCGGGCCAGCTCCTGCTCCTCTTCCAGGCTCAGGATATCCACGCTGTTAACGGCTTGAATGTAATGGTCCAGGCTGCCAATGGGGCCTGCCAGAACCAGATCACGATCGCGGATTGCGAGAGCTGCGGTCACGCCTTGTTTACCTCCCTTGAGCACCCGGGGATTTTAGCACTCGAACTATTAGAGTGCTAAGCAGTCCGCTAGTTCCCCGCCCTTAAAGACAAAATAAATATTAAAAACAGTAGTTTAAGAAGGCTGAATGGCGCGCAGATGACGCGCTGCGGCAAGTCCGGCGCCCAGCCAGCCCAGGACAGCGCCGCTCGCCAGCAGAGCGAGCACTTCGCTGGCGCCCAGGCCGCGCAGCACGAAGCCGCTGCGGTAGAGCCCGGCCAGATTGGCCACCGGGCCAGCCAGCAGCGTCAGCCCCAGCAGCAGCACCAGCCAGGCCAGCACGCCGCCCGCCAGACCGTACCAAAGGCCCAGGTACAGAAACGGCCGGCGCACAAAACCGTCGCTGCCCCCCACCAGTTTCATGACCTCGATTTCCTGACGCCGATTGTTGATCTCCAGGCGAATGGTGTTGCCGATAACAATAATGACCGCCAGTGCCAGTAAGACTGTGGCCATGTCCACGGAGCGCCGAGCGATATCCAGGATGGCGCGGAACCGCTCTACCCAGGCAGTATCCAGCTGCACGAGCGCGGTCTCACCGAGGTCGTCCAGCTGGGCTGCCAGGGCGCTGATGTCCGTCGCGCTGTCGCCGTCGCTGCCGGGCCGAACAACCAGGGCGTGGGGCAGAGGGTTTTCCTCCAGCGCTTTGAGCGCGTCGCCGAAGCCCGAATAGGCCCGAAACTCCTCCAATGCTTGCGTGCGGCTGATCAGCTCAACGCTCAAGACGTCGGGTCGTGCCTGGATTTCTCGTGCCAACTCGCGGGCCCGCTGTTCATCCACCGTGAGCTCCAGATAGACGGTGAAATCCACTGCGCTCTCCCAGGAGCCGCTCAAGTTGCCCGCGTTGTTCACCAGGACCCGCAACCCGGCTGGCAGCGCCAGGGCGATGCCGATGACGGCGACGGTCAGCAGCGAGGACATGGGCTGTCGCACCAGGCGGCCCAGGGCTGCTACCAGGTTCTGAGCATGGGAGATGGCGTAGCGGCGCACGCGGTTCATGTGGTGTGTGAGTCGGCAATGACGCCGCCCCGATCGAGACGGATCCGTCGGTGGCCGAGCCGTTCGATGAGTTCGATGTCATGGGTGGCGATCAGCAGGGTGACGCCTACCTCGTTGAAGCGCTCAAACAGCGCCATGATTTCCTGGGACAGGTCAGGATCCAGATTGCCCGTTGGCTCATCGGCGATGACCAGCGGGGGCCGGGCGGCAACGGCACGGGCGATGCCAACCCGCTGCTGCTCGCCCGTGGACAGGGTAACTGGCGCGCTGCGTTCCCGCTCGAGCAAGCCCACCTGATCCAGCGCAGCACGCACGCGGCGCTCGGTCTCGCGCCGACCCAGGCCGCGGATCAACAGAGGCAGAGCGACATTGTCGAATACGCTGCGATCAGGGAGTAGCTTGTGGTCTTGAAAAACCACGCCCACGTCGCGCCGGAAACCGGGAATGCCCATACGTCCCACCCGAGCCGTGTTCTTGCCATTGACCACCACCGTGCCCCGCGTGGGGCGCTCGATGAGCGCAACCAGCCGCAACACCGTGCTCTTGCCCGCTCCGGAAGGTCCGGTGAGATAGACCATCTCGCCGGCGTTGATCTCGAAGCTGACTCGGTTCAGCGCATCCCGTCCACCCGGATAGCGTTTGACTACGCTGTCGAAGCGAATCACGGTGCTGCTGGCTCCCGATCCAGCATGGCGCTGGCAAACGCAGCGGCATTGAAGGGTTCCAGGTCTTCGATCGCTTCGCCGATGCCGATAAAACGCACCGGCACGCCCAACTTGCGCGCGATGGCGATCAGGATGCCGCCCTTGGCGGAGCCGTCCAGCTTGGTGAGCGTAATGCCGGTGACCCCCACCGCCTGCTTGAATTCTTCCGCCTGGGTGAGGGCGTTCTGACCCTGGCTGGCATCCAGCACAAGCATCACCTCATGGGGTGCTTGCTCGTCCAGTTTGCCGAGCACCCGCTTAATTTTCTTCAGTTCTTCCATGAGACCGGCCTGGTTGTGCAGGCGCCCGGCCGTGTCAGCAATCACCACGTCGATGTTGCGTGCCCGGGCCGACTCATAGGCATCGAAGACCACCGCCGCGGGGTCGGCGCCGGGCTTCTGGGCGACGAACTGGGCATCTACCCGCTCGGCCCACGCCTGCAGTTGCTCGATCGCCGCGGCGCGGAATGTGTCACCCGCTGCCAGCAGCACCGATTTGCCCTGCTGGCGCAGTCGGTGGGCGAGCTTGCCGATGGTGGTGGTTTTGCCCGTGCCGTTGACACCAACCACGAGGATGAGCCAGGGGCCGGTATCCGCAGGTGCCGCCAGGGGCGCTTCGACAGGCTCGAGGACGGTCTGCAACGCGCCTTGCAGCGCGCTGATCCCGGCCTTCTCGTCGGATCCGCTGGCGCTGCGACGCAGCTGGTCCACGATCTCAAGCGTTGCTTCCACGCCCACGTCAGCGAGCAGCAGACGGTCGGTAAGCTCGTCCAGAATGTCTTCGCTTAACGGCCCGGCGAACAGCGTGCTGAGGTCTCGACCCAACCAGCCGCTGTTCTTGTTGAGTCGCTGACGCAGTCGTGTGATCAGGCCAGCGGAAGGCGCTCGGTCAGGCATCTTCGCCTTGCGTGTCCTCGTCTTGGGATGAACGTCTCGGGCAGCAGTGGACGATCGCTGCCGGACGACAATTATACGCGCAAGCCATCTGCTATGGTCCGCTCATGCCCCCGTCGTCCTCTCCCAGATCGGCGCATCAGCTGCGCATTATTGGCGGCAGGTGGCGCGGTCGGCGTCTGCCGGTCCCGGCCATTGCCGGCCTGCGCCCCACGCCAGACCGGGTGCGGGAAACCCTGTTCAACTGGCTGACACCCGCTATCACGGGAGCCCGCTGCCTGGACCTGTACGCCGGCACGGGTGCGCTGGGTTTCGAGGCGCTGTCTCGGGGCGCGGCCCACGTGGTGTTCGTGGAGCGGCATCGCCAGGCGTTAGCCGGGCTGCGCCGGTCCGCCGCGGCGCTGGGAGCCGATTGCGAGGTATTCGCCGGTCCAGTGAGCGCCTTCCTGGCAGAGACCACGGCGCGCTTTGATGTGATCTTCATGGATCCGCCCTACGACGTGGATCCCGGTCCCGTGTGTCGTGCCTTGAAGGACCGCCTCACCGCTGCGGGGCTGGTTTATGTGGAGCGGGGCAGTGCCGAAGATCTGCGGACGCTTCAGGTGTGGGGTCGGTTCAGCAAGCAGGGGCGCGCCGGTGGGGTGCACTTCGGGTTGTTGCAGCTGGTTGGCGATGGTTAGGCGGTGGTGTCGCGGCGGTACTGTTAGAATCGGTCCCTCAAGGGCAGCGCGGGAGCCGTGACCTGTGGGAACCGGCGCCATGTATCCCGGGACATTTGATCCCATCACCAATGGCCATGAAGACCTGATTCGGCGGGCGGCACGGGTGTTCGATCGGGTCGTGGTGGCTATCGCCGCCAGTCCCCGAAAGGCGCCGCTGTTCAGCCTGGATGAGCGGGTGGCTATGGCGGAGTCTGTGCTGCACGAGTGTGCCGGCGTGAGCGTGGTCGGCTACGAAGGTCTTACCGTTCAGTTCGCGCGCAACAACGGACTGGGTGTGATTATCCGGGGTTTGCGAGCGGTGTCTGACTTTGAATACGAATTTCAGCTGGCGACCATGAACCGTCATCTGACCCAGGACGTGGAGACGGTGTTCTTAACGCCCACCGAGGAATACACCTTCATTTCGTCCAGCCTGGTGCGGGAAATTGCCCAGTTGGGTGGCGACGTATCCGCATTCGTCAGGCGGCCCGTGGAGCAGGCGCTGAAAGCACGTTACCCAGAAAACCGATGAGGGGAGTCTTGCAGCCCTGGATCTGGCCACTGGTCTGGCTGGTCAGCTGCTGCGCGGCTTTTGCCGAGCCGCGGCCCGAGGGTCCTGCAGTGGCCAGCGCCCACCCGCTGGCGACCGAGGCCGGACTGAGCATCATGGCCGAAGGTGGCAATGCCTTTGATGCCGCAGTCGCCGTCAGCGCCGCCCTGAGCGTGGTGGAGCCCTACGGGTCCGGCTTGGGAGGCGGTGGTTTCTGGTTACTGCATCGGGCCAGTGACAATTTCACGACCATGGTGGACGGTCGGGAAGTCGCGCCGGGGGCTGCCCACGAGGACATGTACCTGGATGCCGACGGCAATCCCATGACCGGCGCCTCCATTAACGGCCCGCTGGCGGCCGGAATCCCCGGCTTACCCGCGGGACTGGTGTACATGGCGACGAACTACGGCCGGCTGCCGTTGGCCCGGAGTCTGGCGCCCGCGATCCGCTACGCCGAAGAAGGCTTTCCCGCCTACACCCGGATGACCGTGGGCTTGCGCTTTAGGACCGATACGTTCGCCAAATCGCCCGCAGCCATGGCCGTGTTCATGCCCGATGGCCAGACCCCGACGCCGGGCACGCTGATTCGGCAGCCGGATCTGGCGAGAACGCTCCGGGCGCTGGCCGAGCGCGGTTTCGATGGCTTCTACCGGGGCAAAGTCGCGCGACGGCTGGTGCATGGGGTGCGTGCCGCCGGCGGCATCTGGACCGAGGCCGACCTGGCGGGCTATTCGGTGGTGGAGCGTCAGCCTCTGACCGGCCGCTATCAGAACGTGGACATCATCACCGCGGCGCCGCCTTCATCAGGCGGCGTGGCTATCATCAACATGTTCAACATGCTGGCGGAACTGGATTTCGATAGCCTGGCACCGGCGGCCCGCAGCCACGTCCTGGTGGAGGTCATGCGGCGCGCCTATCGAGATCGGGCCGAGTATCTGGGTGATCCTGATTATGTGGAGATTCCCATGGCGCGTCTGCTGCATCCGTTTTACGCGGCGGGCCAGCTGATGAGCCTGCGCATGGATCGAGCCACACCCAGCGCCAGTCTGCCGGGCATCCTGGATGCGCCTGGCGGCGCCGGCAGTCAGACAACCCATTTCTCGCTGCTGGACGGCGACGGCAACCTGGTAGCGGGCACCCAGACTCTGAACACCTGGTACGGCAGCGCCTTCATGCCGCCAGGAACGGGCGTGCTGTTGAACAACGAGATGGACGATTTTTCTATCAAGGCCGGTGTGCCGAACGCCTATCAGCTGATCGGTGCCGCTGCCAACGCGATTGCGCCGCGCAAGCGCATGCTGTCCAGCATGACCCCGACGATTCTTCGCTCGGAGCGGGGTCTGGCTGTGCTGGGGACCCCGGGCGGCAGTCGCATCATTTCCATGGTGTTGCTCGCGAGCCTCGCCTGGATCGATGGCGCCGATGCCAAGCAGATGGTGTCCCTGCCGCGACTTCACCATCAGTACATGCCCGACCTCGTCACCTTCGAGCCTGACGCTTTGTCGCAAGCCCAGCAAGAGGCGTTACAGGCGCTCGGTCACGAGCTGCGCGCCGTGCGGCGTCGCTACGGCAATATGCAGGTGGTGACCTGGGATTTCGACAGCGGCGCGACCGCCGCGGCGTCTGATCCCCGCGCCAGCGGCGAGGTTCGCGTCTACTGACTCAGCGCTGGCAGCGGGGGCAGTAATAGGTGGCGCGCTGGCCCTGGCGCATGGCACGAATCGGGGCGCCACAGCGCTCACAGGGCTCGCTCTCGCGGCCGTAGACTTTCAGGGACTGCTGAAAATAGCCGGGCCGGCCATCGCCCACCGAGAAATCTCGCAGCGTGGTGCCGCCGGCAGCGATGGCTTCCTGCAGCACTTGACGGATCTGAGCTACCAACCGCTGCGCGCGCGGCATGGCGATCCGCCCGGCAGCGCGACCGGGATGAATGCCGGCTCGATACAGTGACTCGCTGGCGTAAATGTTGCCCACGCCCACCACGACCCGCGCATTCATGATGTGCTGCTTGATGGCCACCCGCCGTCCGCGGCTGATGCGAGAAAGGTAGTCACCGGTGAAGGCGGCGCCCAGGGGCTCCGGGCCGAGCTCGCGGAGCAGGGGATGTTCCAACGGCGCCGTATCGCACCAGTGCAGGCTGCCGAATCGCCGCGGATCAGTGAAGCGCAGGCAACGGCCATCGTCGAGGACGAAGTCCACGTGATCATGCTTGGCCGGAGGTCGGTCGGCGGGCGTAATGGCCAGGCTGCCTGACATGCCCAGGTGCAGCAGCAGGGTGCCGGCGTTGGTCTCAAACAAAAGATACTTGGCGCGTCGCGAAAGTCCCGTGATGCGCTGCCCGTTGAGCCTGCTTGACAGACGCCGCGGCACCGGCCAGCGCAGGCGCGGTTCGCGGATCTGCACGGCCGTGATGCGGCGTTCGAGCACATGGGGGCTGATGCCGCGGCGGGTGGTTTCGACTTCCGGTAACTCGGGCATGGCAGCAGCATAACGGTTTTCCGTCAGGGGCCGTTCGAATGAGAACCAAATCCCATTTTCGCAGTCCAAACGTGAAGCTCGCCACGAATTGTGCCGCGTCGGTTGGAGGCCTCCAGTCGATGGGCTATAGTGGCCAACCTTTTTGCCTGCCGGAGCGATGCACTTGAGCGAATATCTCTACGGGGTCCTCGACCTGGACTTCTGGGGTTACGTGATCATCACGTTTCTCATGGTGCAACTGGCCATGATGAGCGTCACCCTGTATTTGCATCGGGATCAAGCTCATCGCGCCGTTAATCTGCATCCTGCTCTCAAGCACCTATTCAGGCTCTGGATCTGGATGACCAGCGGAATGGGCACCCGGGAGTGGGTGGCGGTGCATCGCAAGCACCATGCGTGCTGCGAGCGGGAGGGTGATCCCCATAGCCCCAGGGTGTTCGGCCTGAAACGGGTGTTGCTGGAGGGATCGGAACTGTATCGCGTCGAGGCCGCCCGAGCGGATACTCTGGAGAAGTACGGCCGCGGCACCCCAACCGACTGGTTGGAACGCAACATATACGAGCGTCATACCTACGGCGGCATCGCGCTGCTGGTTCTGCTGGACCTGATCCTGTTCGGTGTGCCGGGCATCATAATCATCGCCGTGCAGCTCTCCACCATGCCCATATTTGCTGCCGGCGTGATCAACGGTCTGGGCCATGCCTGGGGCTATCGCAATTTCGAGACCGACGACGCCTCGACCAACCTGCTGCCCTGGGGGCTGCTGATCGGCGGCGAAGAGCTGCATAACAACCATCATGCGTTCCCCACCTCCGCCAAATTTTCCGCACGCCCGTGGGAGGTGGACATCGGTTGGGCGGCGCTGCGAGTGCTCAGCGCACTGGGTCTTGCGGAAATTCGACGGGTGGCACCGAAGCTGGCCTGGCATGACCAGGCCAGGCCGGACCTGGAGACGGTGCGGGCCCTGTTCGTCACCCGTATGCATGTGCTGCGCGACTATTCGCGTCAGGTGACCAGCCCCATACTCAAAGGTGAGCTGCGGCAGCTGGGGGACAGCCGGCTGATCAACCAGGCACGGCGGCTCCTGTGTCAGCCTCCGGGCCTTCTGGACGAGGCATCCCGGTGCCGCTTGGCGGAGCTCATGGAACGCTGTCCGCGGCTGGCTACGGTGGTCGAGTTTCGCAATGAGCTGCGCAGCCTGTGGGAGGGAGCCCACCGCAGCAATGAGCGGTTGCTGGCAGATTTGCGGGCCTGGTGTGCCCGGGCCGAGGCGAGCGGGATTCAGGCGCTGGAGGAGTTCGCCGAGCGCGTTCGTGGCTATCGCTTGGCGGAAGCGGTGCCGGCTTAGTCGTTGCGCTGAACCGGATGCGAAAAAACCCGCCGATGGCGGGTTTTTTTCAGGGGCGAGGCTTGAGCGTCCCGGTTACTTGATCTTGGCTTCCTTGTACATCACGTGCTTGCGGATTCGGGGATCATATTTTTTGACCTCCATTTTTTCCGGATGCAGACGCTTGTTCTTGCTGGTGGTGTAGAAATGTCCGGTGCCTGCGGAAGAAACCAGTCTGATCTTGTCACGCATGATGCTGCCCCTGAGTCTTAAACGCGCTCGCCGCGGGCGCGCAAATCGGCCACGACCTTGTCGATTCCGACCTTATCAATAATTCGCAGTCCCTTGGTAGAGACCTTCAGCTTCACAAAGCGCTGCTCGCTTTCCATCCAGAAGCGGTGCGTGTGCAGATTCGGCAAAAAGCGACGCCGCGTCTTGTTGTTGGCGTGGGACACGTTGTTACCGGACATGGGTCGTTTGCCGGTGACCTGACAGACTTTAGACATCTTGCGTTCCTCGCCGGGCCGGTCCCGGGAGCTGATCGGAAGGGGCGAGAAATATACCGGTTCGCTCGCGGCGGGGCAAGGAAGCGCGCGTCCGGCAGCGGGCTGCCGCGGCCGACCTTGAGGGCTCATTAGATCAATGGAATCCAAAGCTTGCGGCCATGCTGGTGGGCCGAAAGCCGGCTGGATTTGCCCTGCGGGCCAGGCTAGAGTGGCCGATCATGGATGGCTCAAACAATGCACAGCTGAAGATTCTGCTCGGCGTCACCGGTGGGGTGGCCGCCTATAAATCCCCTGAGCTGGTGCGGCGGCTGACGGAATCAGGCGCGGCCGTGCGCGTGGTGATGACGGCAGCGGCCCAGCGTTTCGTCGGCGCCACGACGTTCCAGGCGGTATCCGGGGAGCCGGTGCGCAGCGATCTGTGGGACGACCAGGCGGAAGCCGCCATGGGCCACATTGAGCTGGCCCGCTGGGCTGATGTGATTCTGGTGGCGCCCGCGACGGCCAACTTCATGGCCTCGCTGGCCGCCGGGCTGGCTAATGATCTGCTCACCACGGTGTGTCTGGCCAGTCAAGCGCCGGTGTTGGTCGCGCCGGCCATGAACCAGGCCATGTGGAGTCACCCTGCGACCCAGGCCAATCGCCGGGTCCTGGAAGGGCGCGGCGTGCGCCTGCTTGGGCCCGCCGAAGGCGATCAGGCCTGCGGCGAGATCGGTCCGGGACGTATGCTGGAGCCTGACGATATCGTCGCTGAGCTCCTGCGTGCGCCGCCCCGGCTGGTCAGCCAGCTGCTCAAGGGCCTGACGGTCACGATCACGGCTGGGCCAACCCGGGAGCCCATAGATCCGGTGCGTTACATCACCAACCGCAGCTCCGGCAGGATGGGTTACGCTCTGGCAAACGCGGCCCGGGAGGCAGGTGCCCAAGTGATCCTGGTGTCCGGTCCGACGGCCCTCCCGACCCCTGCCGGTGTGCGGCGCATCGACGTGGAAACGGCACAAGAAATGTTCACCGCGGTGCACCGCCATATCGGCAGCACCGATATCTTTATTGGTTGCGCCGCTGTGGCCGACTACCGGCCGGAAGCGCCCGCCGTGGAGAAGTTGAAAAGAAGCGAAAGCAGCATGTCTTTAAGCCTGGTGCGTTCAGCCGATACGCTGGTCAGCGTTGCCGAGCTGGATGATGGGCCGTTTACGGTCGGGTTCGCGGCCGAGACTGAGCATCTGGAGCGGCACGCCCGGCTAAAACTTCAGGCCAAAAAGCTGGACATGATCGCCGCCAACGAAGTCGGGCGCGGCAAGGGTTTTGATGCCCAGAACAACGCGCTTCTGGTGCTCTGGCCCGAAGGCCGCGCCGAGCTGGCCCGCGCGCCTAAACCGCTACTCGCCCAACGCCTGATCGATCTCATTGCGCAGCGCTACGACGCGTGGGCGACCAGCGAGAATGCCGAGCACAGCGCATGAAGCAAGCCCGCGGTCCAGAAGGTTAGAAGTGTCGGCGCGCCGCGTCATCGAGCTCAAACCCCTGGATCCGCGTCTGGGCGAGAGCATTCCGCTGCCCGAATATTCCACCACGGGTTCGGCGGGTGTGGATCTGCGCGCCTGTCTGGACGAGCCGGTCACGCTTGCGCCGGGCGAGACCCGGCTCATACCCACCGGTCTGGCGCTGCATATCGAGGACCCGGGCCTGGCAGCGGTGTTACTACCTCGTTCGGGGCTGGGTCATAAGCACGGCATTGTGCTGGGGAATCTGGTGGGATTGATCGACTCAGACTACCAGGGGGAAATCATGATCTCCTGTTGGAATCGGGGACATGGGAATTTTGAGATCAAGCCGGGCGAGCGTGTTGCCCAGTTGGTGTGCGTGCCTGTCGTGCAGGTGGATTTTAAGGTGGTGGAGGAATTTCAGGCCAGCGAGCGAGGTACGGGCGGCTTTGGTCACACCGGCCGCCACTGAGACTATAGCGCCTTCAGTTCTTTGAAGCGGGTGATGTCACCAGCGAATTTGTCTCGCAGTGCCTGCTGCTCATCACGGGTCGTCGCCAGCGTTCGCTCGTAAAGGTTGATGGATGCCACGGTGCGGGAGATGTCGATGTCCAGGTTCTCGGGAATCTCCAGGGCGTCCGGCTCGTCGCTGTAAGGCTTATAGATCACCGCCTCCTGCTGCAGCATGACCAGGCGCTTGCGCAGGTTGTTCAAGTACTGCTCGGTGACCTTGATCTGGGATTCCATCAACTCCAGACGCCGGTCTCTGAGAATCTTGATCTCTTCAACGGAGAGATAGGTCTCCAGGAGTACTCGGTCGCGCCGCGCGGCCGCCAGTTTTTCGGCCCGCAGCTGAGCCTGCAGCGCCGCCAGCCGAGCTTCTTCGGCACGCTCCGCGGCAGTTTTTGCGCCTTCCTCACTACCGACGCGAACACCCTGTTCGTTGAGGACATCCCGGTCCCGGTCCACGTACTCCGGCGGCACATGGTCGCCGTAGTGCACGCGACCCTGCTCGTCTACCCACCTATAGGTTTTGCCCGGTGTATCGCCCGGGGCGGCGAAACCTGAGATACCCCAAGTCAGGCACAGGAGGTAGATGAATGAGCGCGCAAACACCATATGTCAAACCCGTTGCTAATCGGAAAAACATAACAGATTTGGCCCCGGGCGGGGGTTTGGTGTGCCAATTTTGTGACCCAGGGCCGTGGGTGCGGGTGGACGTTCAGCAACCTCAGCCCGGGCGGCTGACCCCGTAACGGTTGCGATAGGCCCGCACCGCCGGCAGATAGCTGCCGAACTCCGCGTTGCCCTCCAGGTGTTCGATCAGGTCGGTGAGGGTCACGATGGCGCGCACCGGAATGGAAAGCTTCTGCTGTACTTCCTGGATAGCGGACAAACGACTGGAGCCGCCAACCTCCTCCCGGTCCAGTGACACGACCACGCCTGCCGGCGTGGCGCCAACGGCGCGAATCATGCTCACCGCTTCACCAATAGCCGTGCCCGCAGTGATCACATCGTCGAGAATCAGCACCCGCCCTTTCACCGGGGCGCCGATAATGTTGCCGCCTTCGCCGTGGGCCTTGGCCTCTTTGCGGTTGTACGCGAAGGGAACGTCTTCGTCGTAGTGTTCCGCCAGAGCGGCGGCCGCCAGCGCCACCAGGGGGATACCCTTGTACGCGGGCCCAAACAGCATATCGAACGGGAGGTCGGAGTCGGTCACCGCGGCGGCGTAGTACCGGCCCAGCTTCGCCGCCGCGTAGCCGGTGCTGAAAAGCCCCGCGTTGAAAAAGTACGGACTGATACGCCCCGACTTGAGCTTGAATTCGCCAAACTTAAGGACGCCCAGCTCAAGCGCAAGCTCTAAGAATTCAGTCTTATAGGGTTGCATGAGTTCAAATCGACGGCGCTTGGTTATCATACACGCCGGTCTGGGCTGCGCATACGGCGCCGGCTCACCGGTAGGACCGCAATGATGACCACCGCGCGCTTGGGCTTAAAGCTGTTTCTGTCGCCACGAATGTGGCTGGCAGGCCTGATGGGCTTCGCCAGCGGCCTGCCCCTGCTCTTGACCCTGTCGGTGCTCCAGGCCTGGTTGAAGGCCGAAGGCGTGGATCTGGCTACGATTGGTTTCATCGGTCTGGTGGGGTTGCCCTACACGCTGAAATTCCTCTGGGCGCCCCTTTTCGATCGCTACATCCCCTTGTCCCTGGGTCGCCGGCGCGGTTGGCTGGTAATTTTTCAGGTGCTGCTTGCCGGGGGTATTGCCCTGTTGGGCCTGACGTCCCCCGCGGACGGCATCCCGACCGTCGCGGCTGCGGCTCTGCTGTTGGCCTTCTTCTCGGCCAGCCAGGACATTGTTATCGACGCCTACCGACGCGAGAGTCTGGCAGATGCGGAACAGGGGCTGGGAGCCGCCTATTATGTCTGCGGCTATCAACTAGGCACCCTGCTGGCGGCAGGCGGGGGTCTGATCCTGGCCGACGTCGTGGGTTTTAAGGGTGTCTATCTGCTCATGGCGGGCGTCATGGCGACGGCGATCATCGTGACGCTGTTAGCGCCCGAGCCAAAGATGGCTGCGGGTCAGCCCACGTCGTTGAAGGATGCCTTTGCCGGCCCCCTGGTGGAGTTTTTTCAGCGTCGGGATGCTGTCCTGGTGCTGGCCTTCATCCTGCTCTACAAGCTCGGCGATAACATGGCGAGCCACATGAGCATTCCGTTTTATCTGGATATTGGTTTTTCCAATACGGAAATCGGCTCGGTGGTGAAGTTGCTGGGTACCTGGGCCATCTTTATCGGGACCTTCGCCGGAGGGGCGTTGATTTTGCGCCTGGGTCTGTTTCGCGCGCTGCTGTTGTTCGGCGTGCTGCAGGGTCTGTCCACGGCGGGGTTCGCATTGCTGGCGATGGTCGGCCACAACCTGTTCTGGTTGGGTGGGGTGGTGGCTTTTGAGAACCTGACCATCGGTCTGGGACGTTCCGCGTTGCTGGCATTTATGGCTTTTCTGACCAACCGACGGTTTACCGCCACCCAGTTCGCGTTGCTGGCCAGCCTTGCCGGCGTGCCGCGGGTCATCGTGTCGGCGCCCACGGGCTGGCTGGCGGAGCAGATCGGCTGGATCAGTTTTTTCGTGTCCTGTGCGGTGATCGCGATCCCGGGTCTGGTGTTGCTGCTGGCGTTTCGCACCTGGCTGCGGGAAAAGGACCCGGCGGCCGCTGTCTGAGCACGGTCATGGTAGACCGACGGATCCGGCTGTGCGCCATCGAAGACCTGGAAGATCCCGGCGCGCGCGGGTTCCAGGCGGGGACCGGCGACTGGCCTTTGGAGTTGTTTCTGGTGCGCCGCGGTGCTGCCGTTTGGGGCTATGTGAATCGTTGCCCCCATGCGGGGCATCAACTGAACTGGCTTCCCGATCGTTTTCTCACCCGGGATGGCAATCTGATTCTGTGCGCGTCCCACGGCGCCTGTTTTGAGCTGGATACGGGGCTATGCGTGGGGGGGCCGTGCCCGGGGCGTTCCCTGCGGTCGGTGCCGCTGGAAATGGACGCGGGGGGAATTTTTGTCGCTCGGGACACGGTAGCGGCGCTGGCGCCGCTCTCATCCGCGGGATTGAACGACTAGCAGCGAGTCGGCCAGGCCACTCCAGACCCGCCGGTGTCTCCCGGCAAACCCGGATTGGCTCAGCAGCATCAGCGCTTGCGGTAGAACAGATCCGTTACCCGGTGCCCCAAAGCTCGGCCGCGATGCTCAAACTTGGTGGGTGGTCGGGCGGCACGGGGATCCGCGCGCAGCTCGGTGGCTGCCATCGATTCCAGCTCCGGGCAGCCGGCCATGACCTCGCGGACGTGCTCCGCGTAGGGATGCCAATCCGTCGCGATGTGAAACAACCCGCTCGGTTGCAGCACCCGAACGACGTCCGCGACGAAGGCCGGCTGCACCAGACGGCGCTTGAAGTGGCGCTTCTTGGGCCACGGGTCGGGAAAAAACAGATTGACCGCAGCCGCGGAGCCTGCTGCCAGTCGATCACTGAACACTTCGGCGGCATCGGCGCACAGCACCCGCACGTTGTCGATCTTGTCCGCAGCCAGCTCGAGCAGCAGGTGGCCGATGCCCGGCTCATAGACCTCGATCCCCAGATAGGAGATCTGAGGATGGCTTCGGGCAAGCTCCGCCAGCGCTTCGCCGTCGCCGAAGCCGATGTCTATGACGATGTCGCCAGCGTCTGGAAACAACGCGCTGACCTCAAGGGGTCCGTCGCCTGGAGCCACTCCATAACGCGGCAAGAGTGTCGTCAGGGCGCGCTGCTGGGCCTTGGTGATGCGTCCTGCCCGCCGCACGAAGCTGCGTATTCTGCGCGGGGAGCCTGGGTCGCGGGTTGCGCCGTCTTTTAGAGCCATGCGTTTCCGATATTCTGCCGCTCTCGGCGAAACGTGCATGATACGCAACATCTGCAATCTCGCGTGGACATTCCCGAAGTCAAACGGCAGGGCCAATCAGCCGGTTAAGGCTTAAGACAGTCGGTGAGAATGAGTTAGCATGCGGTTGCACCAATCTGGAAGTTTCTGGGGCGAGTTTTGTTGGCTTGATGGTGGAACGCAACGGGCTGATTCAACCGTGCGAGCGAGTCGCGGTTCGCTGCTCTGGCCCGGTCACGGTCTTGCTGAGAGAGTTCTTCGCGGGTGGATTAACCGGGTGGCTATGGATACACGCGTCTGCGCAGCGGCTTTGCTGCTGATACTCTCGGCCTGCGGCGGTTCCAAAGAGGCTGAACGAGGGCAAACGCCGGCAACGGAGCCGTCGACTCCGCCGGCGATAAGCGCCGCCGAACCGGATGCTGCTGATCGAGTGGGAGAATCACCCGCGCCCGGCGACCTGGCCTCCCCAGGGGGCCAACTGCCCTTACCATTCAGTGCTATCTGGCAACCCTGGCAGGGCGACTGGGAGGCCATGCTGGAGCGGCGCTTCATCCGCGCCGTCGTGCCTTTCGGCGGATATCAGTTTTACTACGAGGCGGGCGTGCCACGTGGCGCCACTTGGGAGCTGTTGCGGCGCTTCGAGCAGCATATCAACGACACGCTGGGCAACCGGGATATCAGGGTATATGTGATCCCAATCCCGGTGAACCGCGACGAACTGGTTCCGGCGCTGCGCGACGGACATGCCGACCTTATAGCGGCCGACTTGACAATGAGCGATGAACGCCGTGAACAACTGCAGTTCGCGCGCCCCTTGCTGACAGACATCAACGAAGTTCTGGTCACAGCAAGGGGTGTCGCTTCGATCCAGACGCTCGACGACCTTGCAGGCCGCGAGATCGTGGTGCGCGAGTCAAGCAGCTACCACGAACACCTGCTGGCGTTGCAGAAGGATTTCATCGATCGGGGATTGCAGCCGCCGCTCCTGCGCCGGGCGGACGAGATTCTCGAGGCCGAGGATCTGCTGGACATGTTGAACGCCGGCATTATCGACATCACGGTGCTCGATGATTACAAGGCCGAATTCTGGGCGACGGTGTTCCCCGATATCGTCGTCCGCCATGACCTGATCATCAACGAGGGCGGATCGATCGGCTGGGCGATGCGGAAGGATAGCCCGCAGCTTGGGCTGGCGGTCAACGGCTTTCTGAAGCAATACGGAAAAGGCACCCTGATCGGCAACGACACCTATAATCGCTACCTGGCTGACGCCGCGAAGGTGCGATGTGCCCAGCGACGGGAGCCGAGCGCAAGAATCTCTGAGCTCGCGAGGCTGTTTCAGAAATACGGTTCGGACTTCGATTTTGACTGGCTCATGCTTGCTGCTCAGGGCTACCAGGAATCCGGCCTGCGCCAGAACCGGAGGAGTCCTTCGGGTGCAATCGGGGTGATGCAGATCAAGCCGTCGACCGCCGCGGACCGCAATATCGGGATAGACGACGTGACTGATGTTGAGAACAATATTCACGCCGCGGCAAAATATATGCGCTTCCTCGCGGACCGCTACTTCAGCGACGATGACATTGACGCCACGAACCAGTGGCTGCTGGCTCTCGCGGCCTACAATGCCGGCCCGGCCAAGATCAATCGCTATCGGCGGGAAGCGGGCGCCAACGGGTATGATCCGGACAAGTGGTTTGACCACGTCGAAATCATCGCGGCCCGGCGGATCGGCCGGGAGACGGTGACTTACGTCAGCAATGTGTTCAAGTACTACGTGGGTTATCAGCTCACCCGAGAGCGCCTCGATATGCGGCGAGATCGCCACGGCGAAACGCTGAACAGCTGCTGGGCCGACGAGTCTGCCTGACCTTATCTGTTCCGCCAC
>JBFFHS010000076.1:0-17103 GCA_041556855.1 Gammaproteobacteria bacterium
CCTAAACGCGAATAACTGTTCTTCTATCGACAATGCCGATATGCCACCAATAATAGGCACGTCCGGCTCGATGCTAGCGCCGTCTTTGTCATGGCAGTCGGCGCAGATCGCAGGGGGAACGCTAGGGGCCTCAGGATTATCAGAGGCCAGAATCGTGCCCGGAATTGCGCCGAACCAAAATGCGATAGGTAAAACGAATTTCATCGCTACACCGAGGCACTTTCTAGCAAATGCCACGCTAAACTGAATAACACCCTCCCACCCGCCAAGCAATACGCAATACTGCGTACCTTTGGTTGGCTCCAAACGCTGTGCATACGAAATCGTCAAAAACATCGAATCCCGAAGAGGCCGTTTTTGGCCGTTCTCGCCCGTTGCTGGAGCGCGTGAAGCGGCGCTAGCGATGCCCAGCGGGGGTGGCGGGTATGTTCCCGTAAGCGGACGCGGAGGTTAGCCGCCAATCTGACGTGCTGCACTGCACCATGGCAGGCGGCTGGCGACCCGAAGCAGTCATTGGTCGCACAGGGAAAACACCCGAACGCCGGAAAAACATCTATGCGTTGCGCAACAGTTTCCTCGCCGTCAGTTCTCGCGCTGCTGTGCAGGGCTCCTGCAACGCGCATTCAGGCAGTCACGTTCAAAAACTCGAACCAACATCACTTCGTTTGACAAGCGGTGACGGCGTGCGGCAGTTTCAATTTGCGGGCAACGGCCCGCGCTACGAAAAGGAGAAAGGCATAACCAGCGAAAGCTGGTGACGCAAAGCCACGGGTCCTCGCTTCCTCCGACACGTTATGGAAGACCCCGCCGAAGGACCCAGGATCGCCGGGCTGCGGTTGTACACCCACCCAGCAGACGGAGACGAACATGAGGTTAACGTTACACGCGCTCACGTACCTATCCTTGTTAGCACTTCTTCCTCTCGCCAGCACGGCGTCCGCGCAGATGCGGCCCGGCTGTCTGGACGACCCGAACAAGCCGGGCGCTTGCTTTGAGGAGTTGGACGGGGTTTTCAACGGGTCCATTCAGTGCGGTGTGCCGTCGCCAGCGAACGACAGCCTGAATGATGGCGTTTTCATTTGGTTTGGAATCCTTGGAGAGAACGATTTTTTTCGCACCAATCCCGATGGCACGATATTTGTCCATCAGTCCGATGACAACGTAGGCGAAGCAGCATACTGCACTTGGCAATCGATCTTTGATGGAAGTTGTGGAGTGGTCGGCGCCCCAGAACGAAATGTCTTTGTGGGCAGCGCGAGCATTCAGGTTAACGGGGTAGTGAGTGGTCAGGGACCGGCTAGCTGTCCTTTCGTTTTAACCTCCTCCGGCGAGCTCACCAGGCTGGGTCCGGACGCCGATCCACCAACAACAATAACGGTCAAACCAAGACTGCATTTGGTTCCAGCTCCGCATGGGGGCTGCAGAGTGACGAAGTGTGAGATCAACGGGCAGGAAAATGATAACTAGGGAGCATTAAGAACGCCCACCCGGTCGTACGAGAAACCTCGCTTCGGCGAGGTTTTCTCTAAAGGGCCAATGACTGGCTCTGGCCGTTTGTGCCCGTTGCTGAAGCGCCTGGAACGGCGCTAGCGCTGCCCAGCGGGGTGGTGGGTATGGCCCCGTAAGCGGCCGCTCGGATCAGCTGCCGATCCACCATGCTGCGCTGTATCATGAAGGGGAAAAATCGACCCGAAGCAGACATCCATCTGTGGACCGAATTGGGCCTCAACCGACCTGCCAGTTAATGCGTTAGGGCAGTAAACTAGGAATGGCCCCATTTCGCGGCTACTATCGGCACCGGCCCCAGAGATAACGACGAATACAGGGTCTCGCGTAGCGCAGTGAAGATTTTCAAAGATCACCATCGGGGCCCTCTGCGGCAAGTCCTCCCTCTGGTCCTGCTGACGTGTCTGCCCGGGGCGTTGTGCGCTGATCAAGCGCCCACCGATGGTATCCGGCGCCAGTTTGTGGACAGCCGGTTCGGACAAGTGCATCTGCGCAAGGTCGTTCCCAGTGGCCAAGTGGAAATGCGAACTCCCCTGGTCCTGTTCCATTCCTCGCCGCTGTCCAGTGTGATCTATGAAGATCTGGCGCGGGCGATGGGCACTGATCGAGTGGTTATGGCCATGGACACGCCCGGCTTTGGCGACTCAGAGCGCCCGCCGGCGCCTCAGCCCATGGCCGAGCTGGCCGGCGCAATGGCCGACGCCTTGGTGGAGCTGGGATACGGGCGGAATCAACGGGTAGATCTCTTCGGTCGCGCCACAGGCGCAACCCTGGCGATCGAACTGGCGGCCCAGCGACCTGAGCTGGTTCGCCGGCTGGCAGTCGCCACGGTGGCATTTGTCAGTGGCGAACAACAGCAGGCCATGTACCAGGAGTATGTGGTGGGCAACAACGCTCCGGTCCCCGAGGACGGCAGTCACCTGGCGCAATACTGGAAAAACATCGTCACGGATCGAGCCGTAGACATGGGAATGGACGCGGCGACGGACATCTTTGCAGCCCTGATCCGCGCGAAGGACATACAGTGGTGGGGCTATCACGCGGTGTTCACTCACGACACCCGTGCTGCAGCGGTGAAACTTAAGGTTCCGGTGGTGTTGATCGACTACCCCAACACCTTCCAGGAGGCCAGCCGCGAGTTCCTGTCCCTGGTAGCGGAAGGCACCAGCGTGTCATTGCCGGTTTACAACCGTAATCCCAGTCCTGCCGGTGCCCTGGCGCTGGCCGCCGCCTTACGTCTGGGGCTGGATGGCCCGGCGCCCCGGACCCATGCCAACTAAGCGGTGTTGGGCTTCGCTTCCGTGATCGGGATTGAACCCGAAGCTGCAAGCAGACGGTCGGGATTTACTCAACTGGGCGCTGGTCCATCCCTTATGCAACGGCTGCCGCACCCCGTTAGCAGACATTGCTGCGGTGCGGCATTTCGGCGCGAGTGGGGCACCGGTGAGTTCTGAGGGGACTCTATGGGGGAGGGACTCAATAGGTGCCCGTGACATACCCAATATTTTTAACAACCTACAAACATGACTTGACTTCGCGAGGCAGGGGCCGGAGGTTCAAATGCTCTCAACCCGACCAGCTTCCGGCTGACTTACCTGACTCGAGCTCTCGCGTCATGCCCTTACCCGGCAGGGGGCTAGCTCCGGCGACTGCTAGAACTGACTTTCGGGTCGCCCTGATACTTGCTGACTCATGAGGCCAGAGCCCAGCGCTGGATTTAGAGCGCGTCCCACGTATGATTGATTGGGGGCAGCTGATTCGAACAACAACCAGGGGGACACCGCCATGCCCATGGATATATCGTTCCATCTCACCGATGAGGATCTGGAGCATTTCCGTGCGCTGGCGGAACAAGCGCACGCGGCGCTAGAGTCCGGCACAGACCAGCCGGCCATAGTCGGGGGTTGTCGCGAACTCTTGCGCACGGCAGCCAACCAGGCAGCTTTGCCGGGATTTATTGGCGAACGCCTGCAGATCCTGGCGACGCTTGTGGACATGGTGGAGGACGGCGAGTGGCAATTGGAGGACGAGGATCGGGCTCGGGTGCTCAGCGCCATGGCTTACTTTGCCGATCCGGAGGATACGATCCCCGACCGCGTGCCCGGCATTGGCTTTCTCGACGATGCGATCATGATTGAATTGATCGGAGACAGTTTGCGCGACGAGATCGATAGCTACGGCGAGTTTTGCCGGTTTCGCTCTGCAGAGGAGCAGCGGCGCGCCGCTCGCGGAGAGGAAACGGCGGTAAGCCGGGCGGACTGGTTGGCCGACCAGCGGGCCCGTCTGTACGCCCGAATGCGCCGCAGGCGGGCGCAGCGCGTATCCAGCGGTGCATGGGTTGCCAAGCTCTGGTAGTCCCGCGACCCATCAATGGCCAACGAGCGGATCTGGCCGCTGGCGCGGGGCTTGGCAAAGTCAGAAATGCTCCAGGCAATCCAAAGGGGACCCCTGCAATCGACAAGCGACTTCGTCCGCTGCTAGCGGCTGCTGTCCGCGCGGGTTTCGAACCATCCGACAAAGATCCGGTGCCGCGTAGTGTTGAGTCAGGCCGACAGCACTGTGACCCAGCAAGGCATCTCGGTCCTCATCCGGGCAGGTCACCACCTTTTTCCCGGCGCGGTCGATCAGATCGAAGTTGCGCGACGGCAGATAAGTCACATCGGCTTTCATTCTCGGCAGCATCTCGTTGCGAATGATGCTGCGCGTTACTGTCCAAATGGGATTGAGCACCACGTACTTCATGTCGGCGGCAAAAATCGGCGTCTGGTGATATACCGTGCCCACGATAGCCCGGGTCTCCCACTCGACTTCCCTGTCCTCTTAGAGACGTACGTAGAACCCCGCAATATTCACTATCACGAAATTCGCTGTGCCCAGGAACTCTTCCCGGAGCAAGCGGGCTCGAAGTCGCCGGTACGCGACTCGATGTCCAAACTCTGTTCATCGAACCCGGCAGTTCCTGGAAGAACGGCTGAAATGAGAGCTTTGACGGCAAGCTGAGGGACGAGCTATTGAACGGAGAGATCTTCTATACCTTGAAGGAAGCGCAAATCCTGATCGACCAATGGCGTATTCACTACAACACGATCCGACCACACGCTGCACTGTGATATCGACCACCGGCTCCACAGACCATCAGGCCACTTGTCATACCAACCGCTCACACGCCAGAATGGTCGCGGACTCTCACTCTAACAGCGGATCCGCTGCTGGGGGCAGGTCAGTTGGGTCACTTCAGATTAACCGCGCCGAGAGTAATCGCCTCTCGTGCGATCTGATGATCGTGGGAGATTTTTGGGACTTAAATCTCGCCAGTTATCACCGATTAGACGGCTGGGCGCGACCGAGCTATGGGTCGGTAGAAGAGAGCAAAAGAACTCTCCGAAGGTTTATTTATGATTAACCTGGATTCACTTTTCGAGCTGAAAAAACGCGGATCGAGAGTGCGGGCCGAACTGTTGGGTGGCCTGACTACCTTTCTCTCGATGGCCTACATTACCGTCGTAAACCCGTCCATCCTGTCACAAGCAGGCATGGATTTCGGTGCTGTTTTCGTGGCTACGTGCATCGCCGCGGCATTCGGCTCGATCGTGATGGGATTACATGCGAACTACCCGATTTGCCTGGCGCCGGGCATGGGTCAAAACGCGTTTTTTACGTTTAGCGTCGTGCTCGGCATGGGGCACAGTTGGCAAACCGCACTCGGCGCAGTATTCATTTCCGGCATATTGTTCGTCACGATGAGCGTTTTGCCGGTTCGCGAGTGGTTGATCAACTCGATCCCGCGCAACCTCAAGCTCGGCATGGCTGCCGGGATCGGTTTGTTCCTTGGCCTCATCGCACTGCAGGATGCCGGAGTCGTCGTGGACCATCCGGATACGCTCGTCGCTTTGGGAGACGTAATCAGCTTCGAACCTCTGGCATTCATTCTGGGATTTGCCGTGATTGCGGGCCTGACTGCAAGAAAAATCATCGGCGCGGTCATTATCGGCATACTGCTCGTAACGCTGCTCGGTTGGCTGTCTGGCCGGACGGAATTCGTCGGCGTCTTCGCAATGCCGCCATCCCCGGCGCCCGTATTGCTGCAGCTCGACATTGCCGGGGCACTGCAGCTTTCCATGGTGACGGTGATCTTGTCCATGCTGATCGTCGACGTATTCGACACAGCTGGCACGCTGGTCGGTGTCGCGACTCGTGCGAACCTCTTGGACGCGGACGGCAAGCTCCCGCGATTGCGCAGCGCCTTGATCTCCGATTCGACGGCAACGGTCTTTGGTTCCCTGGCCGGCACCTCAGCGACAACAAGCTATATCGAAAGCGCGGCCGGCGTGGAAGCTGGCGGTCGGACCGGGCTCACCGCCGTAGTCTGCGGCCTGCTCTTCCTGGCGTGCCTGTTCTTGGCGCCGCTGGCGCAGACCGTGCCAGATTATGCTACCGCGGCCGCGCTGCTCTTTGTCGCTTGCCTGATGGCGCGAAGCCTCGCCGACATCGATTGGCGTGACGTAACGGAAAGCGCTCCAGCCGTAGTAGCCGCACTTGCCATGCCATTGTCGTTTTCAATTGCCGAGGGAATCGGTCTTGGATTCATCAGTTACGTCTTGATCAAAATCTTCAGCGGCCGCGGACGGGATTGCAGCGTCGCTGCAGGCCTCATCGCCATCGTATTCGGGCTCAAATATATTTTCTTGTGACGGCATCCAACCTCGGCGACCACGCAACGGGGCCGAAGGAGCAGGCACTAACGGATTATTTGCGGCGATCTTCTCCATCGTTTTGCCGCGGGCCAGCTCATTGGCCAGCTTATCCAAGTAGTGGACTTCCTGCATGGTTGGCTCCTTGATGTCTGCCACTCGCACACCGCAGATCATGCCCTTCATGAGAGTCCGCGAGAGAACCCTGAACACCCACCATCTCGGCAGTCGTGATGGGCAGACTACTATCGGTAGCCGATACTCAGAGTTCCTGCTTTTCGCTAATGGTATCTAGGGCCACCAGTCTGTTTAGGTTGTCTTCCGCCAGCGAGACTATGCGCGCATAACCAGCCCGTGCACCTGACTCCTCGTAAGCGGACAAGGACTCGGGAAAGTCGCAAGTCCATATATGATCGATTAGTGTGGCCATTTCCCCCTCGTCTAGTGCAGTGAACACCGCACGGGCGTTACGCTCCCACCGGTGGAGGTAAACATCCCGCGACTCACCTTCACGGAGAAAGACGTCGATCACGATCAGCAATCCGTCTGGGCTTAATAATCGCCGGCACTCCCGAAGCGCCCGCTCTTTTTTCGCCCTGGTAACGAGGTGGTGGAATGAGTAACTGGCGACGATCAGGTCGTAACTCTCAGTCAGGTTCTGAAGCTCATCCAGCAGATCACCCGAGCAGAGTCGATACGGTATCTCCAGCGGCTGCAGGTTTCTCTCAGCCCTCACCAGCGCTGTCGCCGAATCGTCCACTCCGCAATATCGCTCAACGCTTAGCCGTGCCAGCATGTCGCGAATGGGTGCTGCATCACCACAACCCAGGTCGAGGATCGAAACCGGCTTCTTGAAGCGCCGATTAACCTTTTCTTCCAGGCACTGGAAAAACCGCTTGTGCCCGATGTAGTCTTGCTCGACGAGTTTTTCATACGCCCTCCATTCCTCGAACAGTGAGTTAGTCATGGCGAAGCCCACCTCCTCGATCAAGACGATCAGCCAGCCGGGGACATGCTGGCTTGCTCTCATGCCGTTTTGTATCGACCTGCTTCTCCCCCCGGCTGATGTTTACGCGGTAGTAGGTCTGGTCGGCGATACCGATCTTTTTGCACATCTGGCTGATGCTCAGTCCCTGGCTTAAAAGGACATCGGCTTCACGGAGCCTGTGAATGATCTCTTCGGCCCTGTATCGTTTCTTCGACATGGTTCAGATCTCCTACAGGGCTTTTTACCACTTTAGATCTGGACCAGGAATTTGAGGCTAGGTCAGCTGAACCTAGGCAAGAAACTGCAAGCGAGCCCATGCCCTTCTTTGGCATGGATCGGGACATCTACGAGAAACAGCTAACGGCAACTAGCCGCGTTGCACCACCGCGGTTGGATTGGCTGCTCTCCATGTGGCCCTACTAGTACCTGCCACCGCAGAGGTGCGTGGCACCGGCAGCCGCTCGCCGAGAAGGCGGCCGAAGGTCAGGGCCGGGGTAAGCATCATGCCCGGGGTGAAGGCATCGCCCATGGTCACACCGGCGCCCAGCACCTCGCCGGTGGCGTAGAGGTTGGGTACGGGCTCACCGTCCAGTCGCACCACTTGCAGATTTTCATCGACAACAACCCCCACCGATGAGGTGGCCGAATGGCCGTGATGGATTACGGCGTAAAACGGCGGAGTCTTGATCTCCATGGGCAGATGCTGGCGACCGAACGCATCGCTGCCAGATTGTACCGAAGCGTTGTAGGCGGCAAGCGTTTCGCGAAGCCCCGCCGCGTCTATGCCGCTCTTGCTCCCCAGTTCTTCCAGGGAGTCCGCGCGGTGGAACATGGGATGGCTTCGGAAGTGCTCCATCAGCTTGTCCCGGCTCCAGTCGGGAAACCCCGGCGGCGCCGTGTCCAAAATCCGCTGGTCAAAAACGATTGCGTAGCGGTAGCGGGATTGTCTCAACAGGGCACGCGCCCGGTTATTGGGTCGCGGCTCGTCCTCCTTGACGAACCGCCGACCGTCGTTGTTGACCCAGATCTCCCAGGGCTGGCGGGTTTGGGGAGCGGTCTGGAACCGCGTGTAGACCTGGGCCGGGTATTTGTTGTCGGTGAGGACCGAGCCCGTGCCCGGCTGGTGCAGGGCGTGACCGCGCAGGTAGCCGCCGACGGCGGTGGCCATTTCCAGGCCCTTGCCCAGGTTAGTGGGATAGGTGCCCGTGGTGTAGGTGGGCCCGCCGATGAGGCGGGCAAAAATCTCGGGATTGCTGGCATATCCGCCAGTAGTGATCAGGATATGGCGCCCGTGGAAGGTGTGCTCGCCCGCAGCGGAGCGCGCACGGACCCCCTCCACGGCGCCAGCGTCAGAAGTCAGCAGCCCGATCACCTCGGTTTCCAAGTGGGTAACAATACGGCCGCTTTTCAGTTCAGGGGCAATTTTTCGATTCAGAACAGCAAGGATGTCCCGCCCTGCGTTGGCGCCCCACAAATACCTTGGTACAGAGTACCTGGGCTGGCCGATGCCCTGGCCGGTGACCGGATGTTCAGGCAACGGCACCAGACCGCCTTCCAGCAGCCAGTTGAGCATGCGCGGCGCATTGTCGACACACAGCCGGATGATGGTGGGATCGGCCTTGCCCTGGGTGATCTCCATAATGTCGTCGTAGTGGATGTCCGGGTGGTCTTTGATCCCCTTGGCAACCTGCGCGTGGGTGCCAGCGGCGCTGATCTGGCCAAAGGCCCGGTCGAGCTGCCCGCCGATGACCTTGGCAGCATCGATGATCAGGACTTTTGCGCCCCGGTAGGAGGCGAAGATTGCCGCTGGCATGCCCGCCGTTCCACCGCCGACGATGACGTAGTCCCATATAGTGTCTTCGTGCGGGGAATTGGCGGCCCGAGCAGCCACGGGAAGCGCCAGCAGCGAGCCAACGAATGTCCGTCTTTTCATGGGAAGCCTTTTGGAAGCCAGACCTTCCGTCTAATTGTAACGCCGTGGACTGCTTCTGAGCACAGTCCGAGCGGTGCTGACCTGGCCGACCTTAATAGCTCAGTTGACGGCTGTTGAACGCAGCGTGACTGATAGGGCGGAGATCCGCTCACCAGCGAGCACGGCATCCCAGCGCCGCAGAATATTGCGAGCGCCGTTCTCTCCGAAGCGTTTGGTGAAAAGCGTAACCGCCTTGGCGCGTCGCTGGGTCCCTGTGAGAGGGTTTGTACAGTCGCCAAGGGGGTGGACAACAGACGCCTTCAGCTGGCGACCATCGTGGCAGCTGATCTCCACCGTGCAGGGGCGCCCGCTAGGATAGAGGTCATCCAGCTTGGGGTCGTGCCGGACACGAATTCGCGTCATAAGTTCTTGAACTTCGGCGGTCTGCAGTGTTTCGGCGGTCAACGTGTCGACGGTCAGCGCCCCGCGGCAAAGCGCAATGGCGACGCTGCCTGGGATACTGAAGCGTGCGGCTAGGTCATTATCAGGTTGGGAATTTTCGAACTCCAGGGCTGCTGCATAGGTCGCCACATCCACTCCGGCGACCTGCTCAGCCCGCAGTTCATGCTCTGCAATCAGCTGGGCCACCGCATCGTTAACACCGTGCAGATGGGCGCAAGTGGGATGGACCTTGATATACGCATTCATCAGCTCATAGTCATGCCAGCGGTGCCCGCTATTGATCCCCATCATTAGCTTTGAAAAATCACACTCCGCTCCCGCCCGGGGGCCAAAAAAGCCCTGCAGTGTGCCCACCAGGGGCGACAAACCGGCCTGTACCGCGTTTGCCACGGTCAGGCCGCTGGTAGCGCCGAAGCCCACGTAGAGGTGGTGGACGGAGGCGCCCGCGGCCGCCGTTTCCCGATAGAGCATGGGCGCCACAGCCGCCGCCGCTTCGATGGCAGACGCAATCGCATTGGGATCACGCTTGGACATTAGATGCGTCACGGCGACGGCCGCGGCGATTGCGCCCCATGTCCCTGTATCGTGTATTGCTGGGTTCAAACCGCCCAGGGCGATTCCAATGCGCGCTCCCACCTCATACCCCGCAACAAATGCCTCCAGCATCGTTGGGCCGTCCGTCTGAGTCGATTCGGCTACCGCCAGCAGCGCGGGCACCAAATGGCTAGCGGGGTGTCCGCGTGCGAGACGATGGCCATCCTGCAATTGGAGAACGGTCGTAGCACCGCCATTCACCAACGAGGCACTTAGAGGCGGTACGCCGGTCTCGACACCCGGTATCGTCGCCTCACCTGAGACCGTGGTGTGCATGGCGACAAACGGTGCGTAGGTGGGATGGCTCAGTCCGGCTGAAATGACCGCGAGCGTATCCAGAAACAGCTCGCCCGCTTGCCTGCGCACGTCGTCCGGGACATCTGCCCACCGCGTAGCCGCTGCCGCGTAGGCTAGTTTCCCGATGTCGTTCATAGGTGTGTATTAGAGGTGTTGGAAGTTACACGTGATCCATCTCAGTATAGTCTACCGTCGGCTAATCCAGTTGCCGCGGACCTTCAACCACTGTTCTTCTATCAATGCACCAACCCGGCAAGATGTAGGCAAGAGTTCAGCTGCTCGCACCAAAGGCCTTGCCACGTCTAAGGAAGCCAAAGGCGGGCTTGCAAACCCTGTGCTGGAGCGGCCCGTGCCCCCAATCGCGCCCTGCCCCATTCCAAAACTTCCAATACGCGCAGGTCCATTTCCCGCCACTGACCGCCAAATATGGATCCAGTGTTTGCGAGCCGATCAGCCGTTTTCTGAGAACCATATCCGAAGTTATGTAAAACGATGCGTCCAGCACTCTGGGCGGCTACTTTCGGAAGAACTGAAATATCCCCTCAGCGCTGCCCATTCAACCGATCGACAAGATGTTTGGCGATGCATCATGGGCTCAACTCAGAAATGGCGAGCCTCCTAGTTGGCGAACGCAAGTGATGCCCAGTTCCATTGGCACGCTCCACCCTCACGTCCATATTTCTGGCCACCCACCCCTGCTCTGTCTGGGCGGTTAAAGTATGATCTCACAGCCATACGGCGCGGTTGTTCGTGCCCTTTACATCCAAGAGGCCATGGCTATGTCTCGTACTGCACTGTGTGTCGCGTTGCTAGTTCTGGTTTGGCAGGCATCCGTACTATCGGGCTGCGCGAGTACGGCAGACCTCGGAGAGGTCGCTGCCCCACCCGCTGACTCGGCCTCCTCCAGCGCTCGAAGTGCTGAGATCGCCGCCAGACCTGTTAGCATTGATCTCGGCGACTACGGCACCTGCGGCGATTTTTCGCAAGCCGGTTACAGGGGCGGTCAGCAACTTCCAAATAATCCTGGAACGCCGGAACTAACGTTCGGCCCCGGACGTCATGTGATTAATGATCAACTCATACTGACCTCCACTATGGTGCTCAAGGGTGCCGGATCGGATCTCACCACGCTGCATTTTCCCAATGGGCTGACCAAGTTAAGCGGTTCGTGCGTCAATAAGGATAGGCAGGGAGACGCCGGAAGTTGTTGGAGTTGGTGGGGAGGGCTGATTACTGCGTCCGGCAGAGAAGTCGGCATTGAGGGAGTGACCATTGAGTTTCCGCCGCATTCATTCCGCCACTACAATCGGACGTTCGGTGCACAGCCAGGCTATAACGGCATTGAGTTCAAGGACTGCACGAATTGCTGGGCCAGGGATGTGAAAGTCATTAATTCCGATGTTGGCATGCTCGCAAAGCGCTCCAAGAACATCACCATCGAGAATACCACTGTTCAGGCAAATGCTCGCGGATCCCATATCCACTACGGGGTCAATGAACGATCCAAGGATGTATTGATTAGAGGCTTTAAAGCCATCGGCCATTCCGAGCACGGTATGGTCAGCAATTGGGGTTCGGATGGTGCTTTCGTCGATGGCCAGGTAACCGGCGGCGCGCCGCTGGAACCTATCCACGCTTGTGCGGTGAGCAACACGAGGTCGTTGTATCAGAACATCGATGGTGAGATCGGTGCGATTAGAAAGTTCAGATGCGAGAAGACGTACGCCGTTTTCGTTGATGTCAATGGGGACCACTGGCAGTCAGACAATTGTGTTATTGGCCCCTAACGGAAGGTGATGGGCGTTCGGCATAATCTAAGGTCGGAGCGGGCCGCGCGCTGCCCACATCGTTGCTCATGGGCATCCGTGATGTTCCTTCTGTTACAGTGCGTCCAAGCCCGGAATTCTAATTGCGCGTATCGTTGGTCCCGGCATGGCGGCCCAATGTAACCTTCCATAGCCATACCCCAAGGAGTTACCCGATCGCTGTTCGATAACCCCGAACTCATTCCTTACGGCGCGGGGAAACTAGCGAATTGGTTGGCAAAACCACCACCTGAGAACACACGGGCCTGGCGGCAGTAGGCTGCGTGCCACAGCGACCGCGGAAAAAACTGTCTCTAACGTGGCTGAGGAGTCATGGTCACTGTCCCTTTAGCCTCATGGCCACTGTTCGCTTAGCCCTCGTGGCTACGCCGTGAAGGCCAGAAAGTAATACGCCAGCGGCGCGACGATGATGAGGCTGTCGATCCGATCCAGGATGCCGCCGAAGCCCGGCAGCCAAGTGCCCGCGTCCTTGGCGCCGAACTCTCGCTTGATCGCCGATTCGACGAGGTCACCCCAGATCGCTCCGGCACCCACGAGCACCGTGAGTACGATCATGAGCGCGATGACGTTATCGTGTGGCAGAGCAAAACTCATGAGCGTCGCGCCCGCAAACGCGCCGAGGAAATTGCCGATAGCGCCCTCGACCGTCTTGCCGGGGCTCAGCCGAGGCGACAGCTTGTGTTTGCCGAAAACCGTGCCGACCGCGAACGCGCCCACATCGCTCAATCCGACGGCAGCCAGAATCGCGAGCACAATACCGACACCGCCTTCGATCAATCGGGCCAGCAGAATGATATGAGCTAGAAACCACGAGATGTAGCCCCATCCCAGCGCTGCAAAAGCGAGCTGTCGCACACCCGACTTGACGCTTCCGAACAGCAACGGTTGCAGGGTTGCCAATATGAGCAGCAATGGCCCGAGCATGTAAAACCCTTGCACAGACACAGCGGCCATCGGCGCCACTACGAGTCCCATGGCGATGAGCACGCGCCGATAATTCGGCGGCAACTGCACGAGGCCAGCGTACTCCCTCAGCCCTTGGAACGTCAGGATCGCGATGAGCACCGTGATCGCGCCAACGCCACTGAGGATGCCGCACAGATAAAGCGGCGCAAGCACGGCCCAGCTAAACCATCGGCGCAGCAGCACATTCTGCGCAATTGGACGCAGGCGCCGGCGCTCGGTGATCAACAGCAGGACCAAAGCCACGCCTAGCAGCGCCAGCATACGATAGGCTGTCGGAGCAAACAGAGGATCGCTCAGTGGATTTACGAAACTCATCAGCTCAGCTCAAAGCTACGAACGAAGATAAGCACCAGCGCCTCGAAGCCGCTTGGCCGCGGTAATCACGCCACCGACAACGATCACCAGAAGCGCACCTGCCATGATGCCCCAATCACCCTCGGGCCCCCACACTACGTGCCAGTCTCTTGGCGCGATCGCCATATAGGTTGCCGAAAGTATGATGATGATCACTCGCTGGCCCTTTGCCATGGGCCCGCTGAAATCGCCCGGCGCGCCGGCGAACTGCGCAAGCGTTCGTACGTAGGCGACGAACAGGGCGATGCAGGCTGCCAGATAGCCGAGCACAACGCTGCCGCCCGCGGCGTATCCGCAAGCAATCAGAATAACCGCGTCGCCGACACGATCAGGGGCTTCGTTGTAGAGCAGACCCACGCGCGACGTTTTGCCACACTCCACTGCAACCATTCCATCGAGCGTGTTCGCGAGGATACGGGCCAGTACGAGCACGATGCCGCCAGCCCAGAGGAGCCGACCCGCGCCCGGCGCGTAGCGCGTCGCAAAAAATGCGCCGGCGGCGGCGATAGAGATTAGGAGCCCGGCCACGGAGATTGCGTTCGGCGACACACCCGCATCTGCCAGCGCGCGCGCCCATGACCGAAACCAGTCGATATTGCGCAAAAACAGGGGGCGCCGGTCGGAGGATTTGTCTCGATGCTCGTTCATGGCTGCACAATTCGACGGCGCTTTTGCTTGATCAATGTCACGGCACCGCACCCTCTCCGACGAGCAATACCTCAACCGCATCGTGAAGCATGTCAGCTGCGTCTTCCGGCTCGGCATCGCCGCGAAGATGAACGGCCTCGCCGAACTGCACCCTGAGAGGCCCGGGACGCGGGATCAGCCGACCCTTCGGCAAGATGTCGTAGGCACCCGACACCGCAACCGGAACGACTGGCACGTCGAGCTTCAGGGCCAGCAAACCGATACCGGGCTTGAATGGGGCCATTTGCCCAGTGACGGATCGCGTGCCCTCGGGGTAGATCAAGATCGACTTCCCGGCGTCGGCGAGCTCACCGCAGCGCTCCAGGCTTGCTCTGACTGCCCCCTTGCGCGTAAACGGAAATGTGCTCAAAAACAGCGTTGTCATGAAGCCCAGCAGCTTATTTCGGTAGAAGTAGTCCGCCGCTCCAGCCACGCTCAGTCGACGGCGCAGCTGGGTCGGCACGGCCCGGAGAATCGAAAGCGTATCCATATGGCTCGTGTGGTTACTGACCAGCAGCAACGGCGCCTCCAACTGCGCCAGTTGCTCGGCACCCAACACCTCGAATGGGCGCGCGAGTAGCCTGTGCAGGTTGAAAACGAGCACCTGCTGCAGAGCTGCTCGAACGAGCGCTGCTTGCGGCGTGAGAAACCACTCCGGGAACGGCGGCGCAGTGGGCACCGCTGGCTCGCTCGTCAGAAGCGCCAATACCTCCCCCACGGTACTCATTTCTGCGAGCGCTCCGTCATCGACCGAAACGCCGAGCTGTTTCTCCAACAGCAGCGCGAACTCGACGTAGCGCAAGGAATCCAGGCCGAGATCGTCAACCAACGCGGAGTGCGCCTGGATGGTACTGGCCTCAACACCGCATATCTCGGCGAGCACCGCGGTGAGCCGGGAAGCGAGGTCGACGCCCGCAGCTGGCGCACTCAGCGCTGAGGCCTCGGCGGTCTCGTCGCGAAGAAGCTTTAGTATCTCGTGCCGCTTCACCTTGCCGACCGCAGTCTTCGGGAACTCGTCTTCCCAGACGCGCACGGCCCGGACGCGTTGGTGGACGGCCAGGCAACGGTTGGCCCCGGCCACCGCGGCCTCGGCAACCCTTTGGTCTACTTCCGCCCCATCGCGCCCGTCACCCAGGCGCAGCACCGCCGTCAGCTTCGGATCACCTGGCTGCTGCTCAATGGCCACGACGATAGCCTCGTTGACGCCTTCCTGCTCCAGCAGCACGGCTTCGATGTCCTCGGGATAAACATTGAGACCGCTGGAGAGAACAATCCTGTCCTTAAGCCGGCCTTCGATCAAAATCCGGCCCTCCGGGTCCAGGCGCCCGCGATCTCCAGTGCGATACCATTCGTCTTCCGTGAACGCCGCACGTGTGGCCGTCTCGTTATGCCAATACCCAGGCGAGACATTCGGGCCCTTGACCTGAATCTCTCCTTCCTCCGAGATCCGCACATCAACGCCCCGCAGCGGGCGGCCGACCGTGCCGTAAACCTGCGAGTCGAAACCGTTGCTCGCAATCACGGGTGCGCACTCTGTCGCGCCATAGCCTTCGATCACCGCCACACCCATCTGCTCCCATGCCTTGGCCGTCTCTACCGGCAGAGCTGCACCCCCGCAGATAAGCACACGCAGCTCCCCGCCAAGTTGACGATGTACGCGACGAAAGAGCCACCGGCGCGTGCCGGGGGGCGCGTGCATCGCCAGACGGTTTGCCCGCGCCCACGCCCGTCCCCTGCCACGAGCCTGTGCTTCACGTTCTATTCGCCGCAGGAGTTCCGTCAAGACGCCCGGCACGGTGATCATGCCGACGATGCGATAGCGTCGCAGCGCATCGGCAACCGCTGAGGCACTGTGGCTCGGCGGATACACGACCGTCGCGCCCTGCTTGAGCGCCACGAAGAGCCCCGTCGTCTGCTCCAGCATGTGCGAGAGCGGCAGCAAGGAAAGAAGACGCCAGCCGCGCGCCGGAGGAATGACCTCGCCCACAGCCTGAACGTTAGAAAGGATATTGCGGTGAGTCAACACGACTCCCTTCGGCGCGCCGGTCGTGCCGGATGTGAAAACGATCTCGGCGATATCGTCCGCTTCAGGGGACTCTTCGAAATCGAGTCCGTCCCCGTCGAATGGCATACTCTTGAGCTGAATAACCTCCAATTCCGCGATAGACGGCTGCTCATCGGCGTCTGTTATAAGCGCAGCTGCGCCAGTGTCCGCCGCCACGCTGGCGATGAACTCCCGACGCGAACCGACATCGATCGGCACGAGCACGATGCGGGCAAGAAGACCAGCGAATAGACACGCCACGAGTTGAGGGCTATTTGCGCCCAGAATTATGACTCGATCACTGGGTGCTAAACCCCGATCCTCACGCAGGTAGCGGGCGGCGCTGTTCGCAGCTCGCCAAAGCCTCGAGTGGCTCCAGATATCGTCGCGCAGACCCCGGCGTGCGATGAGAGCCGGTTGATCGCCGTAAGTCTCAACGTTCCACGAGACGAGGTCGATCAAAGTGCGCATGCCGAGCTCTCCTGGGCGCTGACGCAATCGTCGATCATGCCCACGGCTTCGAGCTCGAGTGCTGCACGCCGATGCGCGAAAGCGCGCTGGGCCACCCAACCGGCGTTCGCGTCTATTTTATCGCTGCCTCTAGCGCGCCCCATGGCTACCGAAACCCAAACGTCACCAACTCATGCAGACAATTCCAGTCATCAGCAGCACCATGCCGGCCAGATGGATCGGCCTTATGGGATCGCCCTGCAAAAGCCAGGCAATCACGGCGGCCCAGATAAAGGTTGAGGCGTAGATCGGGTAAAGCACGCGCA
>JBFFHS010000077.1:0-16917 GCA_041556855.1 Gammaproteobacteria bacterium
AATGCCGAACCATGGCAGCCCGCCGAGCGCGTTGACCCGTTCCTGGCCGACGCGACGGAGATGGCGCAGCTGGCATTATTTCAGTTCATGATCGGCAATCTGGATTGGTCGATCACCTACCAGCACAATATTGTGGTGATGCGCCGCGCCGACCAGGGCTTCATCGCAATGCCCTACGACTTCGATTTTTCCGGTCTGGTGGATGCCGAATACGCGGTGCCGCCTAAGCAGTATCGGATTCGCAGCGTTCGGACCCGGCGCTACCACGGCCTCTGCAGGCCAGACGTTGATTGGGACGGGTTGTTTGCCCGCTTCCTCGCCCACCGGGATGAGGCTTATGACCTGGCCCGGACGCTCCCCGGGGTGGGCAAACCAAGAAGAGGCCGGATACTCAGCTACCTGGACAGTTTTTTCGACATTCTGGAGTCGCCCCGGGACAGAGAAAGGCGGATCATCTCGGCCTGCCGCAAGCCGGGCTGACGCGGGCTAATTCGAGGCGAACTTCTTCAGCAGGGCGTCCCTTCGGGACAGGATGGCGCGAATACGCGTCTTGTCCAGCAGGCTGCCCAATGCTGATCGAAGTTGGTCTTCATCCAAGGCAGCCAGCGCCGCGGCGACGCCTTCCGAAAGGCTCACAGCATCGTCCGCCAGTCCGTCGGGCAGCTTGCGGCTTCTGGAAAACGCCTGGCCGTGACCGGTGAGATGCAGCGTCCAGTTGTTCCTGCGGTAGAGCAGGTTGGTCGGACTGCGGCCGGCGTTGGCAATCAGCAGGTCAAAGGCGTACATGAGCTGGAATTGCCTCGTGATTGGGCACCAGCCGGAGAATCCCTGACCATCGGCTTGGCGTTGCTGCTCGGAAATGGTGTCCGGATAGCTCAGCTGCAGGGTGCCCTCCATGTCCTCGATGCGGCGCATCACAGTCGGCGGGATAAGCTCCAAACCCAACAGCTGATCCAGCACATAGGCCGCCATCTCCAGTTGGTGGGCCTTGTCGCGGGATGCCGGATAGAACAGCGCCCTGATAATGTGCTGATCATATTCCAGGGTGATCTGCCATGGCCCGTCAGCCGCATCCCGGGTGACCTGAGTTATCGAGCCAGCAGTCAGCGCGTCTTGCAGCCCGACGGCGTCCAGGCCATAGGCGACCGGGCCACCAGTCGTATCGGGTGGCACCAACTCTTCCGGGCTCAGGTACTGAACCAGCAATTTGCCGTCTTCAATGATCAGCGCGGCGGGCCGACCCTTGTAGTAGCTGACCAGCATACCGGTGTCCGCCATGACGACTTTGCCTTGACGGATCGTGCGCACCACGGCGTCAGCGGTTGGCGTATGCCCGACCACCACTCGATTTGCGCCAAGACGGCCCAGATAGTCGTCCAGAATGGGTCGCTCAAAAACGTCCCGGCAGTACACGGATCCGCGGTACCAGAACGGACTGTCATTGCTATGGACGAAAGCCTGGCTTAACTGGGTGAACTCTTCCACTTTCGTGGCGATTTCGGCGTTGTCCTGGACGGCCTGGCAGGCGAGGGCACGCTCGCCAACACAGTTCGACGGATCCGCCAACACGCCATTGCCGATCAGCGTTTCGGCGCGGGTGGCCTCGTCATCGGGCACCACCCCCGCCGTCACGAGGTCCTGCCACACGGCCAGGTAGCGGGTCAGGTCCGCACTGAAGCTGCGATTCAACTCCGCCGGGCTGAGGTTGTGGGTATCGGGGGGCAGCCCGCCGTGCACGAAGGCCGTATCGTTAATAGTGATCAGTGTGGGCAGGCTAAGCAGCCACGCGCCGTAGCGGCCTGACGGCCGAAACGCGGCGCGATGACCAAAGAATCCGGGTGGGTAGCGCTTGGCGAAAGCCGCTTCGATTTGCTCAGGGTCCAGATCGGCCTGCGCCGCCGCGAAATCCGCTCGCGCCCGTTCCCGTGCGCCGGGGGGTTCCTCGTCCGCGAAGGCCGCATATTCTGCGCGCGAGACATAGCGCAGATCGCCAACGAGGTTCATGTGCTCGTGATTGCCCAGCAGCACATGCACCCGGCCGCCGGCCGCCGCGGCCTCGGTTTGCAGGCGCATCAACAGGTCCATGGCCGCCCGGGAGCCGCCGCCCCGGTCTAGCAGATCACCAAGGCTGACCAGATGAGTGTGCCCCCCGGCCCAGCCGAGCGATTCATCGACCACCCGGGTTGCCTTGAGCAGATCGACGAGCGCGTCGTAGGCGCCGTGCACGTCGGGAATGACCACAACCCGCTGAACGTCCTGCCAACGCCAGGTTGTCCCGTCTTGCTGGTCGGTCTCGTTGGCCAGATTCGGGCTTGCCACCAAGCTCAGGGTGGCCAGAACCAATGCACTCAGTTGGGGTATCAGCGTAGAACGCACGAGTCGACTCACGGACCTCCGGAAATGGCCAGCGGGCTTCACCCACCGCCGTGCCTGGGAGGCTAGCACAGGTCGCGGTGCCGTGGATTCCAACGCCGGGGCAATCCTGTTTGCCGATCCCCGGCCGCGGCGGCGGCCCCGCGGTGAGCCTGACGCCGGGTAGCCCCGGGCACTTCTTAAAGCGTTGAAATAAATGGTATTTCGGATCTCTCATGTAACGTCGTATATTCCGTGTAGGGTTTGCAGGGACGGGTACCCGGGCGTCGGGTGGTCCGTCGGAGTAACGCTCGCAGATCAGGACACAGCCCAAAGCCGACAACCAGCGTGGCGAGTCTGCCAAGGCTGTCTGAACACCGGGGTGAGGGGATAAGCCCCAGGCTAGAGGAGCCCACCATGAACAGGCGCGAAATGCTTCAGCACGTCATCGTCGCCACACTGGCCGCGCGGACCGGGGTCGCGCAATCGTCCCTGCGGCCGATCCTGGTGATCGGCGCGACGGCTCGCTCGGCGCCGGAACTGCTCGAGCAAGCGCTGGCTGAGGGCCGCAGGGTGACCGCCCTTGCCCGGAGCCCGGAGAGGATCGCGGTCAGGAGGGCGGGGCTTACGCCGGTCAAAGGTGATGTCTATGACGTAGAGACTCTCGCGGCTGCGATGACCGGCGCGGAGGTCGTGGTGTCCCTTATCGGTCCCCGCATTGCCGACCACAGCGAGGAAATCGGTTTTGTGGATCTGTATTCGGTGGGAACCGCGAACATCATCTCAGCCATGCGGCGCAAGGGCAACCGTCGCCTGATCGCCGTCAGCTCCGGCGGACCCGAGCAGATCCCTGCCGAGAAGCCGAAGGTGGCGGGAACGGTCGATACCTGGGTTTGGAATGCGCGCAATCTGTATCGTGACATGCAGCGCATGGAAAAGATCATTGCCGGCAGCGGTCTGGACAGCGTGATCCTGCGCGCCCGCAATTTCGGCGCGGGTCCGCGGCTGAATAATCTCAAACTCAAAGTTCACCACAATCACACGGATTTTTATCAGTACACGGATGAGTCCAAACGCACGCCAGGCGAGGGTTCGCGCGTGACCTACGCGGATTTCGCCGCGCTGATCCTCAGTCTCGCGGAAGACGACCGTTTTCTGGGGCAGGCAGTGGGCGTTTATTCGGACGTGATGAGCACCCGTCGGCCGGGCGAGTACCCGGAATAGTGCCCGCAGTAGGGCGCGGGTCGCGCATTTTGAACGCTTGGCGGGCGCTGCTCCTTTTGCTCCTCGGGGCCGGCATGTTCAATGCGTTGGGACAGGAGGACCTGCCGGCGCCCATCGTGCTCGTCGAACAAGGTAGTTTCTTCGCCGGTGGGGGCGGCAACACCGCCAACGGGGCAGAGCCAAGCGACGGCGATCATGCCTATGTGCAGTACCAGGTGCCGGCCAATGCTCGTGACCTGCCGCTGGTGTTGTGGCACGGCGGTGGGCAGAGCGGCAAAAGCTGGGAGTCCACCCCGGATGGGCGGGAAGGTTTTCAGACCTTGTTTCTGCGGCGCGGCTATGCGGTGTACATCCTGGATCAACCCAGGTCGGGCCGGGCGGGCCGCGGCATGGTGGGCACGACGATCGCCCCCGAGCGCGATGTGGAGCGGATCTGGAACATCTTCCGGCTCGGCGTCTATCCCAAGTTCTATCCGAACGTGAGGTTCCCGCGCGATCCGCTGGCCGTGGACCAGTTCCTTCGCCAGCGGACGCCCAGTACAGGCCCGCTGGACGCCGCGATGGCCAGCGACGCTGTGGCGGCGGCTCTGGAGAGGATCGGGCCGGCTGTGCTGGTGACCCACTCCGCCAGCGGCGGCTACGGCTGGCTGACGGCCATCAAGAGCGCTCACGTGAAAGCCATCATTGCCTACGAGCCGACCTCGGTGGTCTTTGCGACTGGGCAGGTACCGCCGCCCATCCCCCTGTTCGAGGACGGCGCGTTCCCGGCGGGGAAAGAAGTACCCCCCAGCGACTTTGCGAAGCTCACCCGGGTTCCCATCCAAATTGTCTTCGGCGATAACATCCCCACCGAGCCTCACCCCCCGCCGATGACCAGCCTCGATCTGCAGCGCGCGTTTCGGATCGCCGCCGACCTGTTTGCGGCGACTGTCAATGAGCATGGCGGCGATGCCTCGGTGCTGCGGTTGCCGGCGGCCGGCCTCGTCGGCAATACCCATTTCCCTTTCTCGGACCTCAACAATGACCAGGTCGCGGACTTGCTGGCGCGGTTTCTAAGTGAGAAAGGGCTGGATGCTCGACCCGCCGCGCCCAGGGCGATGCAGAACCCTAAGGATGGTCCCTGAGCGGGGGCACTCCCGGGGGGGCACTGCCACGGGCGGTCAGACGGGCCGCCTGATGGCTGTCTGAAGAAACGCCCTGGCACCCGACAGGCGGCAGCCGCCCGCTTAATGGCGCCCCCGGGCGTCAACCCGTCCGCTGCACAATATACGGCTCGCGCAGACCATGCTCCGCCCGATAGCGCGAGAATCGATCCCTGGCAAGCTTGCGCCGCTGAGCGACCACGTCGATGCCATGATACCGGGCCAGGTTGCCGCCCAGGATCTTTCCCTTATCCGCTTCGCTGACTTGGAAGCTTGCGCCGGCCGGCGGCTGGTAATCGTAAAATGCGTTCAGCATCCAGTACGGATGCTGATTGGCGGCCGTGGACGCATAGATGATGCGCTCCACATCCACGTTGCTCATGAAGGCTGCCATCATGCGATCGAACAGCGCCATGTCGTAGAGAGGAAACAGGAACGGACCCTCCATCACGGCGGTGATGTTCTCGCGCGCCCGCATCAAACGTACCGTCTCATCAAAATTCTGCCATCCAGCATGGACAAGATGAAAAGTCATGTCGGGAAAGGCTTCAGCCGCGCGATACATGTCGTCGATGCCCAGCGCTGCGGTCTCGGGCCCCGTGTATCCAACCAGCTTGTGGATCGCGACGTGACGTATTCCCTGCTCAAGTAAATACTCAAAGACCGGTAACGCGAGTTTCTCGTTGTCCATCAGCCAGCCCTCGCTGGCGTCTGTTTCGGGGTTGAGCCGGGTCGGGTAGAGCTTGATGCCGTCCGCACCCTGGGCGACAAGCTGATCGGCCTGAGCACGAAGGGCGTCCATGGGACGGAACACGTCCAGCGCCCCGTACCACAGGACTCGGTCCGGGTAGTTATGCTTCAGATAGGCGCCTTTCTCGTTGGAGACCAGGCCATCCCAGTGCGTGTCGTACATGGGCACGGAATGCATGATCATCATGTCAGTGGTGCTTTCCAGGAACACCAGATCCACCAACTCATCGGCCTGCCAGTCCCGGTGATACTGTTGCGCGGTGAGCTGATAACGCTCAGGTGTGCACGCCAGGTGCCACTTGCTGTTGGTATCCAGGGTGATGCGAGCGGAACGACTGCGCCGCATGTTATAGAGCGCATGATTGTAAGCATGGGCCACGCCGTCGATCACAAAGTAACGATCGGCCTTGGGATGTGGCGTTGGCGACCAGTCGGCATCCAGGGCTACCGCGGTTTCCGGAGGGGTTTGCGCGAACCCTGGCAAGGCTCGGGCAACGGTTGCGGCCCCGGCTGCGCCGAGCAGCGCCCGGCGCGAGAGCGTCCAATCAGTTGAGTGGCTCATCGGTACATCTCGCGGTTTGTTGAATAGAAATGGGCACATCATGGAAGCTCGAGGCCAACGCGCCTCGGCGGGCGGCAAACAGCTGGCGCGCCCGCTCGCTCATGCGGGCCGGTTCCCAGATCGGCAGCGGTTCGATCTCCACGACCACCTGGGCAACGTCTGGAAGACTACCCGCCAAGTCCTGCAGAGCGGCGACAATGCGATCTGAAAAGACACAGGTGGGCTCGGTGAAGGTGATGCTCACCCTGATCACATCGCCCCTGCGGCTTACCTGGTTCACGAGGCCGAGATCGAGAATGCTGAGGTCATGACCGGACAGCGCGTGGCATGGATCGCGTATGGTCTGGAGTGCTTGCCGCACCCGCGCGATGTCTTCATTGACCAGGGCATCCGTGGACATTGCTGATCCTCCTGAGCTCATCGCCGGATCGGGTTTTCAAAGACGATCAGTTGGGCTCTGTTCAGCGGTGACTCCAACGACACTTTTACCGCTGGCGGTGGTTTCGGGCTTCAAGATTACCCTATCCGACGGCCAAGTGGCTCGGTCGGGCATGAGAGCAGCCGTATGCTGCGCCGCAGCACACGGCTTAGCACGGGCGACGGAACAACGCGTTATAGTACTGGCTTCTAAGCAACAAGCCCGAGGGGGTAGCGATGTGTGACGATCGCACCAACCAGGACGTCGAGAGATTCCTGCGCAACAATGGCCTGACGCGCCGAGACTTCAGCAAGACAGCTGCCGGTGCCGGGCTTGCGCTCCTGCTGCCGCCCGTCGCGCATGCGGCGAGTGTCGTCGAAGAGGAGGTCATGATCGAGACCCCGGACGGCATGGCCGACTGCTATTTCGTGCGCCCGGAGAGTGGTGCCCATGCGGCGGCCATCGTCTGGCCGGACGTGATGAGCATCCGACCTGCCTTTCGAGCGATGGGAAAACGCCTGGCCGAGTCCGGTTATTCGGTGCTGGTCGTGAACCCCTACTATCGCACCCATCGGGGACGCATCCTGCCCGAGGGGAAGGGCTTTGGCGATCCGGGGATTCGCGACTTGCTGATGCCCCACGCCCGGTCGCTGTCCCCGGAAACCTGTGTCACCGACGGTCGCGCCTTTGTGGCGTGGCTGGATGCGCAGCCCTCGGTGGATACGGGTCGCATGATCGGCACGACCGGATACTGCATGACGGGCTCTTATGTGCTGCGTCTCGCGGCGGCTATTCCGCAGCGCATCGGCGCCGGCGGCTCCTTTCACGGTGGCGGACTGGCGACGGATAACGAGGACAGCCCGCACCTGGTGATTCCCAACATGGACGGGGACGTGGGTTTCCTGATCGCGATCGCGGCGAATGACGACGAGCGTAACCCGGAAGAGAAAGTCCGGCTGCGGGCCGCATTTGATGCCACCGGCATTGATGCGGAGGTCGAGGTCTACGAGGACACGCTGCACGGCTGGTGTCCGCCGGATTCCGCGGTCTATAACGAGGCCCAGGCTGAGCGCGCCTGGAACCGCCTGCTAGCGCTGTTTGACCGCAAGTTGGCCTGACCCCGGCCAGCGCGATTGCCTGAAGCCGCCTCGCCCCGGGGGCCCCAATCGGTCCAGTAGAGGAGATAAGACGTGCAACGCCGTAAGTTCATTGGCGGGCTGGGCCTGTCGCTCGCCGGCCCCGCGTTGGCCAATCTGGCCGATCAGGCTGCGGAACAGCCCGCGTCCAATGGGCAAAAGATTGCCCGGGCCGAGGACTGCGTGGCATTGGTGACCGGCTCCAATCAAGGTATTGGCAACGGTTTCGTGCGCGTGCTGCTGGAGCGCGGGGCGCGACGCGTCTACGCCACGGCGCGCCGGCGCGAGACGTTTTCCGAGTTGATAGCCCTTGATCCGGCTCGCGTCGTACCGCTCGAGCTTGACGTGACCAACGATGCCCACCGCCGCGCAGCGGCGGCAGCCGCCAAAGACGTGACGTGGCTGATCAACAATGCGGGCAATCCGGGCAGCGCCAACGCCGAGCAACGCCGTTTTCTGTCGGCGGACTCGCTGGATGATGCGAAACGCGTCATGGCTACCAACTGCTGGTCGCCCGCTGAGTTGGCGCGCCTGTTCACGCCAATTATTCGGGCCAACGGCGGCGGCGCGATTGTCAACATTCTTTCGGTGGGCGCGCTGTTCTCCCTGCCCGAGTATGCGACCTACTGCGCATCCAAGGCGGCGGCGGCGAACATGACGGAAGGGCTTCGGGCCGAGTTGGATCGCGATCCGATTCTGGTCGCCGGTGTGTACACCGGCGGCGTTGATACCATGTCCGCAGCGCCCGGCGGTGGCTCCATGAGCCCCGCGGAACACGCGCAGGAAGTTCTGGACGCGCTCGCTAGAGGCGAGACCAGCATTTCGGCAGGCAGGGGTTCCGCCGCCATCCGGCGGCGCGTCTGCGAAGATCCCGCGGGCTTCGAGCGCGAGCGGATCGAACGGTTCTACAACGACCCGATCACGATCCGCCGACATCTCTAGTCGGCGGTCTCTGCCTCCAGCTTGTCCTGGGTGCGGGTCAGGAAGTCGTCCGGGCTGTGCCGCTCGCGCAGCTGCTCGGCGGGGTCTCCCCAAGTCCGGTTCACCATTCGGCCGCGCTTGACGGGCTCGCGCTCATCGATCTCGCGCATCCAGCGGACCACGTGCTGGTAGGATTCCACGTCAAGGAACTCGCCGGCGTTGTACATGCGGCCGGCAACCAGCGAGCCGTACCAGGGCCACACGGCCATGTCCGCAATGGTGTATTCATCGCCGCATAAATAGCGATGATCTGCCAGCCGACGATCGAGCACGTCCAGCTGGCGTTTTACCTCCATGGTGTACCGATCGATCGGATACTCGTATTTCTCCGGTGCGTAAGCGTAGAAATGGCCAAAGCCGCCGCCCAGGTAGGGCGCGCTGCCGACCTGCCAAAACAGCCAGCTCAGGCACTCGGCCCGCGCGGGCGCGTGCGGCGGCAGAAAGGCGTTGAACTTCTCGGCCAGATACAAAAGGATAGCGCCGGATTCAAAAATTCGCGTCGTTGGCGTGGTGCTCTGGTCCAGCATCGCTGGAATCTTTGCATTGGGGTTAACGGCTACGAACCCGGTGCTGAACTGCTCACCGTCGATGCGAATGGGGTACGCGTCGTACTCCGCACCCTCGTGGCCGGCCGCGAGCAATTCCTCCAGCAGTATGGTCACCTTCACCCCGTTGGGCGTGGCCAGGGAATACAGCTGCAGCGGGTTCTTGCCGACCGGTAATGCTTTCTCATGGGTAGGCCCGGCAATCGGCCGGTTGATTTTGGCAAACTGCCCCCCGCTTTCTTTCTCCCACTTCCAGACCCTGGGTGGCGTGTAAGTGTTGTGCTCAGACATGGTTCCTCGACAGGTTAGGCAATAAGAACTGCGGTCGGCGAAGACTATCAGTCAAGTCCGAGCGCGAGAATGTTGTTTTCGCAACCCGCAGCGGGTTGCAGCGCGCGCCGCACTCATGGGTGAAACCTGATGCGATCATAGAGGATGCCCATGGGTCCGGCTGCAAATCCTTTTACGCGCCGGTGAACGGCGTAGTCGTGGGTGATGGTAACCAGCCACAGTGCCGGAGCCAGGCCGTGCATCAGGGACATAAGCTCCATGAGTTTTTGCTCGCGTCGCGCTGGATCCATTTCCCCCGTCGCATCCTGATAGGCGGCCGTTGATTTCGCATCGCAGAAGAACGGGTTTTCCCGCACGCAGGTAAATGGCTGCAGCGCCCGGGCCGCATCGTAAAACAGCGCGGTCCAGGCCCAGGAGAAGGCATCCGTATTCCCCCAGCTGTTACCCATGAAGCGGCTGAGCCAGGTGGCGTAGGGCACGACCTGCAGCTGCACGTCGACACCGACGGCGGCCAGGTCGTCGGCAGCGGCCTGATACACGAGGCTGTCGGAGACCACGAACCCGGCAAGCACCTCCACGCGAAGGGAGAGGCCGTTGGGGTAACCGGCTGCGGCCAGTAAAGCCTGTGCGCGGCTCGGATCGTAGGGGTAGGGCGCCAGGATGGGGTTATACCCGACCACGCCGGGCACTGCCCCCTGGCTGGCCGCCGCCACATAGTCCCGGCCGATAGCCCGCGCAATCTCCTGGCGGTCCACCGCGTAGTTCAGGGCCTGTCGGACACGCGGGTCCTTCAGGGGCGCATCCTCGTCGCGCACGTTGCGAAACGCCAGTGACATCACCTGAGGTGCCGGCTGTGAGAAATGTCGGTAAGGGCGACCGGCGAGCGCCTCGACATCATCCGGGCTGAAGCCCTCCATGATGTCCAGATGCCCGGAAAGCAGGGCCTGCAACCGTGCCGAAGCATCTGGCAGCCAGATCATCTCCAGTTCCGCGACTCCGGGTTTGCGCCATGAGTCGGGAAAGGCGCGAAAGCTGCTGCGGCGGGTGGTGTGGCCCCAGTCCAGCAGCTTGAATGGTCCGGTGCCGATCGGCTCTGCGGCGAAGCCCTCCAGTCCTGCCCTGGCCAGAGCCTTCGGCTCCACGATATAGACGATGCTCAGACGCTTGGGCAGGATCGGATCCGGCGCCTTCGTGTGGAACTCAACCGTCAGTTCGTCCGGGGCGCGGACGCTGGCGATATGCTTCATCTCGGCGGCGACGTACAGCCCCGCACCCGCGTCGCTGCTCAGAAGCGCCATCGTGGCGACCACCGCCGCTGCCGTGAACGGCTCGCCGTTGTGAAAGCGCACGTCTGGGCGGAGTCGGAACACCCAGGTGTTGGGCGCCGTGTTTTCCCAGCTCAGGGCCAGGGCGGGCTGCAAAGCGCCGCTGGCGTCGATCTGGGTGAGGGCATCGAACAGGGCAATCCAGAGTCCTGAAGAGGGCCGTCCGGCGGCTGTGAAGGGATTGCCCAGGCTGGCAGGCAGGGCGGTACGGCCTACGCGGAGGGTCTCGCCGAAGCCCGGGCTTGCAGCACATCCCCACAGGGTGATGGCCAACAGCAGGCACAGCTTCGGGCGACGCAGACGCATAGGCCATGGATTATAGTGCTAGCCGCGGGACTCATAACGGGCCGCAAAAGGCAGGCCATTGCGGGCAATCAAATGAGCGAGTTCTTCCCGACCATCCACTCAGTTCTCGACAACGAAGCGGTTGCAGGCGCTTGCGCCGAGCAGTATGGGTTTTCCGAGCAACCCTACTGCGAGTTGATTCATCGCGGCATGAACGATGTCTATCTGCTGCGCACCAAGGAGCAACGTTATGCGGTGCGAGCCTGGCGAGCCCACTGGCGCAGCATGGACGATGTGGCCTACGAGCTCGAGTTTCTCCGGTTCCTGAAGGACGAAGGGTTGCCAGTGGTGCCCGGACTACCGTGCCGATCGGGCCGCCATCACTTCGTGGTTGAGGCACCGGAGGGTCCGCGGGCGCTGGCAGCCTTCGAGTGGGTGCCGGGTGAGAAGTTTGTTGAAAAGCTTGACGCCAAGCTGGCCGCTCGGTTGGGGGCTACGCTGGCTGATATTCATCGAGTCGGAGGCGGTTTTCGGCCGCGTCGGGCGCGCCGCACGAATCCCCCCGAGCTGATCGCGGCTCAGTTTCCCTATCTGGAACGCATGATGATGGACCGCTCAGAGGACCTGCGTTTTTATCGCCAGCTGGCCCCGCGTCTGATTAACGCCCTGGAGGAGGTGGACTCGGTCGCCGTCCCCATGGGCGCTTGCCACGGCGATTTCCATTTCAACAACGGGCTCATCGATCGGGCGGGAAACATCACCTTTCTGGATTTCGACAACAGCGGTCTGGATCATTACGTCCACGATGTGATGTGCGTTTGCTGGGCCGTCGATTTCATGGGGCTGGATTCCGTCTATGGGGATGCGTTTGTCAACGGTTATCAGAGCCGGCGCAGTTTTTCCCCCGCGGAGCGCGATTGTTTCTCGCTGTTCGTGCTCGCCAAGGAATTTCGCCTCCTGACAGGCTATGCCAAGCACATCAACTCGCTGGGCCACTATCTCCACAAGTATCGGGATCTGGACTGGTTTTCGTCTTCGATCCGCAAGCACGCTCGGGAGGCGGGGTTGGTTTGACCCCTCACGCCAGCCAAGCGCTTCGGGCTGGTTCCAGCGCGTCCCGCTCGTCCCGTTTGCAACAACCGTGCCTGATGGGCGCCGAAAAGCGCTAGGATGGATGCGGAGGGGGAGGGGCTCATGAAAATATCGATCTTGCTCATTGGATTATCGTTGCTGTTGGTCGCTCCAGTGCCGTCGAGTGCTCAGGACGCCGTCGACGGATGCGCGGCATTGAGCGGCCTGGGCGCGCCCATCGAACATCGTCTGGTGGCCATTCCCGACGCGCCCACGCGCATCCTCAAGGCGGTGGTTGATCCACCCGCCGACGGCCTGCCCGAGTCCTGTCGGGTCACTGGCCTGGTTGCGCCCAACACAGGATTTGAGCTGCGTATGCCGACGGTCACCTGGAACGGAAAGTTTTTGATGGTGGGCTGTGGCGGCTATTGCGGCTCCATTGATTCCGGCCGCAGCGATCCGGGCCTGGCCCGCAACTATGCCGTTGTGCAGACCGACATGGGGCATCAGGGTGCCAGCTGGCTATTCGCTTACAACAACCTCCAAGGCGAGATCGATTTCGCCTACCGTTCCACACATACGGTGGCCGTGGCGGCAAAGGAGATCATAGATGCTTACTACGGCAAGCGTGCGGCGCTGAATTATTTCATGGGCTGCTCTACCGGCGGCCGACAGGCCATGGTGGAAGCACAGCGGTTCCCGCGGGACTTCGACGGCATTATTGCCGGCGCCCCCGTCTATGACGAAACCGGCGACGGCGCCTACTTTGTGCTGTGGAGCCCGCTGGCGAACCTGGATGAGGACGGCCAGCCAATCCTCAGTCCAAAGAAGCTGCCCATGATCCGCAGCGCCGTGATGGCGAAGTGCGATGCGGCCGACGGCCTGGAGGACGGCATTCTCCAGGATCCCCGCCAGTGCGACTGGGAACCCGCTGAGATTCAGTGCCAACGTGGCCGCGATGACGAGACCTGTTTGACCGCGAAGGAAGTCGAGGTTGTCAACAAGATCTATTCCGGTGCCACCGACGCCGACGGCAACCCCTGGTATTTCGGGATGTCGCGGGGCTCGGAATACACCTGGACGCCTGAGTTCATCCAGGAAGACAAGGTTGGCGATTGGCTCGAAGGGCCTCAATCTTTTGGTGAGGAATTCATCACCACCATGCCCTTCTTTTACGACCCGCCTGCGGGCACACCTGCCAGGAGCTTTGATTTCGACCGGGACCCGCCGCGTATGGCGCTGACTGAGGTGCTCTACAACGCCCAGAACCCGGATTTACGAAAATTCAAAAAAAATGGTGGCAAGCTGATTCTTTATCACGGCTGGGATGACGATCAGATCCCCCCCGGAATCAGCGTCGACTACTACGAAACGGCCACCCGCACCATGGGTGGCCCCGATCAGACCAGAGATTTCTTCCGCCTGTTCATGGTGCCCAGCATGCTTCATTGCACCATGGGCGGTATCGGCGGCTCCCAGGTGGATTGGCTTACGGCTTTGGAAAACTGGGTCGAACATGACCAGGCGCCGGAGCAGGTGATCGTCCATCGGCGAGTGACGCAGGGTTTTTATCAACCGCGTGTGCGGTACCCCATGAAGCCCTCCGAATACGACCAGACGCGGCCCGTGTACGCTTTCCCGGACGTGGCTCGCTACCGGGGCAGCGGCGATCCCAACGGGGCGGATAGCTGGGAAGTCGCGCCGCGGTCTGAGTAAAGGAAATGGACCGCTGCGTGGCGGCCCCTGTGCCGCCCAATTACCCCTGGTATCGCTCCCATTCGGTGATTGCGCCGTTACTCACGGCGAGTCCGATCTGGTGGACGGCGTCAAGTTCGCCGCCTCCGGATTCCGGACGTTCATTGGAACCGATGTAGTAAAGGCGAAGACCACCGCCGGGCATCGGGACCAGCCATGGACAGCCCAAGCGATGATCCCAGAGGCCCGAGCCCCTGGGCGCCTGGGCAATGACGGCCCCATCGGCATGGGGCCCGTCGACCCGCTGCCAGTTGATGCCGTCCACTGAGGTCGCCACACCGATCTGCCGATCCACTTGGATTGGATCGCCGATGAAATGGCAGCCTTCATAGAACATAGTCCAGGTATCGTCGAGTTTTACCATGTGCCGGGTGGCAACACCGTAATCGTCGAAGCGCCCCTTCGGTCCGGGGCCCATGATCGGGCCGCGTTTGTGCCAGCGGAATCCGTCCGGCGATTCCGCCCATGCAAGGAAATAGCCCTTCCCCAGCTGCACCGTGTGGTAATACATGCGCCAATTGCCATCATCCCACTGAATGACTTGTGGCCAGCCCACCATGAATTCGTCGAATTCGCCCGCAGCGCCTGCATCGAGCAGGGCACCGCGATACGGGCCGGGTATGCGATACCAGTGCTGACCATCCCGCGATACGGCACAGCCCGGACGCAAGGGAAAGCCGCGGCGCCGGCCGCGGCCGTCTCCGCCTAAGTACCACATCCAGTAGAGGTCGTTACGGCGGTGAACGTCGCTGATGCCCACATGGGCCGAATCGAAACGGCTCTGGTCCGCGTCGGGCCCGAACACAGCGCCTTGTGCCAGTGGCCCGCGCACCCGTTGCCAGTGAATACCATCCGCGGATTTTGCCAACCCGACCCGACCCGTAGGCAGGGTCACCTCACGATCGAACTGTGGGTCCCGACCGTAGTACCACATGAGCCAGCCGCCAGCGGGGTCACGCAAGACACGCGGGCAGGACACCCGTTCCGAGTCCCACCAGCCCGTCGGACCCGGGCCGAACAGTTTTCCCGGACCGCCCGGCAGCGCCCTTTTTTCTGTCGCCGACTGGGCCGTGCCGATGCCAACCCTGCCGAACCCCAGGCTGAATGCGACCGTTGCAGATAGAAATTGACGTCTGTCAAGGCTGGCCATCTCTGCTTTTTACCCGTTAGCCTGAGCAACGAAGGCCAGCATGACCGCAGCAGGTTAGCCAGGCGCCCTCCTGCTCGCACCTGGCCGCAGGGCGGACGTGCCCGGGAGCCATGAGCGCCCAGCGCGGACCCTCCGCCTGGACCCACGAGGGTAGCGAGTCGAGCAGTTTGCCCCGGGAGGCGAGCGGTCGATGGGTGCCTAGGCGTCTGTGGGCTTGGGCCCCGTGATGGCCAATGCAAGCAGCCCACTGCCCAGAAGCAGGAGAGTGCCCACATCCGGCGCACCCGAACCCACTTCAATGAAGGTCAGGACCATGAGCATGACGCTAACGAGTAATCGAATCACACCCAGGGCCGTGCAATTTTCGTTCCGCGTCCGATAATCAGTGCCTTAGCAAGGCCGCTGTTAAAGAAATCGACGATTCGCCCAGCTTAAGACAAATCACTCGCCCCGCTGGCGCTTGTACAGTTCCGTATAGAGATGCCAGGCTGGCACGGTATTGCGGCCGAACTTTTCCCTGGCCTCTTCGATGGCAGCCAGTTGGACGTCGGCGACGGCAAAACCCTCTTCGCGACCACCCTTGGCCGCCAGCACCCGACCATCCGGCCCCACGATGGTGGATGCGCCGCCGCCCCATTCTTCCTGACCATCGGCATAGATCAGGCGCGAAGTCGCGCCCGTGAGCAGGAACACATGGCACTGGAAACCAATGGCTTGCTTCAGGGCCTGCCAGGGAATCCCCGGGTGCTCCATGCTGGTGTGCAGGATGATCTGTGCGCCTTTGGCGGCGAGCAGTCGGCTGGCCTCCAGGACCTCAGCCTCGCCTTCCACGAAACAGGCCAGCCGACCGACCGGCGTGTCCACTACGGGCATGATCGAGTCGTTTCCGAAGATGGCCTTGTACTCGTCTTCAATATCCCGCAGGTAGGCGACCGCCGGGGCGCTTTGAGCCTGGGCCTTGGGCGAGCGCAACACAAGGCCCTCGGGGCCCATGATGAATCCCGTGTGAAAGTACCAGCCCTCCTGTTGCGGGACCTTTTCCTGGGTACTGGTTGCCACATAGCAGTCGTGGCGCCGGCAGGCCTCAATGACCGGCGCGAAGATGCCTTTGTCTAGCGGTTCCGAGATCAAATCCACCGCCACCATTGACATGGGGACGCCGGATACCGCGCGTCGTGCGGAGGTGTACTGCAGAACCGGGAATACCACAATGCGTGGCTTGGGTGTGACGCGGCGCATCAGGTCTTCGATTGCAGCGACCATGGCCTCGGAGTTTCGGCGCCTCACGTCCGCCAGAGCATCGGCACTTGGGGGAACCAGCACCGGCAGACGCATGACTGCTGCTTTAAAGGCCTTCGCTGACTCGGAACCATCCCCATCCCGAGATTGAGCGGCGCTCCTCGCCCCAGAAGCGCCGAGCGCCACGAGGGCTGATGCCGATTTCAGGAAACTGCGCCGCTGCATCTTGTTTGCCCCGTCGTTCTCGAAATGATCGGTTTTAAGGTGTCCGGTGCTCCGGCGAGGGTCATACCATCACGGTAGATTTTCAGCTCCCCCCGGCCGGCCAGACTTTGAAGCGGCAAGCCGTTTCTGTCAAACGCCGTCCTCGACGGCGGCTATCCAGCGTCGATCCGCAGGGGCATCAGGGTGGCGCGACCTTCGGCCACCACGGCCGATACCCGTGGGGAGGTTGCGGCCAGGACGTTGAATCCGCAACATCCTGCCGGGATTGGCCACCTGATGGGTCAAAGGGCGGGTCCAGCCGCCGGGTCGTGCCTGCCGGACAGCGCGGCGAGAAATCAGGCTTCTACGGAGTTACTATCGTTGGGCAAGGTACATGGGGCTCCATACCGACGGAGACGAACGCGACGCAGAAAATCTTGCGAGATACAGGAGTAGGGCCGTGACTGAACGATTCGAGAACATTCTG
>JBFFHS010000078.1:0-16814 GCA_041556855.1 Gammaproteobacteria bacterium
CAGCAGCGAGGCCTATCGCGGCATGGCAGGCGAACGGGGCCGGGGCGTGTTCAACGGCAAGGTGGTGGTGCATCCCGACGCTCAGCGGATCGATGCCCGTCAGTCCAGCGCCAATCTGCTGCTGGGCGAGCGCTGTGAGATTGATACCAAACCGGAACTGGAGATTTACGCCGACGACGTCAAATGCAGCCACGGCGCGACCGTGGGTGAGCTTGATCACGATGCTCTGTTCTATCTGTTGTCCCGGGGTCTGCCAGAACCCACGGCCCGGGCCCTGTTGACCTACGCCTTTGCCAACGAGGTGGTTAACCGGCTGACGCCGGAGACCCTGCGCACCCACGTGGCGAAGAGCATTCTCGGCGCCATGGCAGAAACCGGGCTCAGCGCCGAGCTTGCGGAAGTCTTAGCATGAACGCCCAGCCGTCCACAGCGAGTGATACCCGGGTAACCGGGGAACGCCGGGACTTTGCCGCCCTGCGTGCCGACTTTCCGATTCTCAAGCAAGCCGTCCACGGTAAGCCCCTGGTCTACCTGGACAACGCTGCATCGGCTCAGCGCCCTCAGGCTGTGATCGACGCCATGGTGCACCATGAGCAGCACGACCACGCCAACGTCCACCGTGGCGTACACACGCTCAGCCAGCGGTCCACGGATGCCTACGAGGGTGCCCGGGAAAAAGTTCGCGGCTTCGTCAACGCGGCCAGCAGCGCCGAGATTATCTTCACCCGGGGCACCACTGAGGCGATCAATCTGGTGGCTGCCAGCCTGGGCGGCGCCCGCTTGGAAGTCGGCGATGAAATCCTGCTCACCTGGATGGAACATCACTCCAACATCGTGCCCTGGCAATTGATTGCCGAACGCACGGGCGCGCGAGTCGTGCCCGTACCCATCACCACCGACGGCGCGCTGGACATGGATGCCTTTAAGGAGCGGCTGTCGGCGCGGACTCGGATTGTGGCGGTTGGGCACGTTTCCAATGCCCTGGGCACGATCAATCCCGTGGCTGAAATCATCGAGCTGGCGCACGCTCAGGACGCGGTGGTACTGATTGACGGCGCTCAGGCGGCGCCCCATCTGCGCGTGGATGTTCAAGCCCTGGACTGCGATTTCTACGCCTTCTCCGGCCACAAGATGTTCGCGCCCAGCGGCATCGGTGTGCTGTACGGCAAGGCGGAGCTGCTGAACGGGATGCCCCCCTATCAGGGCGGCGGCGAGATGATCCTCACGGTGGATTTCGACAAGAGCACCTACAACACGCTGCCCTACAAGTTTGAAGCCGGCACCCCCAACATTGTCGGCGCCATCGGACTGGGCGCGGCTATCGACTACTTGAACACGGTGGATTTTGGGGCGCTGGCCCGACATGAAGCAGAGCTGTTGGGTGAAGCCACCCAGGAATTGCTCCGTCTTCCGGGCAGCCGAATCATCGGCACAGCGCCGCACAAAGCCAGCGTGCTGTCCTTTGTGCTGGATCCAATCCATGCCCATGATCTTGGGACCATCGTCGATCAGGAGGGCGTGGCCATTCGCACCGGGCACCACTGTGCCATGCCCGTCATGAAATTCTTCGGTGTGCCCGCCACCGCGCGGGCATCCTTTGCCCTGTACAACAATCGCGAGGACGTGGACCGCCTCATTGCCGGCCTCAAGAGCGCGTTAGAGCTGTTTTCATGAGCGACCAGATGCGTGACCTCTATCGGGAGGTGATTCTCGATCACAACCGGGCGCCGCGAAATTTCGGCGAACTGGACGATGCCACCCGGGTCGTGGAGGCAGTTAACCCCTTGTGCGGTGATCAGCTCACCCTGTTCGTCAAGACCGACGGCGACCGGGTCACCGATATCCGCTTTTCCGGCACCGGCTGCGCCATTTCGGTGGCCTCCTCCTCGCTGATGACGGAAAAGGTCAAAGGCTGCGATTGCGCCGACGCCTTAGCCCTGTTCGAAGCGGTCCACGACATGCTCACCGGTGTCACGGATCCCGATCCGGACAAGCTCGAGAAACTGGTAGCGCTGGCCGGGGTGCGCGAGTACCCCTCCCGGGTCAAGTGCGCCAGCCTTGCCTGGCATGCCCTTAAGACGGCCCTGTCCAGCGACAGGGGCAGTGTTTCCACGGAGTAGCCGCAACCATGTTCGGTGCTAACGAGCCGGTCAGTCTGAGCCGCGATTGCAGAGCCATCATCATCCCCGTCGGCGAGGAAGTCACCCTGCCAGCAGGCACCAACGGTTTCCTGACCCAGGCGCTGGGGGGGAGTTTCACCATCTACGTGGAGGGAAACCTGTTTCGCATCGCCGGTGCGGACGCTGATGCCATTGGCAAAGAGCCCCTGGAACCACCGGAGCTCCCGGCCGATGCCACCGATGCGGATATTCAATCCCTCGTGTGGGCCCAGATGAAGACCTGTTACGATCCGGAAATCCCCATCAATATCGTCGACCTGGGACTGATCTACGACTGTCAGGTGGAACCTGTGGGAGACGGCATGCGCCGTGTCAGCATCCAGATGACGCTCACGGCACCCGGCTGTGGCATGGGGCCTGTGCTGGTGGAAGACGTGCGGGAGAAGGTGGAGATCATTCCGACGGTCGCGCAGGCCGAGGTGGACCTGGTCTTCGATCCCCCCTGGAACCAGACCATGATGTCGGAAGAGGCGCGCCTGGAAGCCGGTCTGATGTGAGCTTGCGCGCGTGAAATACCTCACCCTGCTGCGCCACGCCAAATCCAGCTGGCAAGATCCCAGCCTCGCCGACCACGATCGCCCGTTGAACAAACGCGGCAAAGGCGACGCGCCCCGCATGGGCGCGCGGCTTGCGGCGCGCGACGAGCGGCCCAGTCTGATCCTGACCAGCACCGCGGTGCGGGCCCGCGCGACCGCGCGGCTGTTAGCCGATGCATTGGGTTATCCGCGGGAGTTTCTGCACAGCGATCGCGCCCTGTATCACGCGGATCCGGACCAGATTCTTGCCGTGGTGGCGCAACAGGATGACGCCTTCGAGCACATCCTGCTGGTGGGTCACAACCCGGGCCTCACTCAACTGGCCAACGCGCTTGTGCCGGATCTGAGCCTGGCCAATGTTCCCACCGCCGGGGTGGTCGCGATAGCGCTGGACATTCTGGCGTGGCGTGATGTCACCCGGGCCACTGGGCAACTGCGCTACTTCGATTATCCAAAGAACACGGCGCCGGTCGACCCGGGGCCTGGGGACTAGTCCGGGTCCCGCTGGCGAGCGCGCAGCAGCCGCCGGGTGCGCTTGTCGGGACGCCCAGGCGTCCGCGGAATCATGCGCGATTCAGCAGCCCGAGCAGCGGCCCGCTGGGCCCGAATCGCGGCCCAGGCGGGATCCTCTCGATAACTCTGGCGAGCCTCCGCCGCCGGCCCGCGCCGGCGGGGAATGGCCATGACCGTGACGCGGAACTCTTCACTGCCTCGAATCAGCCGCAAGTCATCGCCAGCCTTAACTGTCCGCGCCGGCTTGCAGCGCTGGCCGTTGATCTGCACCTGACCACGGCGCACCGCGGCGGCAGCCAGGCTGCGGCTCTTGAACAAGCGCGCGAACCACAACCAGCGATCGATGCGCTCGGCGGCCTGGGCCGGGTCGTGCTCGGACATCGGTCAAAGACTCAGCGTGAGCGTCTATACTGAATTACCCACCCTACGCGAGGCCCTTGTCGTGGATCAAGCCTACCTCTCAGAACTTCGCTCGCAACTGAGCGAGCTGCGGCAGGAAGGGCTCTACAAGGCGGAGCGGATTATCGACACGCCGCAGCAGGCCGTCGTCGGCGTGGTGGATGGCCATCCCCACCAAGTGATCAACCTGTGTGCCAACAACTACCTGGGCCTTGCCAATCATCCCGTGGTCATCGAACGGGCGCACCGGGCTCTGGACGAGTTCGGTTACGGCATGGCGTCAGTCCGCTTTATCTGCGGTACTCAGGTGCTGCACAAACAACTGGAAGCTCGCCTCGCCGAATTCTTAGGCACCGACGACACTATCCTTTACAGCTCCTGTTTTGATGCCAATGGCGGGCTGTTCGAAGCTCTGCTGGGCGACCAGGATGCCGTGATCAGCGATGCCTTGAACCATGCCAGCGTCATCGACGGCATTCGGCTGAGCAAAGCGCAGCGCTTCGTTTATCGCCACAACGATATGGACGATCTCGAAGCCCAGCTGAAGCAGGCGCGCCGCGCCCGAACCCGCATCATTGCCACGGACGGGGTATTTTCCATGGACGGCACCATTGCCGATCTGGTGAGCATTTGCGATCTGGCCGACCGCTACGACAGCCTGGTGATGGTCGATGACTCCCACGCTACCGGCTTTCTCGGCCCCGGCGGCCGCGGATCCATGGAGCACCATGGCGTCAGCGATCGAATCGACATCATCACCAGCACCCTGGGCAAAGCACTCGGCGGGGCCTCCGGCGGTTTCACCAGCGCCCACCAGAGCATCGTCGACTGGCTGCGGCAAACCTCGCGGCCCTATCTGTTTTCCAACAGTCTGGCACCCACCATCGCCGCCACCTCCGTAGCCGTTCTGGACCTGCTGCGCGACCAGCCGGCGCTCCGAAAACGGCTGCATGACAACAGCGCCTATTTTCGCAACGGCCTTGAGGAGATGGGTTTCCAGCTGCTCGCCGGTGAGCATCCCATCATCCCGGTCATGCTGGGGGATGCCCGTCTGGCGGTGGACATGGCGGACCGGCTGCTGCAGCAGGGGGTCTATGTGGTGGGGTTTTCCTATCCGGTCGTGCCCCGCGGCGCGGCGCGCATCCGTACCCAGATGTCCGCGGCGCACACCCGCGCACAGCTGGAGCGGGCATTGGAGGCGTTTCGAGTGACCGGAAAGTCGCTGGGGATTGTGTCATGAAGGCGCTGGTAAAGAGCAAGGCGGAAACCGGTCTTTGGCTGGAAGACATCCCGGTGCCCGACATCGGGCCCAACGACGTGCTGATCCGCACCCAGCGCAGCGCCATTTGCGGCACGGACGTTCATATCTACGAGTGGGATGAGTGGGCCCAGGCAACCATCCCGCTGCCCATGGCGGTGGGTCACGAATTCTCCGGCGTTATCGCCGCCACGGGCAGCGAGGTCACCGGCTACAAGGAGGGCGATCGGGTGTCCGCGGAAGGACATATCACCTGCGGGCACTGCCGCAACTGCCGCGCGGGGAAACGGCACCTGTGCATCAATGCCGTTGGCATTGGTGTCAATCGGGCGGGCGCGTTTGCGGAATATCTGGCCGTCCCGGCGGTGAACCTGTTTCGCTTGCCGGACCAGATCAGCGATGAGTTGGCCGCGGTCCTGGACCCGCTCGGCAATGCTACCCATACGGCGCTGTCCTTCGATCTTGTGGGTGAGGACGTGCTCATCACCGGCGCAGGCCCCATCGGCATCATGGCCGCGTGCATTGCGCGCTTTGTCGGGGCGCGCCATGTCGTGATCACGGACATCAACGACTATCGCCTGGAACTGGCGCGGCGCATGGGCGCGACGCTGGCCCTGAACGCCGAGCGGGACTCGCTCCAAGAGGCCATGGCACAGCTCAATATGACCGAGGGCTTCGACGTCGGAATGGAAATGTCAGGCCAGCCCAGTGCCCTGAACGACATGCTCAGCGTCATGCACAACGGCGGCCGGCTGGCTCTGCTCGGCATCCCGCCCAAGGACACCGCCATTCACTGGCAGGATGTGATCTTCAAGGGCCTTTTCATTAAGGGCATTTACGGTCGAGAAATGTTCGAGACCTGGTACAAGATGGCCAACATGCTCCAGAGCGGCCTGCCCATACAGCCCATCATTACCCACCGTTTTCCAGTGGACGCATACCAGGACGCTTTCGCCGTCATGCGCTCCGGCCAGTCCGGCAAGGTGATCCTGGACTGGCGCGACGCCGCTTAGAAGTCGGTGCAGAAACAGTAGCTGTAGAGCCCTCGGGGATCGTTGAAGGACTCCAGCGCAAGAGCCGGCTCTGCAAGTCGGTCGAGCACGCCCTGCACCCCCACCGGCAAGTCCAGCCGTGGCGTCAGGACTCGCGCCAGGGGCGTCCAGACCCGGGCCAACTGCAGGGCGAGCCGTTCGGCAAATTCCAGCTCCTTCTCCATATACTCGATCCGGAAGGCCCCCTCCTCCAGACCCGCCAGCCCGGCGGCCGACTGGATTGCCTCATCCAGATCGCCCAGCTTATCCACGAGACCCAGCGCCTGGGCATCCTGCCCGGACCAGATGCGGCCGCGGGCCATAGCGTCCACCTCCTCCGGTGTCTTGCCGCGGTTTTCTGCCACCCCGCTGATAAACAGCTGATAGGTCTGGGCGACCGCCTGCTGGGCGATGGCGCGCACGTCCGGGCCCAGCTCGCGGTCGATGCGCAGCTGCGCGGCCAGGCGGGTGGTCGCCACGCCGTCCGCGTGCAGACCGAGCCGGTCCAGGGACCGCTGAATCGTGGGAATGGAAGCCGTCACACCGATCGAGCCGGTGACCGTACTCGGGTTGGCCCATATCTCGTCAGCCGACATGGAGATCCAGTAACCACCGGACGCCGCCACACCGCCCATGGTTGCGACCAGCGGCCGATCAGTTTTTTGAAACTGCTGCAGCTCTTCCAAAATCACGTCGGAAGCAAACTGGCTACCGCCGCCGGAGTCCACGCGCAGCACTAACGCTTTAACGTTGTCGTCCTCCCGTGCCTTGCGGATCAGCTTGGCGGTGGAATTGCCGCCAATGGTTCCAGCCGGCTGATCGCCATCCAGGATGGTGCCCACCGCCACCACGACGGCCACCTTGTCCTTCGCCGTGCTCGGCGAGCGCTTCTCCTTGACGACCCTCAGATAGCTTTCGTGACCCACTGATGGAAAGGTGTTGTTATCCTCAGGATCGGCACCGACCACTTCGATCATCCTGGCACGCATCTCGCCCCGGGTCTTGATGCCGTCCACCAGCCCATAGTCCAGGGCCAGCCTGGCAAAGTCGCCGTTGACTTCAGCGAGCAGCTCCGGAGCCCGATCGGCATAGGCCTGCAAAGCTTCGCTGCCCAGCTCGCGGGCCGCCGTGACATCGCGCTGATAGGCATCCCAGATCACGCTCAGCACCGCACCGCTGGCTTCCTTGGACTCCGGCGACATGTCATCGCGCAGAAAAGGTTCTTCGGCGGACTTGTACTCGCCCACGCGAAACACGTTGTAGTCGATGCTGAGCTTGTCCACGGCCTCCTTGAAGAACATGCGATAGCGGCTGTAGCCCTCGATCACGACGAAGCCGTTGGGATTCACATAGATCTCATCGGCCCGCGAGGCCAGATAGTATTGGTCCCGGGTAAACCCATCGCCGAGCGCGATCACGGGCTTGCCGGACGCCTTGAACGCGTCGATGGCGCGACCTAATTCTTGATACTTGCTGAGATTTGTCAGACTGCCGCTCATGCGCTCTAGCTGCAGCAGCACGGCCTTGATGCGCTTGTCATCTGCCGCCGCCTCCAGGGCATCGATCAAATCCTTCAGCAACGTTTCCTCAACGGGGGAACCCTGGGCCTTGGCAAACGCCCGCTCAAGGGGATCGCCGGACAGCTGATCGACCAGGCGTCCCTCCGGGGCAAGAACCAGGGCGGCGAACTTGGGCATCTGGGGTCGATCACCCACCAGGCCTGCCAGGAGCACCAGGGCCAGAGTGAGCATGAGGATCAGGTGCATGCCCTTGCGAAAACCGTCCAGGAACCGCCAGGTCCCGGACAGCGCTCTGCGAACGATTCCAGGCTTGTTCATCAGCTCGTTAACCTCAAGATAGATGGGCCATCGTGGCCGCGCAGCCCGCTATTCTACCGAAAGCTCAGACCAGGCAGGCCGACTGGTTGTCGGTCAGGACCCGCCGCGCAGGCTCAGCAGGCCCAGCGACAACTCCGGCCAGAAGGCGATTACCGCGACGGCCAGCAGCAGCATGACAAAGAACGGAATGGTCGCCACGTAAACCTGGGTGATGCTGCGGTCGAAGCGATAGCTGGCAATAAACAGATTCAGACCCACCGGCGGCGTCAGGTAGCCCAGCTGCATGGTCGCCAGAAAGACAATCCCCAGATGAATGGGATCCATGCCAAACTGCCGGGCCACCGGGAGAATCAGCGGCACAACCAGCACCAGTGCCGAGAAGATATCCAGAATGGCGCCCAGGACCAGCAAAAACAGCAGCAACAACAGCAGGAATGACTGGGGACCCATCACGTAGCGATCCACCAGCTCAAACAGGCGTTGGGGTACGCCGGAGTCGATCATGAAATTGGTCGAGGCCAGCGATACGCCCAGAATGATCAGGATGCCGCCCACCAGGACCATGGACTCCCGCATGATCGCCGGCAAGCGGCGCAAAGGGATCTCCCGCAGAATCGCCACTTCCACCACCAGGACATACAACGCCGTGACGGCCGCCGCCTCGGAGACCGCAAAATAACCGCTGTAGATCCCCCCGAGCACCACAATGGGCAGCGGGATCTCCCAGATGGACTCGCGCAGCGCGGCGCGAAAATCACCCCTTTTGGGCCCACCGACGGCGCGCCGCGTGCGGCGATTGTGCCACCAGCTGTACACCGACAGCAGCACAAGCATCACCATCCCGGGAAGCAACCCGGCTACGAACAGATCGTCGATGGAGACCCCGGCCACAACGCCATAAAGGATCAACGGCAGGGACGGCGCGAACAACAGGCCCAGACTACCCGTGGTGGTGACCAGGCCCAGGTTAAAGCGATCGTCATAGCCCGCCTGGGCCAGCGCCGGATAGAGCAGCGCGCCCAGAGCAATGATGGTCACACCGGATGCGCCGGTAAAGGCCGTGAACAGGGCGCTGGCCGCCAGGGCCACGATAGCAAGCCCGCCCGGCAGCCAGCCCAGCAGTGCCTCTGTCAAGCGCACCAGGCGGGCGGGCGCGCCGCTTTCGCTGAGCAGATAACCGGCGAAGGTAAACAGGGGTATGGCCAGCAGAATGGGCATCTCAGCCAGACCGAAGATCTCGATGGCCATCACGGACAGGTCGATCTCTGCCTGACTGAAGCCCCACATGGCGCTTGCTGCAATCACGGCGAACAGCGGGGCACCGAACAGGGCGAGAAGGATCAGACCGAGCGTGATGAGAATCATTCCAGTGGCCTGCTGCTCGGTGTGAACTGGCTGCCCGCGTGCAGCAGATACCGCAGCGTCATCAACGCGAATGCCATCGGCAGGACGATCTGAAACGGCCAGGCTGGGAGACCGCCCAGCAGCTGATCCTCGAATTCCCGGGAGTCACTGACGAACGCCCAGGACTGCTGCGCCAGGATGCCGCAGATGGCCGCCGTAAAGAGGCTGGTCAAGGCGGTCACAAAGCGGATCCAGGCCGAGGGCAGAAAGCGGGATAGCAGATCGATCGCGATATGGCGATCACCCCGACTGGCCGCCACCGCGCCAACCAGCGCCAACCACAATACAAGCAAGCGCAGCAGCTCGTCGGTCCAGGGCAGACCGATGGAAAACGCGTTCCGCAGCAGAATCTGGCCACCGGCAAGCAAAATCAGACTGCCCAGCAGCAGAGCGAGAACACCGTCCTCGATACGTCGAATCCAGGTGACGAGCGGCCCGGCGACCTGTTCGGGGCTATTCAACGCCCGGCCTAGGGGCCCGCGGGCACGATTCCGGCGGTGCTGGCCTGCTGGCCTCGAAACGCTTCCAGATGGCCGAGCATCTCGACCAGCAACTCGGCATCCACGGCGCCCTCCGCGGCCAGCCGCGCGCGCACGCCGTTCAGCTGGGCACGCCAGTCTTCCACCCGCGCTGCTGCCGGCGCCACATAGCTGATGCCGGCTGACTTGAGGGCCTCCTCAGCACTTTCGTTGTCGCGGCGCGCCTCAGCATCAATCTGCTCGTAGACGGCCGTCAGCACGTCCCGCACCGCGGCCTGGTCCTCCGGGCGCAACCGGTTGAAGGCCCGCTGCTCAATGGCCAGAAAGGCAAATAGATAGGACACGGGCAGATCGGTCACATACTGCACCTTGGTGTGCCACTGCAGCACCAGGGCGCCCACCGGCGAGGTGGCCACGATGTCCAGCAAGCCGGTCTGCAGACCGGTCATCACATCGGTGAGGGGCAGGACCACCGGGGATAGCCCCAGGGTTTCCATGGCCATGAAACTCACCGTATCCCCTTCCGGCACCCAGATCTTGCGGCCGCGGATGTCTTCCAGCTCGCGCACGGGGGTATTGGCCATGAGATAGGCAAAGCCCCCTTCGGCGAAGCCAAAGCTTTCGTAGCCGGCGTCCCGCAAGCCCGCCTGCAGCCGCCCGTCCAGGCGTTCCCGGACATAGTCCACTTCTGCCAGAGAATGAAACAACATGGGTATGCCGTAGAGATTGAGCGCCGGATAGCGCTCGGCCAGCGCCGTCGAGGTGAAGGCGCCGCCCTGCAGCTGACCGATGCGAATCTTGCGCAGCACTTTCTTATCGTTGCCCATGACGCCGCCGCCATAGAACTTGATCGCCACGCGGCCCTCGGTCCGGGCCTTGATCTCCTGAGCCCCGGCGCGCATCTGCACCATCCAGCTGGAGCCCTCCGGCGCGATGGTAGCCAGCTTGATCGGCGCGCCCTGACCCCACGCACCCGCGGTAACGGTAAGGCAGACGGTGGCCACAAGCGCCTGGGTTGACCAGCTTAAGAGAGCGCCTCGAATCGGGTTAGAAATACTCATCGGCTGCCTCCAGCAACACTTTCGCTTCCTGCTGCGCGAGAACATTGAACAGGGTCAGCCCCGGCTCCTGGGCCGGGGCCTCTAACACTTCGGTCAATAATCGATCGTGAAGTTCCCGATCATAGACCAACCGGGCATAACTCTTCGCGTACTGGACCTTGGCACCCAGGTCGCGCCCTCCAGACAATTCAATGGCACGCTGGAAATGCCCCTCGGCCACGTCCGGGCGCCCTCCCAGAGCGGGTGGTCGCAGGGAGTTGATCTGGCCCAGGTAGACATGCACGGCCCCGTCCCGGTACCCGTCATCCAGCGTCACCAGACGGTCGAGCACCGCCTGCACTTTGGGAAGGTCTGCCACTGCCTTCCAATCCGCGCTGGTGGCCTGCAGATAGGCCAGCCACCCGACGCCGTACGCGAATAAGCTGTCGATCTGACGTGGCCCGACGTCTTCCAACGCTATCAGGAAGCTGTCGAAATCCAACGCCCGCCACCTGCATGCAGGCCGGTGTTCCAGGCAGATCGCCCGGTCGCCGTAGTCGCGAGCCTTGGTGGCATACTGCACGGCGCGCTGGGAATCGGCGCTGAACAGCGCCCCATAGACGGCAAACAGCTGAGCCCCGGTACCCAACAGTGCTGCGCTGTCGGGGCTGGTCTGAATCATTCCGTCCAGGAGCAGCAGATAGGCGGGCGCGCCTTCGGCCACCAACTGGGGATCAGTCTGATCCAGAATGGCGGCCGACAGCGTGTCGGTAGCCGAGTTGACCACCAGCGCAGCACAGCCGGACAGCAGCAGCGGCAAGCCCAGCACCGGCAGCAGCCAACGTCTTCCCAGCATGACTGTGATTTCAGCCCGGGCCGGTACGCGCAAGGTAATCCCGGACTAGATCTTTTCCTTGATGCGGGCCGACTTGCCGCTGCGCTCCCGCAGATAGTAAAGCTTGGCCCGGCGCACATCGCCCCGGCGCTTGACCTGGATCTTGGCGATCGCCGGCGAGTGGGTCTGAAAGACGCGCTCGACGCCCTCGCCGTGGGAAATCTTGCGCACCGTAAAGGAAGAGTTCACGCCGCGATTGCGCTTTGCAATGACCACGCCCTCGTAGGCCTGCAGACGTTCACGCTGACCTTCCGTGACCTTGACCTGCACCACAACGGTATCGCCGGACGAGAATTCGGGAATGTCCTCGCGCAGCTGCTCCTGTTCAATCGCATCAATCCACTTCGACATGATCTTTCTCTCTCTTCAGTCGATTCCTCAATCCCTATCGGGGTGGGCCTTCTGGAACGCCTCCAGCAATGCCCGCTCCTCGTCCGTCAAGCGCCGCCGACTCAGCAGATCCGGCCGGCGTTGCCAGGTTCGGCCCAGCGCCTGCTGCAATCGCCAGCGCCGAATGGCCTCGTGGTTGCCACCCAGCAGCACCTCCGGCACGCTCATGCCATCCACCGTCTCCGGGCGGGTGAAATGCGGATAGTCCAGCAACCCGTCCCAGAACGAATCTTCCGCCGCCGACGCCTCGTGACCCAGCGCGCCCGGCAGCAGCCGAACCAGGGCGTCTATCACCACCGCCGCCGCCAGTTCGCCGCCGCTCAGCACATAGTCGCCGAGAGATAGTACCTCGTTGACCTCCGCGACTAAACGTTCATCCACGCCCTCGTAGCGGCCTGCGACCAGCACCAGTCCCGCTGCCTGACTCAGCTCGCGAGCGTAGCCCTGGTCCAGGACGCGGCCGTGGGGGGCCAGCAGCACAGTCCGAGCTCCCCGCGGCAGAGCCGCCCGCGCTGCTCGAACCGCATCGCGCAGCGGCTCGTACTTCAGGACCATGCCCGGCCCGCCCCCGTAGGGACGGTCGTCCACGGTGCGATGACGATCATGGACAAAATCCCGCGGATTGGTGAAGTCCACCGCCACCAGGCCGCTGGCCGCCGCCCGGCCCACCACGCCGTGCTCACACACTGGACGCACCAGCTCTGGCAACAGGGCCACCACGTTGATCCGGTACATGGCTTCGCCTGCGACTAGAACTCCGCTTCCCAGTCCACAATGATCACGCCGCGGTCCAAATCCACCTCCTGCACCGTCTGCCCCGTGACGAAGGGGATCAGCCGCTCCCGTTCACCGCGGACCACCATGACGTCATGGGCACCCGTTGTCAGCAAATGGTCCACCCGACCCAGGGAGATCCCCCCCGTGGTGCGCACTTCCAGCTGCTCCAGGTCCGCCCAGTAATAGCGACCCGGCTCCGGCGCTGGCAGTTCGGCGCGGGGGATGCTGATCTGGGCACCCAGCCAGCGGGTTGCCTCGTCGCGATCTTCCATACCGGCCAGCTTGGCGACGACGCTCTTGCCATGCGCCTGACAGGCCTCTACCCGAACCGCCAGGCGCTGCCCGTCCAGTTCCAGATGCCAACAGGGATACGCGCCAATATTCTCGCGCGGCTCGGTGAAGGAAAACACCTTGATCCAACCCTTGACCCCGAACAGGCCGGCGATCCGGCCCAGCACAACCTGGTTGTCATTCACAGGCGCTGCCCGTGTTTCGCGGGCTCCTAGGCGGCGCTGGCCGGCTCGGCCTGGTAGCCCTTCATGAGGCTCTTGACGCGGTTCGACGGCTGGGCGCCCTGCCCCATCCAGTGGGCGGCTCGCTCCAGATCGATCTTCAGACGCTGCTCACCACCGGTGGCAACCGGGTTAAAGAATCCGATCCGCTCGATATAGCGGCCGTCACGTCGGTTGCGGCTGTCCGTCACCACGATGTGATAGAAGGGCCGCTTTTTAGCACCGCCGCGTGACAGTCGAATAGTAACCATGGCTTGAACACTCTGTCCCAAAACTAAAGCGGCCCGACGAACTTCGGGCCGCTCTGACGAGGGCGGCATTCTACTGATTTCTAAGCGAAAGCGAAAGGCTGCGGCAGACCGGAACCGGATGGCCTCAGGCCGCGTCCGCCAGCGCACAACCAGGCCATTGCGCCTTGAGCGGATGCCCCCAGTCGGGGGTGTCCTAAATACCTGGCGCTGGGCGGCCTGAGTACGCCTAGCGTCGCGGGCGAAAACCCTTCGGTATCTGCCCCAGCATGCCCTGCATACCGCCGCGGCCCACTTTTTTCAGCATCTTGCCCATCTGCTGGTGCTGCTTGAGCAGGCGATTGACGTCCTGAACGGCCAGGCCCGCGCCGGTAGCAATACGGCGCTTGCGGGATCCGTTGATGGTCTTCGGAAAGCGACGCTCCTGGGGCGTCATGGCATTGATGAGCGCAATCTGACGGCGGATCTGGCGGTCGTCGGGAATGGCGGCGGCGGCCTGGCCCAGGCCCGCGGGCAGCTTGTCGAGGATGGATTCCAGGCCCCCCATCTCAAGCATCTGCTCCAGCTGATCCCTGAGATCGAGCAGGCTGAGGCCCTTACCCTTTTTCACCTTGGCGGCCAGCTTGGCCGCCTTGTCCTGATCCACCCGTTCGGTGACCTGCTCCACCAGGCTGACCACGTCCCCCATGCCCAGAATGCGGGAGGCCATGCGCTCGGGATCGAAGGGCTCCAAAGCGTCCAGTTTTTCTCCCGCACCTAGAAACTTGATGGGCCGACCGGTCACCTCCCGCACCGACAGAGCAGCACCCCCCCGGGCGTCGCCGTCCGCCTTGGTGAGGATGACGCCCGTTAAGGGCAGCGCGTCGTTGAATGCCTTCGCGGCGTTTACTGCGTCCTGGCCGATCATGCTGTCCACGATGAACAGGGTCTCAATCGGTTGGACACGCTCGTGGAGCGCTGCGACCTCCGCCATCATGTCCCCATCCACATGCAGCCGCCCCGCGGTGTCCAGAATCAGCACGTCGACCCCCGCCCGGGCAGCGGCTTCCCGCGCGCCGCTGGCAATAGCCAGCGCATCGGCCCCTGCCGGCACCGGGAAAAAGGGTGCGTCAACCTGCTCCGCGAGACGCTGCAGCTGATCTACGGCCGCCGGCCGGTAGATGTCGGCGCTGGCCAGCATCACCGAGTGCTTGCGAGTCTTTAGAAGCCGGCCAAGCTTGGCGGCCGTGGTTGTCTTACCGGCCCCCTGGAGGCCCACCAGCAGGATGACTACCGGCCGCTGACCACGCAGCGATAGATCAGCCTCGCCGGCAGCGCCCAACAGGCCGGCCAGTTCGTCCTGGACGATCTTGACGAATGCCTGGCCCGGGTTGAGGCTGCCGGCCACCTCCTGGCCGAGCGCCCGCTCCTGAACCCGGGCCACGAAGCCACGCGCCACCGGCAGGGCCACGTCCGCTTCCAGCAGCGCCAGGCGGATCTGCCGTGCGCTGTCCTTGATATTGTCCGCCGTGATGCGGCCGCGGCCAGTGAGGGTCTTGGTGGCCTGGCTGAGCCGCTCGGTCAGGCTTTCAAACACGAATCAGGGTCCTGGCAGCTGCGGGCCGGCGAAGCCTAGCATGACCATCCAGCCCGCGGCACCCGGATCGCTGTCACAGCGCGGCCTGGTTCCTTGACACCTCTTCGGCGCTTACCGCAATCTAACCGGGTGTTCAATGATCAGGAGGCTGTCGGTTTTTGATCGACGACGTTCCTTTAGGCCTGCTTTTTGGCCTTCTTCTTATCCTGTTGCTTCTTTCTGCGTTTTTTTCAGGCACAGAAACCGCCTTGATGAGCCTCAACCGGTATCGGTTGCGGCACCAGGCGCGCTCCGGCCAGCGTGGCGCACGGGTTGCCGAACAACTGCTGCAGCGCCCCGACCGGCTGATCGGCCTGATCCTGCTGGGCAACAATCTGGTCAACGTGATGGCGGCGTCACTGGTCACCCTGATGTCGCTGCGCCTGGGCGGCGAAGCCGCCGTGGCCGCCGGCACCTTTATCCTGACCCTGGTGCTGCTGATCTTTGCCGAGGTGGCCCCGAAGACCATCGGCGCGCTCAATCCACCGCGGCTCGCGCTGCCGGCAGCCCTGGTGTACTACCCGTTACTGAAGCTGTGCTACCCGTTCGTCTGGACTGTCAACATGATGGCGAATGGCGTGCTGCGTCTGCTGGGCGTCCGTGCCGACGACATCGCCAGCCACTCCCTGAGTGCGGAGGAACTGAAAACCGTCGTGGCCGAGGCCGGTGCCATGGTGCCGCGGCGGCATCGGCGCATGCTGCTGAGCATCCTCGACCTGGAGCAGATCACGGTAGACGATGTCATGGTGCCGCGGCAGGAGATTGCCGGCATCGACCTTGACGATCCCTGGCCCGAAGCGCTCGACTTGATCCGTCAGTGCCGCTTCAGCCGATTGCCTATCTTCCGCGGCGACGTGGACAACATCGCAGGCGTTGTTCAGTTGCGCAAACTGCTCCCGGCCCTGGCCGCTGGCGAGCTTACCCCCGCCGGCTTACTGAGCCAGGCCAGCGAGCCCTATTTCGTGCCGGAAGGCACCCCGTTGAATACCCAGCTGTTGAATTTCCAACGCCTCAAGCAGCGGTTTGCCCTGGTCGTGGACGAGTATGGGGATATCCAGGGCCTGGTCACCATGGAGGACATTCTCAGCGAGATCGTGGGCGAGTTCAGCGTCGACGTGGGTCACGACATCGAACAGGTCCGTCAGGAGAACGCCAACAGCTACATCGTCGACGCCGGTGCCAACGTGCGTGAGCTCAACCGGATGATGAACTGGCATCTCCCAACTGACGGTCCCAAGACGCTCAATGGTCTGATCATCGAGCAGCTGGAGACCATTCCCACCTCCGGGACGGGCCTTCAGGTGGCCGACTATCCCATCGAGATTCTTAATACCAGCGAAAACGTGATCAGGACGGTCCGGGTGACGACGCCCGCGCTGGTGACAACCAAGACCACGGCAGCAGGCGGTCGCTAATACCGCGCCACAAACAGTACCGCCCCCACAGGGCTGCCCCGCGCGCTGACAGGTCTACTCATTCCCGCCGGTGATATCCCGATCCGCGGCCACGGTTCCGCAGCTGGCCCCTTGCACATCATAGAGGTGGGCCGTGGCCTCGTGGAGGCTGTCCTTGAGGGGCGATTCGCGGCTTGAGGCGACCGACATCAGCCGCGAGCCGAGTCGATCGGAACGCACAGCACCGGTCCACCTGTTGCCGTACCACCCGTCGCCGCGATGCTCACCCGAACACAGCCTCCAAG
>JBFFHS010000079.1:0-16687 GCA_041556855.1 Gammaproteobacteria bacterium
CCCGTGTAACCGGTCTGCCAGCTGCTGCAACGCTTCAGGCTCATAGCCGCCGCGCTGCCAGTAGTCGCGCAGCGCCGCCGTCTCAGCGGCCGCCTCGCCCCTCGCCCGGTGCGCCGCCGCCAAGGTCAGGTAGGGACTGTTGGCATCTACGTATCCGGGGAAGATGTCGATAGCCTGCTGAGCTGCGGTCATGGCCGCGCTCCAGTCCGAACGGGCCACGGCCTCCAGCGCGGCACCATTCGCCTCGCGCCACGCATCCAGCTGTTCAGTCAAGGCGCCGAAGCGCTGTTGCAGATAGTCCTTGAAACGCCGATCGAACGCAGTTGCACTCAACTCCAGCGCCGCTTCCATGGCCGGCACCGTCTCCACCCCGTCGGCAAACTGGTAGAGCAGTTCCACCAGCTTGGCAAAACCAAATTCCTGATCGATAAATTCGCAGATCAGACCAGCCTGCATGTAGGACACCTGCACCTGACCCGGATAGCTGGGCCGCACGAACCCGGCGTCCAACTCGGCGATGGGTAAAAAGCGGTCCGCCGCCATGGCGTCCAGGATGTTCGGCGGAACGCGCACGCCGGGGATGGGTCCGGTGCGCCACTCCTCGAAGACGGAAATGCCCTCGCTGAACCAGCGCGGCACCAGATGACCGGTCGCCTCCAGTGTGAAAACGTGGGCCATCTCGTGCCACAGGGTGGTGCCCCAGTGATAGCTGGCCTCGGGATGGGCGGTGGGCGAGTCCATGGCCAGCAGGTAACCGAAGGTAGCGCCCAGAATACCCAGGCCCGGCATACCCGTGGTCCGCACCACGAAGTCTTCGTGGTCCGGATACAGCTCCACGATGATGGTCTCCGCAGGTGCAAACCGGTAACGCTCGCTGAAGCGGGCGATGCTCTGTTCCGCGAGCCGGCGCACGTAGGGCGCCAGCACGCCGCGCTGATCTTCACGCAGTCGCAGCGTCAGTTGAGGCACCCCGTTGGCGGGCGGTTGCTCCGGATAGTTCACGACCTCGAAGCGGTCGAAGGTGTCCAGCAGCCGCAGCGTGTTGACCGTCTTGGGATTGTAGGGATCACCCTCATAGGCGGTCTCAAGATGCACCCGGGCCCGGCTCGCCCGGTTGTCCCGCAACAGGTTGATGCCCAACTCCAAATGAGCCGACCACAGGTCCGGTTGAATCTTAACGGCCTGCTCGTACAGCTCCACAGCCTCCCGATAGCGGCGCGTGATCCAGTAGAAATGGGCTGGCGTGGCATAAATCTCCCCGGAGCTGGGGTTGGCCGCCAGCCCCGCCGCGATCCAGTCACTGTCCCTTTTTCCAGCGAGCAGATCCATCGCGGCGCGCAGACCGTAGATCTCAAGCTTCGGCAGGCCTGAGTCGGCCGCCACCGCCGCAGCATCGGCCAGGGCCTCCGCAGCCCGCGCCGACTGACTGGATTCCAAGGCCATCCACGCGCTGAGCAACAGGGCCCGCAGCCGGGCCCCTGCCGGCGCCGCTGGATCGCCCAGGACGACCTCCAGCCGGGTGAACGCCTCGCCCTCGAAGCGCTCGGCGAGCACCTGGGCAGCCGCGACCTTGGCAAAGCGGTTATCAGGATCCCGCTCCAGGGCCTCGGAGAACAGTTTCAGAGCATCCTGGTACTGGTAGGTCTGGGCGAACAGCTCGCCCCAGCGCAAGCGCAGCACGGCGTTATCCGGTTCCGCGGCCACCGCCGCCTGAAAAAGATCGTTGGCTGTCTTGAGATCCCCCAGTGCCCAGGCAGCCTCGGCCCGCACCAGCAGCGACCCTGGCGCGACCAGCAGCGCCTGGTAGCAGGTGCGCGCTGCGTCCACCGCACCCCGCCAGTGGCGCTCGTCGCAAAGTAGAAGTTCAGGGTCGGCCACCGCGCCGTAATGAATGTCGCGGGCCGGCGCCGTGGCCCAGAACGCGGCCAGGGCCACCGCCAGCCCACAGCGCCTCAGGTTTACCGGGTCAGTCATTCGCATCATCCCGGTCCAGCGCATCGATCTGCTCCTGCACCAGGGCCAGATCCAACATGAGGCGTTCCAGCTGGTCGAAGTAGTCTCTGCTCTCCATGCTGTCGCGCTGCAGCTGCAGCGTCTGGATCCCATCGTCGATGGCGTCGCGTTCCTTCATGAGCCGCGCCAGCTCCGGACTGTCCGGTGCGGTGGAATCCGGGCTCAAACGAGCCAGCGTGAACTGGGCGGCACGCTCACCCACCAGCTTGGCATGCTCCGTGGCCAGCCGACCCTCCACCTCGAACCAGTCCGCCACCTGACGCTCGGCATAGTCAAAGGCCTCCTGAGCGCTGATGGTGCCGTTCTTGTTGATATCGGCTGCGCTATCGCCCAGGGCGGCAAAAAAATATTCCCCGAAACGCGTGGCGTGGCGCTCGCCCCCGCTGCGGGTGGCCGTGATCACAATGCGCCCCTCGCTCTGCAGCGACTCCAGCAACGCGCCGCTGGCGCTGCTGGTGTTGACGAGCAGCTGCGCACCGATATTCAAACCCGCCAGCGCCGCCTTCAGGTCCGCGCCCGTCAAATCCGGCCCCGGTAGATTAAATTTGTACTCAACGCCGTCGTAGCTGCCGTGACCGACGAGAAACAGGGCGACGCGGTCATCGCCGCCGAGTTGTTGCAGGCTTTCCAGATGCCTCAGCACTGGCTCACGGCGAGCTTCCTCAGCAGCGAAAACCCGCACCCGCTCGGCCCCGGTCAGGGCTCGCGCGCTTCGCGTGAGCTGCGCCACCTGCCGATCAAAGGCGTCGCCGTAGTCCTGATGGCCGGCCAGGCCCTGGACGATGACCACGTGCAGCTCGGCTGCTGCAGTGATGGGCAGCAACAACAGGCAGCAGCAAACGAGCCGTCTCAAATGGTCCTCCAGCGACGCCGCGCCAACCATTCCGCCGCTTTCAAACAAAGCAGCAGCAGAAAGAATACCGGCGCGCTCCACAGCGGGCGAATGTCCTCTTCCGTCACGCCCGCGGCAGAATGGCGGATTGCGGTCAGCAGTCCATCCAGATTCTCCGCCGTCCAGTAGGCCCCGCCGGTCTCTGTGGCCAGAGCGGTCAACAGCGCCCGGTTCTGGCGCACGCCGAAATCCTCGGTTGGTGCATCGTAGCGCAGAGACAATCGTGCGCTTGCCACGGTGGACTCACCGCGACGGGCCAGCGCCTCGATAAACAACACGCCGGCATCACCCGGTGCGAACTCACCCGCCAGCACCCCCGGTCGATCGGTGGGCTGCAGGACGACCGTCAGCGCCTCGCTGTCGCCGCTGGTGACGACGGCGGTCACGGCCACATCGCTCATCGCCCGATAGTCCTGGTCGCGCAACTCGGCAACCAGCGCCACCTGCTCACCGCGAACCTCCGCAGAAAGTCGAAACTGATCCGGGGAATTAGCGACCAGCCCGCGAGCCAGTTGCCGCCAGAAAGTCTCGTGGCTCAAGTCTTCCAGCGGCATGCTCATCTGCCAGCGCCAGGTGCCGCCGCTGGCCAGGATATAGCTGTGCCCGCGCCCGTAAGGCTGAGTCACCAGCAGGGGTACCCGCCGCCCGCCCCGCTCGACGTCCAGCAAGCTGACCGCGGCCGGCCGCAGGGGACCGATCGTCTGGTAATCCGCCACTGCCGGCAGCTCCCGCCAGAGACGCTCGTTCTCCTGCGCGTCCTCGCTGAGCTTGAGCAGCGACGATGCCCGGCCCAGGGGCGTGAGGCTGGCTCTAACTTGCTGGCGCCGGTAGTCGCCGGCGTCCGCGCTGAGCCTGGCCGGCAGGACTTCGTCGAGAGCGGAATTGCCCCAACCTCCGGCACCCAGCCCATTCAAGCCGGCCAACATCAGCAGGCTGCCGCCACGCTCACCAACGAAGTCGCGCAGCATGGCCTGCTGTTCAGGGCTGAAGCGGGCCGCTTCAATACTGCCGATAATCAACCCGTCGTAGCCAAACAGCTCAGCGCGATCAGCGGGAAAGCCCGCCGCCAGCTCTGCCGGATCCTGGATGCCCTGGCGATAAAACTTGTTGGGGCTGACGCGCAGCACCGAGACCAGCTCCACGCTGGGATCTTCTTCCAGGGCGCGGCGCAGAAACTTGTACTCCCAGCGGGGTTCACCCTCCAGATACAGGAGCCGATAGCGATCCTCGGGCACTTCCAATGCCCTGGAGCGGGTGTTGTTGCGCTGGTTAACCTCGCCGGGTTGACGGTCCAGGGTGAAGACCAGGTCATGATGACCGGCTTCGGGCACGGGAAAATCCACGTAAGCGGTCGTGGTATTGGACCCCGCGGCCAGCGGCAGGACCTGGGCGGCGAGAATACGATCGCCATCGTAGACCTTGATGCGCGCCGCGCCGCCCCCGTCGTGGCGAACAGCCACGCGCGCCGCCAGGGTGGTGCCGGGCAGGGCCCGATCGGGCAGGTTCACGTCCAACAATTCCAGGTCCTCGGGAATTTCCTCGCGGCCCATGCCGATGGCATGGATGGGCACACCGAAGTCGGCGATCTCGGCAAAACGATCCGCCAGCCCGGTCAACGCATTGTCCGCCCCGTCGCTGACCAGGATGACCGCCGCCAGCGGCGTGGTGCGCGCCTGGCGCAGCACCTGCAACAGAGATTCGCCGATGCGGGTCTGCTCCCCCGGCGCCGGCAGCGTTGCGAAGTCCTCCACCGGGCGGGCCTGCTCCGCGAACAGATAGCGCTGCACGCGGTGCTCGGCGCTCAGGGCGGGCGTCAACTGCTCAGTCAGCAGGGGCTGGGCGCGGGCCATGCGCGTGCTGTCGGCCACGCCGAAGGACATGCTGGCGGAGCTGTCCAACATGACCGCGACCACATTGTCGCCGGAGCGAAGCTGCTGCGTGCGTAGCCCTGGCTGCCAGAGCAGGATCAGCACCACGCCCAGCATACCCAGCTGCAGTGCCCCGATGACCAGCAGCTGCAGCGGCGCCAGCGCCCCCCGCTGGCGCGCCAGAACAAGGCCCAGCGCCAGGGCGCTCGTCAGCAGCAACAGCAAAAGCAGCGCCGCCGGCCAGTCGCTCATTAGAACGAGCTCGCCGCGAGCTAACAGGTCGCGGGAAACGCCGAACAGGGCTTCGAACATGGACGGTGGGCCCGCTCAGTGCGTCATCGCGTAGATGATGTAATTGATGCCGAAGCGATAGGCCAGCGCCGTGAAGAACTCCGGATACTCGGGCCAGTCGGCATGTTCCCAGGCGTCGCCCATGTCCATATTGAAATTGATCGCCACCATCAGGCGTCCCTTGTCATCGTAGACGCCGCGCCAGTGGGGGGTGATGCCGTCGCGCTCGAAGGTGCGCCCGCCGCGCAGATACACAAACGGACTGGGGATCTGCACGCGCTTCTCCAGATCGTAAAGCACGTGCAAGGCCTCATCGGATTCCGGAATATCAATAATGGGACGGTTGGGGAAGACGCGTTGCAGCGTGAGCAGGAAACCTTCCCACTCATGGGTGCCGTGAAAATCGTCCACCATGAGAAAGCCGCCGCGCAGCAGGTACTCGCGCAGCCGGGCCGCTTCCTCCTCGTCCAGATACCAGCCGCCCACCTCCACGGCGTACAGCCATGGATAGTCGAACAAGTCCGCATCCATGACGGCCAGATAGCGGCCTTCCTGGGCGGCATCGATACGGGTGAGGCGTTTCACGCCGCGCAGAAAATGGTGCTCGGCTTCCGGCCAATCCGTCCGCCAGGACTGACCCATGCGATGTCGGCCGTTGGCGGAGTAGGCCAAGCGCACAAAATGAAATTCCGCCTCGGGGCCGCGGCGCGCGGCAGACTCCGTGGACTGGCCGGCCACGCTGGAGAGAAATCCCGCGGCCAGCAGACTGCTTACCGCGCCTGCCAAGACCAACACGGGCCGTTTCCACATGCTGTTCGCTCCTCGGGTATGACCACACTCTACCGCAAGCCGGCTGAGCGATGCCAAGGCGGTGTTAAGGTCGATTTTTCAACCGGTTATGGTGTGGTTCGCGCCCCGAGGCGCCGCTTGCGAGGACCTCTTCATGCACACGCCCCCCAGATCGCCCGCTCCACACGATTGTCGGGTCACGTCGGGTATGCGCCACTCATCGTGTGCGCGGGTGCGAATGACCGCTCAGCCGTCGTGGGCGCCCGTGGCCGCCTCTGGCGCAAAGAACACCAACTCCCGCTCCCCGATATGGATCTTGTCCCCGTGCTGCAGGACCTGGCGGCTGACTTTCTGGGAATTGACGCGCACGCCGTTGCGGCTGGCCAGGTCCTCGATGGTGACCTCACCGGAAGGCTGGACGAGCAGCCTGGCGTGGAGACGGCTGGCAAACATGGTCTGCAAATGGATATCGCTGGTCCGGGACCTGCCCAGCGTGACCACGGGCTTGTCCAGCGGATAGCGCTTGCCCTCCACGGCCACAAACGGCTTCGGGCTGCTCGCTACAGCCGGGACCAGCTGCTCTTCTGACGGGGCCGAAGTGCTGCTGGCCATCTGCCGATCCAGTGTTTCCAGACTGGCGGCAATTTTGGCGATGCGCGCCACGCTGCTGTCCAGCCGCCCGACCGTTTGTTGCTGGCGGGACAGATCCTGCTCCAACTCGTTGATCAAGAGCTGCTGGGCGCCCAGCTCGGCCTCAAAGACCCGCCGGTCCACCTGAGTGGTGGAAACCAACTCCTCCAGCTCCTGATGCAAAGCCCGAGCGGCGCGCAACTCGCCCTTGAGCTCGTCGGCCTCCCGAGTGGCTCGCTCCAGATCCCCAGTGGCGGCCGCAAGCGTCTCTGCGGTGCGCTGCGCGGTGCGTTCCAGCGTGCCGATTTCAGCAGTCCGCTCAGCCAGATCTGCTTCCGCCTCGCTGACCCGGTCCCGCAACCCTGCCAACTGCAATTCCAGCTCCCGGGTTTCACCCATCTTCTCCGCCAGCCTGGCTTCCGCAGCCCGGACCCGGGCGCTCTGCTCCTCAAGCTGTGCTTTGAATTCAGTCGTCAACCGGGTCTCGCTGTCGAGAGCCTCCTCCAGCCCCTGGATGGCGTCATCCCGCTGGGCGATGCTGCCCCGCAGCTGCTGAATCTCTTTCACCTGAGCCGCCATGGTATCTTCCAGCTCACCCAGCTGAGCCTTTGCCTCTGCCGACTCTTCCCGAGCGGCCTCGATCTCAGCCATGCGTCCTGCAAGCTTGTGTTGCAACACGGCGATGGTCTCTTCGCGGTCCGCGCAGCGACTTTCCAACACCTCGTTCTGAGCATCCAGCCGAGCCGTATTTTCGCGCTCGGCATGCAGCAGCGCCTCCTGGTCCGCCATGCGCTGCTGCCACTTGGACGGCGAATCGGCAGATTGCACCGACTCGTCCCTCGGCTGCGGCTTGTCTCTTTTCCGCTCCTGGATATAGGACTCCAGATCGGTCACGGCGTGAGCTACGGCTCCCCGGCCGGCGCCACTCCGATCGACAATCCCATCCGAATCAGGATGTTGCTCGAGATCCGAGCGTAGCTCCTGGATCTCCCCATAGGCATTACCCAGCTCGTCCTGTAACAGCTGGTATTCGCCGGTGGCGGCACTCAGCTGCTCCTGATAGCTGGAGAGCTGATCGCTCTGCTGCTTGAGCTGGTCTTCCAAGTGAGACAACTCGGCCTGGGTCGCCGCGTTGGCATCCCGAGCGAAGTCACGAGCCGCGACGGCCTCGCCCAGAGTCGCTTCGAGGCGTTTAATGATGGCGGCGCGAGCTTCCAGGTCCATGCGCAGGTCGGCAATAGTCCGGTCCTTCTCGCCCAGCTGTTGTTCCACCGCATGCCAGCGGGACTGAACTTCGTTGACCCTGGCTTCCAGCAACTTCAGCGGCTGCGCCACGGGCGCATCAAGCGGTTGGGGTGACGGTTCTTCGTCCCCGACGTCCGGCCTGTCATTATCCGTAATCTTACTAGCCATGCGGGAGGTGCCGGTCCCGAGCCTTTGCGTGGCCGCGAAGAGTAATGTCCTGACCCTCTCTTCTTGAAATCGCTCTTCGGCCAGCGCAGGCGGTCGGCATCGTCGTTGTTATTTGAGATAAGAATTCTATACCAGATCCGCCAGCTAGCGTTGCAGACCAGGCTATTGTCAAACCAACAAGCCGATGCAGGCTGACTGCGGGTCTTACTCATCTGACTTATGTCGCACCGGCTGCACGGGTTATAGTCCCCGTGAATGGACACGCGGCGCACGACTAGCTTTGTTGCAGGGTTTTTGACCGCCCTTTTGAGCTTTGCCGGTACTGCTCAGGAAGCCGACGAGACAACCGCGCCACCGCCACCCCAGCTGGGCTCGCTGGATTCCAGGTGGTGGACTTTCTTCGAGGGCACCCAGGACGAGGTTGAGCTGCGCATCGCCGCGTTCCTTGCCGATATTGCAGCGCGCACCGCTCAGCTCTCCCCGCCCAACCAGGTTTTGGCCGAGTCCATGCTCGAGGCAGTGCGGGATAACCTCAATGCGTATCTGGAACTGTTAGAGGACCCGGAGCTCACCCTCCAGGAACTGCCGCCCGCCGCGCAGAGTTATGCGGTTGAGGATTTGCTCCGGCTGGGTGCTACTGCGCGGGATGCGCGCGCAGGTGCTGCCGCCGAGCAACAGGAGGTCGAACGGGAGCAGCGCATCCGTAACGGCGCCGCCCGCCGGCGGGACGCCGCTTTTAAGGACTATGTGGATGCTGCGGCCGGGGACGAGCGCTGGCTCGCCGGTCTGCGCCTGGTCCAGGCCCGCTCGGCCCAGGCCATCTCGACCCGGCGCCTGGAACTGCTCACTCAGAGCTATGAGCAGGCCACCCGCTCCGCCGACGCGGCGGCCGAGCGGGTGGAACTGGCATTGCGCCAACTCGCAGCCGCGGCTGACGAAACGGACATGGAGGCGCTGGTAGCGCAAGTGACACGCGGCGAGACCGCGGTGGCACAAGCCCGCGAAGCGTTGCGGGCTGCAGAGGTGGCCGCCATCGACCTTGACCTGGATACGGCACAGGGCCGCTCCCAGCAGCGTCTGCAGCAGGAAACAGTGGTGCGCGCCGAGGTCGCGCTGGCGCTGGCTGAGGCCGGCCTGGCTCGGGACCAGGCCATCCGCTGGTGGACGGAACTGCAGCTGGATACCGATCCGGATCTCGCCATTCTGGAAGAGCAGGCGCTGGGTTGGTCGGAGCTGGTGCGGCGCATCAACCAGCGCGAGCCCGAGTGGCAGCGGGACACGGAAGACGAGCTGCTTGCGGTACAGAGCACGAATCGCGAGGGCCTGGACCGCGCGTCACGCCGGTTGCTGGACCAGCGGCTGGGCACCGCCCAGGAGACACTCGGCCTGGTCGCCGAGTTGGATTCCGCGGTGGCCGACCTGGGCCTGTTGCGGCGCGCCGTTGATAATGCGCTGGCCAGATATTCCGGGCGCTTTCGGTCCTGGCTGACCGGTGCCAGCCGTCAGGTGCGTAGCCTCGCCCTGCGAATTGCGGGTCTGACGGACTACACCCTGTTCTCGGTCGGCGAGACGCCGGTGACGGGCGGCGACGTGCTGCGGGTGCTTATTATCCTAACGCTGGCGTATCTGCTGTCCCGCGGCGTGCGCCATGCCATCCTGCGCTTCAGCGAGCAGGAATCCAGCGGCACCCAGGCCTCGCTGTATACCGTTGGCCGCCTGACCCATTACACCATCATCATTCTGGCGGTCGTCATCGCCCTGTCCTCCATTGGCCTGGACTTCAGCAACGTGGCGCTGGTGGCCGGCGCGCTCAGCGTCGGTATTGGCTTCGGCCTGCAGTCCATTGTGAGCAATTTCGTCTCCGGCCTGATCATCCTGTTCGAGCATACCTTGCGGGTCGGCGACTACATCGAGCTGGACACGGGGCTGACGGGTACGGTGAAGGCCATTAACGTGCGCAGCACGCTGATCAACACCAATGACAACATCGACATCGTCGTGCCCAACTCAGAATTCGTCAGCAATCGGCTGACCAACTGGACACTTGGCGAACACATCCTGCGGGTGCGCATTCCTTTCGGCGTGGCCTATGGCAGCGACAAAGAGCTGGTGAAGAAGGCCGCCCTGGAAGCGGCCGCCGAAGTGCCCTACACACTCACGCATATGAAGGGCCGCGAGCCGGACATCTGGCTGGTGGAATACGGCGATAACAGCCTCAACTTCCTGCTCCTGGTGTGGGTCAATCGGCAGGGCGCCCGCCGCCCGACCCGCACCCGGGCTGCCTACCTGTGGGCGCTGGAAACCAAGCTCAACGAATACGGGATCGAGATCCCCTTTCCCCAGCGGGATCTCCACCTGCGCTCCGGCTGGCCCGCTACGCCCCAAGAAAACGGGTGATCACAGCCGCCAGCTCGGCCGGCGCCCGCTCCAGCACATCCCGATCGCTGCGTTCGAGCAGGCGCGCCGTGGCTGCCGGGATCAGCGCAGCCAGCGCGCCCGCCTGCTCGCCAAGGTGTGCTTCGGCTGGCGTCACCAACTCCAGCACCAGCGTTGGCATGGACAGACGCCCCAGAGTCGCCGCCAGGTCAAAGCTATAGTTGGCCTCATAGATGGCGCGGGTACCCGCCGCCCCGTCGCGACGATCCTGACGCTCGCTGGGCGCCAGCACGGCTGCCGGATCGATGGGATGAGCCGCGAGGATGGCGCGAATAGCCGCCTCCCGCTGGCGGGCATCCGGGATGATGGAATGGGTCATCCCGCAGAGAATGAACCGGCTCACCCGTTCCGGGTGAGCGGCCGCTAAGGCCGCGCCTATCTTGTTACCCGTATGGAGGCCGAAAACCGCGGTCTGCGCAATCCCCAGGTGATCGAGCACGTCCACCAGGCTGTCCGCCAGCATCCCCAAAGTCGCCTTGGCGGGCAAAGGATCGGAGTGGCCAAAACCCAGCGTGTCCGGTGCGACCACCTGATAACGCGCGGCCAGGTAGGGAAACAGCCCCAGATAGGATCGTGACGAGCGCGGCGTTGCATGCAGCAACAGCACCGCTGGGCCGCGGCCGCCACGGCGATAGTGAACGCGACCGTGGCGCGTTGCCGCATAACCGCGCTCCAGACCGGTCATCGGTCTGCGCTGCTGACGGCGCCGCGCCCGTCAGATTCGCGAGGAGGTCAACGCCACGTCCGCGCGGGCCCAGACCTGCTCAAACTGCTCCCGAACCCGGGCGGCTTCGCCCGCCTTGTCCTGAGCTTCCAGGCTCTGGATCAACCCGTACATGGACCAGCCGTTGCGGGGATAGTCATCCAGGTCGCGACGATATACGCGTTCCGCGTCAGCATACCGTCCTGCCAGGATCAGCGCCTTGCCCAGTGACTGCCGCGTGGGGTAATACCAAAACGGCGGTTCCGTGTACGGCAGCTCATCCTGGACTGCCGCCGCCGCTTCGAAATGAGCAATAGCGACAGCGAAGTTCCCCTCAGCCTGTGCGATGTCACCCTGCAACAATTCATCCGCGATGCTCAACAGCATGCTGGCCGGATAGTCGGCGCTGTCGAGAAAACTGACCTGCACCGAGTCCCGCAACGGCGCCAGCGCGGCGCGCGCCGCTTTGGCGCCCTCCAGGTCGCCTGTGTTAGCCAGGGCGGTACCCCGCGCGTAGTGCCAGATGGCGGTGCTGTAGTCCAGCTGAGAGGGCGGCGCCGGTTCTGCTAGAAGCTCGTCCCAGCGGCCGAACTGAGTCAGAGCCTGCAGCGGAATGGTTTTGAAAAACTCCACCGTGGGATACTGCTCGATCTGCTCCATGCGCACATTCCCGGCCACCTTACGCGCCGCCTCGATGGCGACCTCGCTGCGCCCCTCCATGCTGGAGGCGGCCCATAGAAAGTGGATGTTGTGGGGATAGTACAGCGCCGGATAAAAACCCTGGGCATTGCACTGGGCAATGTAGGCCTCATCCACCGCCGCCGCGCGCACGTTGGCCTCAGACGCATCGTGATAACGACCCACCCGCCAGTAGATATGAGCCGGCATATGCACCAGATGCCCCGAACCTGGCACCAGGTGGGCCAGCCGATCTGCAGCGGCTTCGGCGCGGGCGGGATTGGATGAGGCTTCCACGGCATGGATATACAAATGCAGGGCCAACGGATGGTTGGGCGAGCGGTCCAAAATTGCCTCCAGCGCGGCGATGACCTCAACGGTCTCAGGCTTGGGCGCGCCGTCAGCCGACCAGTAGTCCCAGGGCATGGTGTTCATCCAGGCCTCGGCGAAAATGGCCGCCGCATCGTCATCCTCCGGGTATTTGGCCACGAACTGTCCCATGGCCCGGGCCCAGGCGATGTCCAGGGGTTCCCGGGCCGTGTCCGGCTCCCCGTTGTAACGGGTCGCCAGCGCGTCGATCAGATCCCGTTCCGCCTCGGTTGCATTGGCCTTGCGGGCCAGCGCCTCCTGGATGGCTGCAAAGGCTGCGACGCGCTCCTCGGGCGACATCACCACCTTGCCCTTGCTGGTCACATTGATATTCGGTCCGGTGGCCAACGCCTCGCCCCAGAAGCACATGGCGCACCCATCATCCAGCCGCTGAGCAGCTCGAAAGGCGCGGATCGCCTCAGCGTGATTGAAGCCGAAGGCCATGACCATGCCCTGATTGAAGTAACGCTGGGCCCCAGGATCAGCGGTCGTGATGGTCCGGTGATAGTTGCCCATGCCTTCGAACAGTGGGGCCGCCGCACGGGCAACCAGTTCAGCATCGGTTTCCGGCTGGGGTGCCGGACTCGAACCGGGTTGTTCACGGCTGCAGCCCGCGAGCAGGCCTGCCAAGCAAATCAGCGCTAGCGTCGTCGTTCTCATTGGTGTCCCCCGTGGACCGCTTGTCTTGCCGCCGCGGCCCGTTTACTTTCCACCGATGATACTCCGCTGCGCTCCGCTCTGCTGCGTGCTTGCCGCCGTTGGTAGCGCCGTTCTGGTTGCCGGTGCTGCCCAAGCCCAGGACTGGCGCACCGCCAGCAGGGAACCCGTGGGGCTGGCGCCCGCGCCGGGTACGACGCCCGAAGCGGTGGTGCAGGTCTACGGCGCCCGGGCCGTTCGCTGGCGCGGGTATTTCGGCGTGCACACCTGGGTCGCCGCAAAGCCGCCGAACGCGCTGCGCTACACGGTGTACGAGGTCAATGGCTGGCGGCTGCGCCGCGACCCCAGCTCGGTGGTGGTGAGCCACAGGCACCCGGACGGCCGCTGGTTCGGCAACCCGCCCGAGCTGATCGCCGAACTGCGCGGGCCTCAGGCCGAGCTCGCCATCGACAAAATCGTCGCGGCGGCGAACAGCTACCCCTACGCCGGCGAGTACCGGGTCTGGCCGGGCCCCAACTCCAATACCTTCGTAGCCCACATTCTGCGCCAGGTGCCGGAGCTACAGGCCGAGCTGCCCGCCACCGCCATTGGCAAGGATTATCTGGGCCGCCGCCTCGTTGCGGCTTCTCCCAGCGGCACCGGTTATCAGCTCAGCGTCCTGGGTCTATTGGGCGTGCTCGCGGCAACCGGCGAGGGCATAGAGCTGAACGTGCTGGGATTGACCTTCGGTTTCGATCCGTTGGATCTGGCCCTGAACCTGCCCCTGGCAGGCAAAGTCAACGCCACGCGGTGGATCGTGCCCGCGCTGGCGCTGCTACTGCTCACCACTGTGCTGCGCCGACGGCTGAAACCGGCCGCCGCTGCCAGCAGCCAGGAGGACTAGGCCGGACACCAGGCGCCGTGCAGCCCGGAGCCCGTGCGATGGGGTAACTGGACCCGCGCGATGGGGCCGGCCGCCAGATCCAGGGCCTTCAGCACCAGCAGCTCGGAGCGGTCATGGGCCACATCGTATTGCAGCGCTAACAGGTAGCCATCGCCCTCGGGCCCATCCGGCGTGCGCGGCACGAATACCGGCTCCTGGGTGTAGAAGCCCGGACCGGGCGAGTAAGTGTCCCGCTGACCGGTCTGCCAGTCGTAGTGGAACAGGGTCTGAAAGTCTGCCCCGGGCTCCGTGAAACCGGCGCTGAAGCCGTGGCGATAGGGCCGCCCGCAGAAGCGCAGATCCATACCCGGCATTTCCCCGCTGGAGTCGTCGAAGGCTGCCGCGGTGACGCTGTCGCGAGCCGCGTTTATGCGCCAACGATAAAGGCTGGGCGGCGTCGGCGCGAAGTCCCAGCTGCCGTCCGGGTCTGGGAACAGCATGTTGCGCCGATAGCGAATCGTGTCGCAGACGATGGTGTCGCCCTCCTGGTAGGCATTCATGGTGTGCGAGCCAAAACAGGGTTCAAACTCGACCCAGATCATGTCGCGGCCGGGGGCCCCCTTGGGCAGCACACCCAGAAAGGCGCGGCGATCAGCTTCCCACGCAATATAGGGGCCGCCGCGCCGCGCCCGCGCCGCGTCGTAGCACACGGGAAACACCCCCAGCACCACATAGTCCTCGGTCATGAACATGTCGTGAGTCATGCTGTCGTAGGGGACGTCAATCTCGGTTGTGTGCACGACCTGTCCGTCGGAGCCCACCACGTGATAGGTGGTCTTGCCCGGCTCCGGGTGGGGAGCGGTGCGGCCAAACAAATGCATCTCGCCGCTCACCGGATCGACCTTGGGATGAGCCATCATGTCCCACGGAACAGCGCCGCCGAAATCCCAGAGGCCGCGGGTCTGAAGGGTGAGCGGATCCAGCTCGTGGGGCAGCCCCGTTTCCCAGGTCACCAGCAGCCTGCCCCCGTGGCGAACGATCGCCGCATTGGCCGCGTTGCGACTGCGATCGGCCACCGCGGGGTCGCCGCTGTCCGGTTCATAAAGCGTCCCGAACAGGGCATGCCCGGCGGCCCGCTCCATACGGAAGCGCTCCGTGCGCACCCAACGGTTCACGTAGTCCACGCGCCCGTTGCGAAAATGAAAACCGTGCACCATGCCGTCGCCGTCGTACCAGCTGGCATAGCGGCCGCGCGGGACAAACTGGGGATTCGGCCCGGTGCGATAGTAGCTGCCGTTGATCCAGGTGGGCAGCGTGCCAACCACGGGCACGTCATGGATCTCCCCTTCCATGGGCCAGGGCACGCGATAGCCCGTAAAGCTCGGCGCAGCAAATGCCTTGCTCATCCACTTCACCCGATCACCAACGATGTAGGTGGAGGTTAGATCAACAGACGTCCGATATACACGCCAGCCGAGGCCCAAAGTGGATTGAGCGGGGCCGCCACGGGCTTCGGCCGCAACGTGGAACTGATGCTGGGCAAGATCACCCCTTACATTCTGATCGGACTGGCCCAGGTCACCCTGATTCTGGCCACGGGCGTGGCGCTGTTCGATGTGCCCGTTGCCGGCAGCCGCTGTGGTAAGTTGATCCTTGGGTCATCAGGGGCCATGCCGTGACGAATAATGCCGCCCAGTTCGTGGGCTCAATCCCTACTCATTACGATGCGGGCCTGGGGCCACACATCTTCACGGGCTTCGCTGCCGACCTGGCACAGCGGGTCGCGGGCCTCAATCCGGCAACGGTCCTGGAACTTGCCGCGGGAACGGGCATCGTCACCCGCGAGCTGCGCAACCTGCTGGCCGACGTTTGCGAGCTGGTGGCGACGGATTTGAATGAGCCCATGTTAGAAGTTGCCCAAACCAAGTTCACGCCCGAGGAACGAGTCCGTTTTGAGCAGGTAGACGCAACCCGACTGAGCTACGCCGATGAAAGCTTCGATGCACTTGCGTGCCAGTTCGGCGTCATGTTCTTTCCGGACAAAGCCGAATCCTTTGCCGAGGCCCATCGCGTCCTGCGGGACGGGGGCAGCTACGTCTTTAACGTGTGGGATTCCTGGGCGGAGAACCCCTTCGCGGAGTTAGCCCACGAAGTGGTCACCGCGTTCTTCCCGGATGATCCGCCGGGCTTTTACAAGGTGCCGTTTCATTACCATGACGCGGACGAAATCCAGGAAACGGTTTCCGGGGCAGGGTTCGCCGACGTGACCGTGGAGCCTGTGGCGCTGACTGCCAAGATCCCTTCATCACGCGACTTTGCAACGGGACTGGTATTCGGTAATCCGCTGTACGATGAAGTGCTCGTCCGCGGCGGCGACCCCGATGCGGTGCGCGCCGCCATCGCCACCGCGATCGAGGACCAGCTGGGACAGGAGATGCCGCTGCGGGCTCTCGTGGTCCATGCCCGCAAGGGCTGATCGGCAATCATGACCGATTGCGGTCGTCGCGCCGCAGCAGAGCGTCGCGGCAATCTTTGCGATCGATCAGCAAGAAACGATCGTTAGCCGCTGCGCACCAACCCGCGCTGCGTACCGTCCGCGCAGCGGCCCGTGACCACTGCCGCGTTCGTGAAAACGTATGATCCGGCGTCGCCCCCGGGCATGCCTGGGGGCGATCAGTAGCCGGCCGCCCCAGGCTGCTCAGGTCAGGTGCAGAATCACCGGGCCTTCGGAAATTGCCGGTGGCGCGGCACCGATGTCGGCCGCATTCTCCAGTACCCAGTCCCGCGCGACTCGCACGCTTTCATCCGTGCCCGCTTTGTCCTGGCAGATGGTGACGGTGGCGCCGCCAGCATCGCTGCGGATGAGCGAGTAGCTGACTAAGCCGTTGACCGCGCGGATCAGTTGCTCCACCTCATCCTTGCGCGCTTCCAGCAAGTCGATGAGTTCGGCCGCCCCGGGCCCTGAGTAGGTTCTTATGACAGCATGCATTTGTTATACCTCGCCCTGTAGACGCGCTGCCGGCTCGAATACCCAGCCGGCGCCTGCGCTGAAACTGGTGCTGACAATACTGCTGTTGCTTGGTCGG
>JBFFHS010000080.1:0-16649 GCA_041556855.1 Gammaproteobacteria bacterium
TCATGGCGATTGCCCAGATCAGCTGGTTACTTGGATATTGAAGGTTCCAGTTGCGCTTTATACATCGGCAAGTGGGAAGGTGCTGGCAAGGTTCGATATGGCCATAACAGTCGTGCTCGGAAACCAACGCCGAATTTTGATCTCGAGGTTCTGAGTCCGTCGCGTTAGTCGGTCGCTCGAAGGATCGGCCCACGACCAGGGTTGGTTTGCTCATTCTTTAAAGAAACTCCTAAATACAGCAATTGTTGCGTGATGCGCAACGCGCTATACTCTGCCTGTGATCAAGTCGATCAAGCATAAAGGCCTGAAGCGCTACTACGAGACAGGAAGCAAGTCCGGTATCCAGGCCAAAGATGCGGCCCGACTTCGATTACAACTGGCAGCTCTGGATACCGCTCGGGTAATTGACGATATGGATGTGCCTGGTTATCGGCTGCATCCGCCCAAAGGGCGGGCGAAGAGCCGGTGGTCGATCTGGGTCAGCGGGAATTGGAGACTTATCTTCGAGCTTAGAGACGGCAACGTATATGTGTTGGACTACGAGGACTAGCATTGATGGCTATGCATAATCCACCGCATCCGGGCGAGTTTATCCGGGAGACATATATCGAGCCGTTTGATTTGAGTATCAGGTCGTTGGCTGAGAATTTGGGCGTCGCTGCCTCCACCTTGGCGCGTGTCGTTGCCGAGCGCAGTGCTGTGAGCCCCGAGATGGCGCTGCGCCTGTCAAAGGCACTTGGCCGGTCTCCGGAGAGCTGGCTGGCTATGCAGGACAACTATGACCTCTGGCAGGCGAAGAAATCTGCGAACCTCTCGAATGTACGTAAGATTCGGTTCGCGGCGAATGCCTAGTGAGATTTACCAGTCACCACGTTGCCAGGGTGGTAGGCAAGGTTTCTTGATATCTTCTCTATGCGCCCAGAATTCGCTTAGAATCCGAGTACGCTCACTTTTATGCTCAGCCGGGCCCAGGTGAGACGTACCTCCCTGATTGGCGGGTGTAGTTCAATGGTAGAACCTCAGCTTCCCAAGCTGATGATGCGGGTTCAATTCCCGTCGCCCGCTCCATTTTCGGGGCAGTGACCAGGCTCGTTGCGCTCTAGCATCTCCGTCAATTATGAAGACAGCATACGTCGCCTTCCTACTCGTCGTTTGCGCCGCAACCGCGCACGCCCAGTCGGCTGCTCCCATCAGCGATCTAACCGGCACGCGGCCGAACGCGGGCGGCAACCCGGACGAGATAACAGTGCGCCTTGGGCTGGTGGACATTAGCGATATCGACGATCGTCAGCAGCTATTTACGGTCGATATCTTCGTCGAGCTCGAATGGCAGGATCCCAGGCTTGCGGCGGATGGTGATGGCGTTGTTGAACTGCGGACATTCGCGGTTAGCGACATCTGGATGCCGCGACTTCTCATCGCCAATGATCGTGGTCTGGATACGCTGTTGCCACAGGTAGCAAATGTGGATCGTCGCGGGAATGTGATCGTCCGCCAGAGGCTTGCCGGGGCGTTAGCAGTGGATCTCCAGCTCCGCAACTTTCCCTTTGATACGCAGCGTCTTCCCATCGAGCTCGTGTCATACGAGTACTCTCCCGCGGAGATCGTGTACTCCGATGACAGCGAGTTGGTGGCGCGGCTTGATAGCTTCAGCGAGGAAGGGTGGACGTACGCCGTGCTCAAACCGGAACCAAACGTGTATCGTCTCAAGGAAGGCGGCCGGGGCGGTTCCGGACTGACATTTGCGGTCACGGCCGACCGCAAGTGGGCCTACTATATCTTCACACTGGCCCTGCCGATGACGCTGATCCTGTTTCTCGCCTGGATGGCGCACTGGCTGCCCGTTGACGTGGTTCCGGCTCGCATGGGCACGGCGAGCGCGGCGGTATTCTCGCTGATTGCTTTCGGCGTCAGTTTTCGACTGACTCTGCCAAGAATCGCCTATTTCACCGATGCGGATCGTTTCGTTCTTTATTCAACGCTGCTCGTTCTCGTTTCCCTGGCCGCGGCCGTTGCCACCATTCGGCGGGCCAGCAACGGGCGAGAGGAGGCCGCGGAACGCCTGGCGCGTCGGACGCGACTCGCATTTCCCTTCCTCTACGGCGTTATCGCTGTGCTGACCCTCACCACCTAGCGAGCAGGTAGAGAATCCCGGACGCCGCAGCATGGCAGCCAAACTGCCAAGTTGGACTGGGGCGGTATATGAACAAGTGGCCAGCTGGGGGGCTCATCTTCCGGGGACACCGGGATGTGGTTAGGCACCCGGGCGTCACCGAGCGGCGCGGCCCCCCGCCGTGAATTCAGCCGTCCGGCAGCCAGCTCACTATTTCCTCAGGGCGTGACCCATTTAACAGACTGCAGCGGTGCCCGGGGCGATATTTAGTCAACTCTTGCGCACCCGAGACGCCAGCACCATGCCCAAACCGGCAAATGCCCACAGCTTTGGAATGACCCTCATTGAACTGCTGGTCGTGGTTGCGGGGTTGAGCCTGTTGGCCGTCGTCGCCCTGCCGCGTTTCAAGGCGCTGGAGGAGGATTCCCGGGGACAGGACAGTGAGGCGCTGGCGCAGAGCGTGCGTGCCGCTGCCCAGCTCAGTCACGGCATGTGGTTGAGTCAGGGTAAGCCGGCAGACATCATTTTTCGCGGCCGCCGATTGGTCCTGGAACATGGCTTTCCAACCGAAACCAGCATCGCGGGCACGGTCGCGGACTGGCCCAGCTTCGCCTTCTCCGACGGCCGCTGGCTGCATTCCGAGGCCGCTGACCCCACCCGCTGCAGCGTCCGTTATTACGCGCCCGTGGCCCCGGGCCAGAATCCGGCCGTGGTCGCTCTGACCGACGGCTGTTAACAACTCCGGGTGCTGGCGGCCCTCGCGGTTGTTTTGGCCGGGCAGCGTCTGTCTCCGGCGCCGCCTTGGTTGGTCCAACGGCTGCCAGGCTGCGGACCTGGGCGGAGTGCGCTGTAACTCAGGATCACAATGACTGGCCATGCCTGGGGCGGATAATGTTGTTAGGATGATCCACCCGCTGTTTGGAGCCGCATGTTATGGGCCGTCCGCTGAAGATTCTGGGCATCATACTGGGTGCCGTCGTCGCGCTTTTCGTCCTGGTCGGCGTTGCCGTCAGCCTGCTGTTTGATCCCAACGACTACAAAGACCAAATTGCCAAGGCCGTGGAGGACCGCACCGGCCGTGCGCTGACTCTGGAGGGCGACCTGGAGCTTAAGGTTTTCCCCTGGTTGAAGATTGGCGTCGGCCCGGCGTCCTTGAGTAACGCCGCCGGCTTTGGGGATCGGAGTTTTGCCAGCATCGACGGCGCGGCGCTCAGTCTTCAGATCATGCCCCTCTTGAGCGGCAAGGTGGCCATCGGCGAGGCGACTCTGACCGGGCTGGAGCTGAATCTTGCCCGCAACGCGGCGGGCGTGAGCAATTGGGAAGACTTGAGTCGTGCCGCCGAAGCCGAACCGGCAGAGTCGCCCGCGGCCGACAGTGGGCCGCCTCCCAGCGTCGATCTCGACATCGCCGGGATCAGCGTCACGGACGCCGTGGTCACCTGGCGGGACGCGAGTGCCGGTCAAAGCTTCGATCTCACGGATTTTGATTTTGAAGCCGCAGGCATCGGCGGCGACAAGACCTTTCCCCTGTCGCTCGGGTTCAACCTGGCCATGGACGAGGTAGCGGTGAGTGTGACCGCTGCTGGTAACACGCGCATGAATCTGGCCGCCAATGCCTATCAGCTCACCGATTTTGAGATAGTGCTCAGCGGTGAGGGCGCCGCCTGGCCGGCGGGCGAGGATGAGATTCGGCTCAGCTTTGAACAGCTGGCCGCGGACCTCAACGACCAGACCATGGCGCTTTCGGATCTTGAGCTGGCGCTGCTGGGGCTTACGGTGCGCGGCACACTCGACGGCACCCGGATCATTGACGATTTCACCTTGCGCGGCAACGTGGCCATCGACCTGCCGGATCCCAAGGGCACGCTGGCAGCGCTGGACGTGCCGCTGGAGACCGCGGATCCAGATGTTCTGCAGAAGGTTAGCGCTCAGGCTCAGGTTCAGCTGGCGGCGCGGCAGCAGATGCTGGAGGACGTGTCCATTCAGCTGGATGACAGCGCCCTCACCGGTTCTCTGGGCATGCAGGGCGAGAAGATCGTGTTCGATCTGACAGTGGATCAGATCAATCTCGATCGCTATCTGCCGCCGCCTGCGGAAGGCGAGGCAGCCCCGGCTGATACCGGGTCCATCGACGAGGTGGACCTGCCCGTTGAGGTCATCAAGACTCTCTCGGCGGACGGGCGCTTGCGCGTTGGCGAGGCGCGGTTGTCGGGATTACGCTTTGATGACGTGGATCTGCAACTCACCGCAGGGAACGGACAAGTGCGGTTGGTGCCCAGGTCCGCTCTCTACGGCGGGAGTTATCAGGGTGACATTCGCATCAAAGCGGAGGGCAGCGCGGCGCGCCTGTCCCTGGATGAACGCATCGAGAATGTGGATCTCAACCCGCTCGGTACGGACCTGGCTGGCGTGGATCGGGTATCCGGCCGGGTAGAGGGCCGCTTCACGTTGAGCGCTCTGGGCAGCAACCTGGGAGAGATGCGGCAGGCGCTCAACGGCAATTTGTCCTTTGCGCTGGCGGACGGCGCCTGGGAGGGCGTGGATCTGTGGCACGAGGTGCGCAAGGCCCAGGCGCTGTTCAAGAAATCGGCCGCCCCCGCGGCGCCGGAGGGTCCGCCGCGCACGCCGTTTTCCGATGTGTCCGCGACCGCCCTGGTCAAGGACGGAATCGTGACTAATCAGGACCTCAAGGCGCGGCTGCCCTTCCTGGCGCTGACCGGCGCCGGCACTGTCGATCTGGTAGCCCAGCAGATGGACTATGATCTGACGGCCACGGTGCTGGACAAGCCCGAAATCGCAGCGGACGAGGCTGTGGCCGATCTCAGCGGCCGCGAATTGCCGCTGACCATTAAGGGGCCGTTGGCCAGCCCCAGTGTCGGCGTAGACTTTGGAGCGCTCGCCAAACAGGAGGCGGAGCGCAAGGTGAAGGACGCGCTGACGGAGAAACTCGGTCTGGACGAAGAAGGCGAAGAGGGCGAGACAGACGATCCGAAGGATCTGCTCCGCAAGAGCCTCAAAAAACTGTTCTAGCTATGAAAGCAAGCATAGTGGCACTGGCGCTGGCGGGCGCCGCCGCCGGGGCGCTGCACGGCGCAACCATTCGCACTGTGAGCATCGACCACGATGATGGCCGTTATCGCCTCACGTCGAGCACCTATCTGGACGCTCCCCGGGAGGCGGTATTCCAAGTGCTGACGGACTATCAGCAATTCGAGCGCATCTCCAGCGTATTTGAAGAAAGCCGCTATTTACCGCCCGACGCTGACGGTACCCCGATGGTGTATACGCGCCTGGAAGGGTGCCTGCTGTTTTTCTGTCGCAGCGTCGAGCGGGTGGAGCGGCTCGAGACCGAGGCGCCGGGTTTCATTCGCACCACCGCAGACCCCGCCCGCAGCGATTTTCGTTACGCCCGCTCGGAGTGGCGGTTAGAGTCCGAGCAAGCTGGCACTAACGTGCTTTACAGCATTGAGCTTGAACCCGACTTCTGGGTGCCGCCCGTTATCGGACCCTGGATGATCAAGCGACACCTCGTGCGCGGCGGGGCGGACGCCGTTGTTCGAATCGAGGAATTCGCTCGCCAGATGACCGTTGGCCCGTCCGTCGCCACGCGCTGAACCCAGGTCCATGGATGCCTTCGCGGCTCGACTGCTCGGCTGGTTTGACCAGCACGGCCGTCACGATCTCCCCTGGCAGCAGGATCCTTCACCTTACCGGGTCTGGGTGTCCGAGATCATGCTGCAGCAGACCCAGGTCACCACGGTGATTCCCTACTACGAACGCTTTATGGCGCGTTTCCCCACGGTCAACGAGCTGGCGCGAGCCCCGCTGGATGACGTCTTGCATTTGTGGTCAGGGCTGGGCTACTACGCCCGGGGCCGCAATCTGCATCGGGCGGCGGGTGAGATCGTGCAGCGTTTTGGTGGCGAGCTGCCGGAGTCGATGCACGGGATGACCAGCCTGCCCGGCATTGGCCGCTCCACCGCCGGTGCCATTCTGTCCCTGTCCCGGGATCAGCGGCACCCGATTCTGGACGGCAACGTGAAGCGGGTGCTCAGCCGCTTCCATGAGATCGAGGGGTGGTCGGGCGATAGCGCAACGCTTAAGTTGCTCTGGCAACTCGCAGAACAGCATACGCCGGTGGCGCGGGTAGCTGCGTATACGCAGGCCATCATGGATCTGGGGGCGACCGTCTGCACGCGGCGGCGCCCGGCCTGCACGGTGTGCCCTGTCAGCGCGGACTGCGGCGCAGCTCGCTCGGGCCGTCAGCATGCCCTGCCGGCGCCGCGGCCCCGGCGGAAGCGACCGCTGCGCCGACGTCGCTGCGTTGTCGTGGAATCGCCGCGGGGGGAAGTGCTCCTGCAGCGGCGGCCCGCCGAGGGTATCTGGGGTGGGTTGTGGAGTTTTCCCGAGCTGGATGATAAGCAGCCGGCCCAGGCATGGTGCGAGCAGCTGCTGGGCGACGTGGCGATGACTGAGCGTCGGGCCGACCCCATTCGGCACGGCTTCACCCACTTTGAGCTGATTCTGGAGCCGGTCAGGATTGCGCTGGTTGACCGGCCCATCGAGTCTTTGGAGAACCCCGATTACCTCTGGTATAAACCCGCCCGTAGCCGAGTCGGTGTTCCGGCACCGATCAGTGCTTTCCTCGACAACTTGAGCGGAACGGATACGCTATGACCCGAACAGTCCACTGCGTGATGTTGAAGACCGAAGCCGAGGGGCTGGACCGGGTGCCCTATCCCGGCGATCTGGGCAAGCGCATATTTGAAAACGTCTCCAAGCAGGCCTGGCAACGCTGGCTCGCCCATCAAACCATGCTGATCAATGAGTATCGCCTGACGCCCTTCGAGCCCAAAGCCAGGAAATTCCTCGAAGAAGAAATGGAGAAGTTCTTCTTCGGCGAGGGCTCGGCGGCGCCCGAGGGCTACGTACCTGAGTAGATTTTTCGCCAGTCAGCGGTTCTGGCGGTTCTCGATCAGCTCATCGACCACCGATGGATCGGCGAGCGTTGAGGTATCGCCCAGCTCAGCATAATCGTTGGCAGCCACCTTGCGCAGAATGCGGCGCATGATTTTGCCCGAGCGGGTCTTGGGCAGACCGGGCGCCCACTGCAGGAAATCCGGTGTGGCGATGGGGCCAATCTCTTTGCGCACCCATTTCTTGAGCTCGTCGTGCAGCGCATCGCTGGGTTCTTCACCAGCGTTCAGGGTGACGTACGCATAAATTCCCTGGCCCTTGATGTCGTGAGGGAAGCCCACCACCGCGGCTTCGGCGACCTTGTCGTGGGCCACCAGCGCGCTTTCGACTTCCGCTGTGCCCATGCGGTGACCTGACACGTTGATGACATCGTCCACGCGGCCGGTGATCCAGTAATAGCCGTCGGCGTCGCGGCGCGCGCCGTCGCCGGTGAAGTACTTGCCGGCGAACTGACTGAAGTAGGTGTCGATGAAACGCTGGTGATCGCCATAGACGGTGCGCATCTGTCCCGGCCAGCTATCCAGAATCACCAGATTCCCCACGGCCTCGCCCTCGCGCAGGTTGCCTTCGTGGTCGCATATGCCGGCGTCGACGCCGAAGAAGGGCCGCGTGGCCGAGCCGGGCTTCAGGGCGGTAGCCCCCGGCAGGGGCGTGATCAGGATGCCGCCCGTCTCCGTTTGCCACCAGGTGTCAACGATCGGGCAGCGCTCCTCGCCCACCACCCGGTAATACCATTCCCAGGCCTCCGGGTTGATGGGTTCGCCCACGGTGCCCAGCAGGCGCAGACTGGCGCGGCTGGTTTGCTGCACCGGCGCCGTTCCATCCCGCATCAGGGCGCGGATCGCCGTAGGGGCCGTATAGAAGATATTCACCTGGTGTTTATCCACGACCTGCCAGAACCGGCTGGAATCCGGATAATTGGGTACGCCTTCAAACATCAGGGTGATGGCGCCGTTGGCCAGCGGGCCGTAGACAATATAGCTGTGCCCGGTGACCCAGCCCACGTCCGCCGTGCACCAGTAGATGTCACCGTCGTGATAGTCGAACACGTACTGATGAGTGAGTGAGGCGAAGACCAGGTAGCCGCCGGTCGTATGCAGGACACCCTTGGGCTTTCCCGTGGAGCCTGAGGTGTAGAGAATGAACAGTGGATCCTCGGCGTTCATGACCTCCGCAGGGCACTGTGTTGGCGCCTCGTCGGTGAGCTCGTGGTACCAGTGATCCCGTCCTTCGCGCCAGTCAATGCTGCCGCCCGTGCGGCGCACCACCACGACGGTATCTACACGGGCTCCCGCGGACAGCCCGGCGATGGCCTTGTCCACGTTGTCTTTCAGGGGGACGGCCTTGGCGCCGCGAATGCCCTCGTCCGCGGTGACTACCACCGTGGATTCACAGTCCTCAATCCGACCGCGCAAGGCCTCTGGCGAGAATCCGCCAAAGACCACCGAGTGCACCGCGCCAATGCGAGCGCAGGCCAGCATGGCCACCGCGGCCTCCGGGATCATGGGCATGTAGAGGGTGACCCGGTCGCCTTTTCTCACGCCCAGATCGCGCAGGGCGTTGCCAAAGCGGCACACCTGTTCGTGCAACTCGCGATAGGTGATGCGGGCGTCATCTGCCGGATCATCGCCTTCCCAGATAATGGCAGTCTGATCGCCCCGGGTGGCCAGATGCCGGTCCAGGCAGTTCACGGCCACGTTCAGCTCGCCGTCGGCGAACCAGCGAATGTGCAGATCTTCCTGGGCGTAGCTGACATCCTTGATCTGAGTGAACGGATTCATCCAGTCCAGACGCTGGGCCTGCTCGGCCCAGAAGGCTTCCGGATCGTCAAGGGACGCCTGATAAAGGCGCTGATACTCTGCGTCTGTGACATGGGCGCGCCGGGCCACGGCCTCGGGAACCGGATAGACCTTCTCTTCACTCATGGTGAGCCTCGCGTAGTGCCGAATGGATGCCGCGGCTCGGGCCGCTTGTTGTGCTTTGCAGGGATGATACGAGAGCGGGACGGCGGTGCAAAGCCGCCCGGCTAGCTGCGCTTGGGCACGCTGAAGTACTGCACGGAGAACAGAGCCTGGCTATCGAGCCAGACCTGCTCGCGCTGAAACCCGGCGCCCTCGGCCATGGCCTTGAACTCGTCCAGGCTGTATTTATGGGAGTACTCGGTGATGATGTACTCGTCCTTGGCAAAGGGTATCAGCGTGCCGGCCACGTTGACCCGCTGGGCCTTGCGGCTCACCAGTTGCATTTCGATGCGGCCGTTGATGTCGTCGTATACGGCGCGGTGCTCGAAGCTGGCCAGATCGAAATTGGCGCCCAGCTCCCGGTTCAGCCGGCTCAGCAGGTTGAGATTGAACTCGGCCGTAATACCGGCGGCGTCGTTGTAAGCAGCCTCGATGATACGCGGGTCCTTTTTCAGATCCACGCCGATTAACAGAGCACCGCCCTCCTGGGCTTCCTGGCGCATGACGCGCAGCAGGGATTGGGCCTCAGGAGTCGTGAAGTTACCAATGGTGGAGCCTGGGAAATAGACCAGATTTCGGCGGGGTGTCACCCTCGGATTGGGCAGATCGAAGGGCTGGGTAAAATCCGTGTAAATGGGCAGGATTTCAATATTAGGGAAGTCCGCCGCCAGCTGCGCAGCCATGCTTTGCAGATAATCGCCGGAAATGTCCACCGGTACATAGGCCGCCGGGCGCAACAGGTGTTTCAACAGCAACCGGATTTTTACGCTGGAGCCGCTGCCAAACTCAATCACGGAAACACGCGGGCCTATGAGCCGGGCCATCTCCGGTAGATGGACCTGCATGATCCCCAACTCCGTGCGCGTCAGGTAATACTCAGGCAAGGCGGTAATCTGGTCGAACAGCTCCGAGCCGCGCTCGTCGTAGAAGTACTTGGGGGAGATATGCTTCTGCTGCAGCTTGAGCCCGGCCAGTATGTCGGCGGCATCGCTGCTCAAAGCCGGTTCGACCTCCTCGGTGATCTCCATGCGCGCGGGTTCGTTTGCCATGCCTTCTGTCCTTGAAGTGAAGTGCTAGAGGTCCTTGGCCAGGCGTATACCAAGAAACTGCCAGCGATCCTGGGGATAGAAGAAGCTGCGATAGCTGGCGCGAATGTGATCGGTGGAGGTCGCGCAGCTGCCGCCGCGCACCACCATCTGGTTGCACATGAACTTGCCGTTGTATTCGCCCAGGGCGCCGCTCAGCGGCTTGAAGCCCGGATAGGGTGAATAGCTGGAAGCGGTCCATTCCCAAACGTCGCCAAACAGCTGGGATTCGTCAGGGCCCGCCGCCACCGGGCACAGATAGTCTGCCTCCAGCAGATTGCCCGCCACATCCTGATCGGCTGCGGCAGTTTCCCACTCCACCTCGCTGGGAAGGCGGGCACCGAAGGCTCGTGCATACGCATCGGCCTCGTAGAAGCTGACATGGCTCACAGGGGCATTCGGGTCAATGGGCCGCCAGCCCGCCAGAGTGAACTCATGCTGCAAATCCTCAGACCAGTACAGCGGCCGATTCCAGCTGGACTCCTGAATCTTTGCCCACCCATCGGCAAGCCACAGCCCGGGATCGGCGTAGCTGCCGTCATCGATGAACTGCCGGTACTCGCCATTTGTGACCAGACGGCTACCCAGCGCGTGCTCGGCGATGAAGGCGCGGTGCCGGGGCCGCTCGTTGTCGAAGGCGAAGCCGCTCGCCGGGGCGCCCATCTCGACCGTGCCACCGGAACGGGGTCGAAAATAGAAGGGTTCTACGGGGCGCCGCGGCGCTGCAGCAAGATCGTCCCGATACGCTGGCCCCAGAGGGTTAATGGACAGCACATGCTTGATGTCTGTGAGCAGGAGTTCCTGATGCTGCTGCTCGTGATTAAGGCCCAGCACCACCCGATGAACAAGCTCCCTCTCATCGCCTCGCTCGGCCAGCAGGCGCGCCATGTGCGCATCCACATGCTCCCGGTAGGCCAGCACCTCGGCAACCGTCGGGCGACTCAGCAGGCCACGTTCCGGGCGCTGGAACATGTCGCCCACGGTGTAATAGTAAGAGTTGAACAGATGGTGATAGCGCTGGTTCAAGGGCGCGTAGTCGGCGACCAGCGCGCTGAGCACGAAGTGTTCGAAGAACCACGTGGTATGCGCCAGGTGCCACTTGGTCGGGCTGACCTCGGGCATGCTCTGTACCACCTGATCCTCGGGGTGCAGGGGTTCGGCGAGCGCGCAGCTGAGCCGCCGGACCTGGCGGTAGCGGTCGTCGAGTCGGGCTGGCACTGGTTTTGGGGCGGGATGTTTGGCGGTGACCATGAGATTCCCCACTCAAGGCTCCAGACCGGGCCGGACTGCGCCGGTGGGGATGTGATGAGTTCGCAAGCCAGGGTAGCGAGCCCACTGCCAAGAGTCAAAAATCCAGTATTTCTCGCTATTTATCGTCTGTGCATCGCCTCTCGCCTTGACTGCCACCCAGGCCGCAGCTTAAATAGCCGGCTCCAACCGGCGGCCAGGTAGCTCAGTCGGTAGAGCAGTGGACTGAAAATCCGCGTGTCGGTGGTTCGATTCCGCCCCTGGCCACCATCTTTTCAACGACTTGCGTCGTTTCCAATATGTCGCTCTAAGCCCTTGCGTGAATTTTGCGTGAGTCTAGTTGACGTTAAGCCTCCGCAAGACCACTAATTCGGGCCGACTACCGTCTCTTTCGCACACTGTATTGGCGGCTTCAATGAGTTTGCTCAGTTCCGCTGCCGAGTAGTGTGTGGTCATTCGCCCGGAACGGTGACCCAGTAGGTCCTGTCGATCCTCGAAACTGATCCCGGCTGCGCGAAGCCGCCTGCCAAACGTATGTTTCAAGTCATGAACACGAACCTGTGGTAGGCCGACTTCCCTTCTGACTCGACACCAGGAGCTGTTTAACATTCTCTGTATCGGTTTGCCGTTATATGTGAATACGTGCGTCGGGTGTTTCCCTCGGCACGACTGCACCACGGACTTAGCAATGTCATTCAGGACAATCAGCCGTTCGTCACCGTTCTTGACGAATGATCCCGGCACAACAAATACGAAGGTCATCAGTTCAGGGACTTTGATTTCCCAGTCCCACCGCAACTTGCAGATTTCAGCGTCACGGCAGCCCGTATTAACGGCAAACAATGCCATATTCGCTAAATGCGTTGGAAGCGCCGAAAATAACTTCTGCTGTTCATTCCAGCTAAGTGGATAAGGCTGCCGCTTATTGGAATCTGGCAGCATTTGAATCCTCGGCGCTCGTTCGAGCCACGTCTTGCCGCTCGCATCTAGCCAATCATTCTCAGCGAGCCTCAGAATGCGACGAACAATCTTCAGACCATGATTTATTGTGCCCGGCGCTCTTCCCTCCTTCTTCTTGTGTTCGATCCAAGGATCAAGCGTGCCTCGGTGGATACAATGAAGCGGCATCTCACCTATAAACGGCATCAATTGTTTCAACACACAGATGTCTCGGTCGATTGATCGTTTGTGTTGATTTTCTTGAACAAACTTGATCGCTGCTTCCTCGAAAAAACGTTCCGGCCTGACCCCGTAGATTTTGATTTGCCGCATTGTCTCCGTAAGTCTGGCTAGGAATCGTTCTGCCTCTGTAAGATCAGATGATCCACTGCTTTGGCAAACTCTTTGCCCTTCGATCCTTTTGTCGATATGCCATATACCTCTTCTCTTAACGAGTCCAGGCGTCTTTTTTCGTCCCATAGTCGTTCTCCATACAATCGACCGGGACGCCCGTTGACGGCTTTATGATGATCGGCCCACTCGTCAAGTTCAATCCGGTCGAATGCAACGCCTTGCTTACTGATAGGGATTTCAGTCAGATACGGACGGGCCTGCCTATCGAACGTATAGGTGCTCATGCCTAAATATTCTGCGGCGTCCGCTCTTCTGTAAAACTTTCTCAGCATTGCGTTTCGTATTTCTCGGCCACAAAAAAATCGGCCCGGTTGACACGCGGGAAGCACGCACTGCCTCCTGTCACACGTGAAAACCAAAGCCGATTTTTGTATTAAGCCAATGCCGACTATGCTGCGCGGTGAGCGCATCATTCATGGCATTACTTGAGCGTCTTTTTACCTTTTCTGAACGATAGAAACAAATACGGTTTGTCAATCTACTACGACGGTATCCAAGTGATTAGGCAGAGTGCCGAGCTAATAGACGGAGACGCCTACTATCTAATACTGGAACACATTTTTCGTCGGGTTGACATTTCAAACTGGCGCATAAAGACTTATTGCATTACAACAGGTAACAATTTCGCCGCAGTCACGGAGGCAGGCTCACATATGAGGTGTCTTCGTGAAGAATCAGAAATCAGTCCAGCCTGACCCGTTAACGGCAACCGGTCCTCTTCAGCCCCCAACGCTCCGCCCAAGCAGCGATCCTGAGCACACGCCTCGGTACGCACTATCGGTAACGGAATTTTGCGCCAAGTACCGCATCTCAGCGGCAACCTTCTATCGCCGTATCGACGACATGCCAGCCGTTGTTCGTATAGGACGGCAACGCCGGATACTTCGCGAAGACGAACACGCTTGGCGACGTCAGATTACAGAGGGTTGCCGGGATGACGAGTAACGCGTACGAGTCAGAAAACCTTACTCTACTGGATGCAGCATTACTTTATGCATCTGCTGGGTTTGCGGTCTTTCCTCTCCGACCGCAATCTAAGGAGCCAATTGGCGGTTCACACGGTTGCAAGGACGCTACGAAAGACGTGAAGCTGATCAAGGAATGGTGGTCTGCCACTCCTCACGCGAATGTCGGCATTGCAACAGGGCCAGAGTCTGGGGTCGTCGTCCTCGATGTCGATGAAAAAGGGGCGAAGAACGGCGAGGCATCGCTCAAAAAACTGGAGGCAGAGAACGAGAAGCTCCCGGAGACAGTACAAGCAATCACACCGAGCGGTGGGAGGCATCTCTATTTTCGAGCACCTGACGCCAACATTAAGAACAGCGCTGGAAAGCTCGGCGAGGGGCTGGATGTTCGAGGTACAGGCGGTTACGTAGTTGCTGCCCCGAGCACGCTCGGGTTCGGGAAGGAGTATTCATGGCAGCCGGGCCGCAAACTGGGCGAGTTTGAACTGGCTGAGCCACCTCATTGGTTGGCCGAGCTGATTGAGACATCCTCCTCGGCACCTGCCACACCCCCTGATGGCACCATTACGCAAGGGGAGCGTAACTGGTCACTGTTTCGTATTGGATGCTCGTTGCGGTCGAAGGGGAAGTCCGGAGCAGACATTCTTGAAGCCCTTCGTAAGGAGAACGCAGACCGATGTAACCCACCTCTGTGCGAGTCGGAGGTCCAGAAGATCGCTGGTAGCTGCGCGAAGTACGATCCGGGGCGGACAGCCGCGCTAAAAGAAAGCGAAGCTGCCAAGATTATTACGCCGAACCTGAGTGGTCGCTATGCGTGGGATCGGGGTTCTCGTCAGTGGTTCCGGTACACGGGGACCATCTGGGCCTCGGTTCCGACCGATGAAATCGAGCAGACGGTGATGTTGCGACTAGAAATCATCGTCGAAAAGTTTACGTCCCGATACCTCAAAGGAGTGGCCGAATTACTACGGCATCATTTGGCCGCGCCGAGGTGGAATGCGGATACATCATTACTTCCCTTCAGTAACGCCGCTCTAGACCTTCCGACGAATACGCTCGTCCCCTATACGCCAGAGTTGGCTTTCAACTGGCGTCTGCCCTACGACTTCTTGCCTGAAGCTGAATGCCCGACGTTTCGGTCTTGGCTAGAGCAATCAGTGAATGCCGCCGATGTACCGTTGATTCGGAGCTGGCTGAACGCCGTTCTACGCGGCTTTTCCCAGACGCAGAGATTCCTTGAGGTGTTCGGTCCACCAGCAAGCGGCAAATCGACCCTGATGAATCTCGCCCGTCAGCTAGTAGGTCCGGAGAATACGGTTACTACTGATTTGAGCGAGTTGAGTCGAAATCGGTACGAAACGGCTTCGATGCGATACAAGAGGCTCGTGCTGATCACGGATTCGGAACCCTATTCGGGGTCACTTGCAACATTTAAAGCCATGACGGGCGGCGATCCGATTCGATGCGAGCAAAAGTACGTACAGCAGAGCGAGAATTTCGTGTTCAAGGGCTTGGTGATGGTCGCAGGAAACCTGCCTGTTGTTCCCGTCGGTGGCGATTCAGCCATAAGCAGGCGTCGGATCATGGTCCGCTTCCCTCATACCGTTCCACCAGAGAAGCGGGACCCACGCCTGCTGGAGAGCTTGTGCAAGGAGTTACCGGGCATTGCCGCGTGGTCGTTTGCGCTCTCTACGGATGAGGTGGAGTCGATGCTGCTCAAGCCACCGATTTCTGAGAACGGCGCGGCATATTTTCCCACATCAACACCTCTCGGGGAGTGGGCTAACGATTGTCTGATTTTGGATGAGAAGGCCAAAACACAGGTGGGGAATTTGGGAGACCATGCATCTCGTTTGTACCCTAATCACGTCGCTTGGTGTCAACAAAAAGGTCACGAATGCGTATCTCTGAAGCAGTTTTCAAGTTTGCTGATTGACCTGTTCGCCGACGCTGAGATGAATGTATCCAAACGCCGGACGAGCAAAGGCATATTTATCAAAGGTATTCGATTGCGCACGCCAGACGATGAAGTCCCCCAGCCGCTATTGGACGCCACTCCACAAGGTGTAGGTTAAATGCAGGGTATGTGCATAGTCGAAGGCAGGGCTAAGTGCTTGTTCCACACGGTTACGTGTAGGGTGTGTAGGGTCAACTTCATTCCTTTTTGCGAAGGGGGGGAAAAGAGATATAGAAAGAAATTCGGCTTACCCTGCATTTCCTACATATCCCGCACTATCAATCAGTTACGCACGCACCATGATGCACGATGTGTAGGATTCGGTCCACCGCACCACCGATGGCAACGCAACAGGCGACTGCCAATCAATTGGATAGGTACGACCGGGGGAGTATATGGATGACGAAGAAGAAGAGGCGGTGTTAGTTGGTGATGGCCCGGAGCCGCCAAATGAACCGCTCGACCGAGTCAGAGTAATGCCGAACGGTAGGTCGTATCGAATACCGGAAAAGGGCAAGAAAGTGGTTGATCTGGAAGAGGACTGCTGTCTGATTCTTGAAGACGTAGAGTTCTTACGGCACATGCCGGGTCTCGCTCGATACTACATGGACGGTGATCCGTTCCTGAATGCGGAGTGGAAAAAGAGAAACCTCATCCCATTTCGCAGACCGTGGAGACCCCGCTTCCAGTTACCGAAATAGTCTGTCCAATCAATTGGACGAAAACCATTGGGGGTCACCGTCCAACTAGCGGGACAGGCAAATGTTCGTGTTGATCGGATTCGGAGGTCAGCTTTTCCCAATAGCAGCCGTTCGATTAGGCGAGAATCAGCGATTTTGACGGGCAGCTAACGGCCATATACGGCCGTTCGCGGCGGTTGATTTACGTTAACAGCCAGTCTTAGCTTTGTCGGCGGTGAAATGTCTGATGCGGGCTTTTCCAACCGCTAAGTAAGAAAGGCACGGATGAACGGCTACACGCAAGTTCTAA
>JBFFHS010000081.1:0-15931 GCA_041556855.1 Gammaproteobacteria bacterium
CTCGTCATGCTGATCGGCATGGCAGCCAAGAATGCGATCCTGATCGTGGAGTTTGCGAACCAGGAAATGCAGGCTGGTAAGGACGCTGTCCAAGCGGCGATGGACGCTGCCAAGTCCCGTTTTCGCCCCATCCTGATGACGGCGTTCTCATTCATACTCGGCGTGGTGCCGCTTCTGATCGCAAGCGGAGCAGGTGCAGAGGCCCGCAAGGTGATGGGTATGACGGTGTTCAGCGGAATGCTGACAGCGACCATCATCGGCGTGCTGGTTGTGCCTGCGATGTTCGTTTTCGTCGAGAAATTTATTGGCAAACGCGCATCGCCCGTAAAAGGCGCCATCGACTGATGGGCCGACGCCGATACACACTGACGATGCTGATGATTCTGGGCGGTTGCGCGCTGGGACCTGATTACGAAAGACCGGAGCTGGAGATTCCGGAACAGTTCATTCAGCCTGTGGAGGACGGCGAGAGCTTCGCCAACATGCCGTGGTGGGAGGTGTTTCAGGATCCGGCGTTGCAGAACTTGATTCGCATCGCGCTGGAGGAAAATCAGGATCTGGGAATTGCAACGGCAAGGATCGAGGAGTTCCGCGCCCGGCTCGGCGTGACTCGGGCAGACCAGTTCCCTGAGGTCGATGTCAGTGCGAGAGGCGCTCGGGCGCGAAACAGTGAAAATGTTTTCCCCGGCAGTCTGGTGGATGGCACGGTGGAAAATTATCGTGTCAGCGCAGACGTGTTTTTCGAGTTGGATCTCTTCGGACGGCTGCGCCGGTCTACGGAGGCGGCCCGTGCCCAACTGCTTGCAGAGGAGGAGAATCGCCGCAGTATCACCATAAGCCTGGTATCCAGCGTCGCCAGCTCCTATATGGTTCTGCGCGATCTCGATGCCCAGCTGGAGATCGCCAAGCGTACCAGGGAGGCGCGGGAGGGCAGCCTGGGCATTATCCAGGCTCGGTTCGAGAAAGGGACGGTGCCAAAACTTGATGTCAACCAGGCGGAGATCGAACTTGCCGTGGCGTCGGCTGCCGTATCAGCCGTCGAACGAGCGGCGGTGCAGACAGAAAACAGTCTGAGCGTGCTGCTCGGGCGAAATCCGGGCAACATTCCGCGTGGCCTCGCGCTGGAGCAACAGCTGGTCGCGCCCGGGATTCCTGCCGGGTTGCCGTCGGAGTTGCTGCAGCGCCGTCCGGATGTGCTCGCCTCGGAAGCGGCACTGGCCGCACAGACCGCACGTATCGGCATCGCGGAAGCGGCCCGTTGGCCTTCCCTGTCATTGACCGGGTCGCTCGGCCTCGAGAGCGACGATTTATCCAATCTAAACGACAGCGGTTCGGATTTCTGGAATGCCGGTGTCAACTTGCTTGCGCCGGTGTTCAATGCGGGCCGCAACAGAAGTCGCGTGGATATCGAGCAGGCCCGCACTGAGCAGGCAACGCTGGCTTACCAACAGGCCGTGCTGCGCGCGTTCAGAGAGGTCGAAGACTCGCTGGTCGCGGTACGCACCTATCGCGAGGAGTACGCCGCGCGCGAAAAGCAGGTCGCCGCGGCCAGAAGCGCGGCGCTATTGTCGCGGGCCCGATATGATGGGGGCGTGACAAGCTATCTGGAAGTTTTGGATACGGAGCGCTCACTGTTCAGCGCCGAGCTTTCCGAGTCGCAGACGTTGCGGCAATACTTCAATGCCATTATTGAGCTTTACAAGGCGCTCGGCGGCGGCTGGACTCCGGAGTCCTGATTTTTTCCAGGGGTTTTGCCGCGCCATTCGTTTTTCCGACGGGGCGGGGCCAACGGGGGGCTGCTAGTCGGAGAAGAAAGCGCCAGCGGGAGTCTGGCCGGGAAATAGGGTAGGATCGCGGGCGGTATCCGCCAGGGTTTCTCAAGTGAAAAGACTATTTGAACTCGCTGTGGCGACCGTGCTACTCGCCGGTTGCAGCACGCTCAATCTGGATCTGCCGGCCGTCACCGAGGCGCCGACGGGAGATCGCGATGCGGGCCGCGTCATCTGGCATGACCTGCTGACAACGACACCGGAGGCGTCGCGGCGTTTTTACGGCGAACTGTTCGGCTGGACCTTCGAGAGGCCGGGGATCACGCTGGGCTTCGGCAGCGACGATGCCTACATGCTCATTCGCCACGAGGGTCGGCTGATTGGCGGCATGGTCGATGCCCGCCTGCTCGATAAGGAAGAAAACATCTCGCAGTGGATGACCGTGATCTCGACCGACGATATCGAAGCGGCGACGGTGGCAGTTCGCGCCGGCGGGGGCGAGGTGCTGACCCAGCCTACAGTGCTGCCGTCGCGGGGAACCATGGGCGTATATGCTGACGCGACGGGCGCGTTGTTCGCGCTCCTGGAAACGCGGGACGGGGACCCGTCGCCCAGCGCGCCGGCCATCAACGACTTTCTCTGGAATGAGCTGTGGACCCACGACTTAGCCGGCTCACTCGAGTTCTATTCAAGCGTCCTTGGCCTGGCTCACGAAGCCCGCCCCGTCGGCGCAGGCGATAGCATCTACCAATTGTTGAAGCGCGGCGACATGCCCGCCGTTGGCGTGCTGGAGCATCCCGTGGCCGAGGCTCGACCAGTATGGGCCAACTATCTTCGGGTCGAAGACCCGGCCGCTGTGACTGCGCGGGTCGAAGCACTCGGTGGCCGGGTTGCGCTGGAGGAACAGCCGCGCGAGCTTGGTGGCTCGGTCGCGATTATCCTCGGCCCGTCCGGCGCCGGGATCGCGCTGCAAACCTGGCCCTTGACGGAGAACGCAGAATGAAGGGTAGACAACTGACGAGACTGGTGAGGGCCCTGCTTATGGTGGCGGTGTGCGCCGGCGGGCTGGCGTCCTGCGAGCCGCCGCAGGTGTACGGCAGCATCGGTTACAGCTCCTACAGCGGCAGCTATTACGGCGGCGGTTACGGTGGCAGCATCAGCGTGGGTGGGCGAATCCTGTAGCCCATGAACCTGGCAGATAACCGGACTGCCAAGCTTACATCTTGCCTTCGATGGGCATATGGGAGAAGAACCAGTCTTCGATACGTTGCATGAACGACGTAGCGGGTTGGGACTGAAGGGTCTGATCGTCCGCGACCCAGAAGACTCTGCCATCCTCCTGTAAGGTCAAATACCAGGCATTCGCGCGCGAGAAGTCCCCCTCCAGCGCCACGCGCGCCGCCTCATTGAAGCGCTCACTCACAACCAGGAAACCCATCTCCGTATTGATGCGTAACGAGCGCGGGTCCAGATTGGCGCTGCCGAGGAACACCTTGTCATCGTCGATGACCAGCGCTTTCGCATGCAGCGCCAAGATCTTTCGGCCCACGGGCGTCAGCATGTAACGCTCACGGTTGCGGGCATCGGTGCGTACTTCGTGAAGCTCTGCGCCATGCTCGAGCAAGGTTTGAATATGGTTTCGATAGGCGCTGTGTGCCGTGAGATGATTGTTTGAGCCAATGGAATTGGTCAGTATGCGCACGCGGACTCCGCGGCCGATTGCACGCTCGACGGCCCCCTCGAGATTCGGCGTTGGTATCAAGTAAGCCGAGACGATCACAATTTCAGACTCGGCCGCGTCGAATAGCTGAACGAGCTCGTTCGCGACCTGTATCGGTGCTTCATCTCTGTTCTTGGGGTTGTCCTGCGGCGGATCGTCGACGTAGAGAATCGCCTCGCCGGTATCAGCGGCGTCGAGAACGCCGAGCCACTTTGCCGTCCTCTGCTGGGGCGTCTCTTCTTCGTGCACGTGCAGTAATTGTTCACCGCTGCGCCGCGCTTCAGCCAGCTGCTCCGCGGATGCTTTGATGTGAGAGACCGTCTCGATCGGGACAGACCAACGGTCGTTCCAGTAATCATCGAATGCCGGACTGACCTGCCCTACCGCGGACCCGCCCAGCAGCAACTCGAGATCGCGGAAATTGGCTTCTTTATCCAGACCAAAATATTCGTCTGCGATATTTCTCCCGCCGACGATAGCGACCTGGTTGTCGACCACCATTGCCTTGTTGTGCATACGATGGTCGAGCCGCCGGAAGTCTGCCAGGTTGAGTAACTGGCGCGTGGCCAGCCCCCCTGAGCGCCGTTTGAAGGGGTTGAATACGCGATACTCGATATTCGGGTGCTCCGCGATTGCCACCAGCAGCTGGTCTTCGTGGACCAGGAACGTATCGTCTATGAGAATACGTACAGCGACGCCACGGTCCGCCGCCCGCAGCACGTGGTCGAGGACCATGGACCCTGCAGCGTCGAAGTGCCAGAGAAAGGTCTGAAAATCGATGCTGTCGCTAGCGCTATCGATGGCTCGCAATCGCCAGTCAAGCGCGCCAGGGCCGTCATTCAGCAAAACGTGCCAGTCTTCCGGTGCCGCGGCCTGCAGCGAATCCCAGAGGTTCGTGTGTGCCGGCGGCGGTGTGTACTCCGGGGGAAGCTCTGTTGGCTTGAGCTGAGTGCAGCCCGATGCCACAAGGGTGGACAGCATCAGGACTCGCATCGAATGCGAGGGCAGGGCGGCTCGGTTGGTCATCGTCCGGTGACGTTAATTGTTCGCAGGCCTGTCATGATAACCTGGAAACCAGGCTGGCCCTCAAGAGGACAGTGACCTTGATGGGCTAAAAAAATGTCCCGGCAGGGTCGGTGACTAAGGGTCACCGACCCCCTATGTTGTCACTTGGAGTGTGAGAGCCCGATAACCCTTGCCTGCAGATGTTCTCTCAGGCGAACGAACGGCGACGGCGAGAATTGCCCTTGTTTGGTGGCGACGGCCAGCGCTTCTTGCCAAAGGTCTTTCGCTTTCCCTGGGCCCGCTGCGGCCGGCCCTTGGATACAGGCTCGGCCTTGATACGCGGATCCGGCTCGTAGCCGGGTATGGTTTCTTTGCGAATCGTCGTCTGCAGCAGACGTTCCACACCGTCGAGCAACTTATGCTCATCGACGCAGACCAGCGAGACGGCATGCCCCTCATTCCCAGCGCGCGCTGTGCGGCCAACGCGGTGCACATAATCTTCGGCCACGTGCGGCATTTCATAGTTGACTACGTACGGAAGACGCTCGATGTCGAGCCCGCGGGCGGCGAGATCGGTGGCCACCAGGACCCTGACTTTGCCCGACTTGAAGTCACCCAGCGCACGAAGCCGCGCAGCCTGCGATTTGTTGCCGTGGATTGCGGTACTTTTCAGGCCATCAGCCTCGAGCTGAGTGGCCAGGCGATTTGCGCCGTGTTTCGTTCTGGTAAACACCAACACCTGGCGCCAGTTCTCCGCTCCTATCTTGTGCGAAAGCAGTTCCCGCTTGCGCTGGCGATCGACCGGGTGCACCACCTGATCGATGCCGTCTGCGGGTTTGCCGTTGACGGCCACCTGAATCTCGGCCGGCGCATCCAGCAAGCTGGCAGCCAGGCGGCGGATGTCGGGTGAAAAGGTGGCCGAGAACAGGAGGTTCTGCCGCTTGCCCGGCAACACCTTCATGATCTTACGGATGTCGCGAATGAACCCCATGTCCAGCATGCGGTCGGCCTCGTCCAGGACCAGCAATTCCACCGCGCTCAGATCAATGGTTTTCTGCTCGAGGTGGTCGAGCAGCCGCCCAGGCGTTGCGACAACGACATCAACGCCGCGACGCAGCTTGTCGATCTGCGTGTTTATGCTGACGCCACCGTAAATGACGGCGGTGCGAAACGGCAGGTGCCGTCCATAGTCACGAACGCTCTCGCCAACCTGCGCGGCCAGTTCCCGGGTGGGGGTGAGGACCAACGCCCGTATCCGGCGCCGATTGACGGTGCCTTCCTGGAGGCGCTGCAACAGCGGCAGGGTAAAGGCAGCGGTCTTGCCCGTGCCCGTTTGGGCTCCGGCCAGTACATCCCGGCCTTCGAGAACGAGAGGAATGGCTTGTTGCTGGATCGGGGTGGCCAGGTGGTAACCCTGCTCATCGACCGCACGCAACAATTCGGCCGTAAGGCCAAGTTGATTAAATAACACTGATTAATGACTCCGAAACCGCCTGACACGATGGCGGCACATAGCCGCTAAAGTCTCGATCCAGGCTGGAATTTAAGTTGAACTCCAAAACCCGCAATATGGCGGGTTGGAGTGATTGGCGCCGACCGATGTGCGCCAGGACAAGAAGCACTATAACAGATTCTTAATACGTTATAGAGGTTTTTGGAGCATTCTTGATCTGCGGCTTTAAATCAGGAGGACCCCTTGGCAGGGACTCCTTGATGGGGCCAGTGAGCTTAAGTGTTGAGGCAAAGGTGCCCGGCGGGGTAGCGATGAAAGATCGCTGTGGGCGTTTTCACGGAAGAGGGCAGGAGACGGCTGCTGGACATCATCAGCGACCATAGGAACCCCCTAGTCCTTTGGCACCAGCGCCACCACGCGAACGGGCCCGCCAGATCCACCCTCGATGGCCATCGGCAGTGCAAGGACTGTGAAGCCCGTGGGTGGGAGCTGTTCCAGGCCCTTGAGATTCTCTAAGCCGCCCACGTTCCTTGCCGCCGCGATGCGGTGTACGGCGAAGTCCTTGGACGGACCGTAGTCGATGGACGCCGTATCCACGCCAAGCAAGGCCACTTCGCGCTGCTCAACCAGCAATCGCGCCGCGCCGGGCCCATAGGACGGGAACGACAGCCGCGTCGCGTCGCCGGGCGTGTCGTCGCCCAGATATCGCTTTGCGTCCGGCCAGCGCTCACTCCAGCCCGTCCGCAACAGAACGATTGTGCCGGCAGCGATCACCCCGTGGCGCGCCTCGAACTCCAGCACATCTTGAATCGTGAGGCGGTAATCAGGGTTCTTCAGCGCCTTGGCGGACACGTCAATGGACACCGCGGGGGCGATCAGGTTCTCCAGGGCCATGGCGTGCACCGGTTGGCCCTTGAACGAGAAGTGGATGGGCGCATCAAAATGCGTGCCGCCGTGTTCAGGGGTGCAGACCGTGTTGGCGGAGTAAAACCAACCCCCGGGCGTGTCGCCGAATTCGAGTCTCTTAAACTCAAACCGAGAGGGCGATGTCGGCCAGTACAGCGTGTCCTCGTTGTAGGGGTGGGTCAGGTCCACGAGGCTGTAGTGGGCAAGATCAAGGCCCCAGCAGTTGCCGGCGAGTGCTGACACGACCAATGAAATAAAAAATCTTATGCCCATGAATCTCCTCTCCCTTTGCCTCATCGCCCGGCGCTTGGAATTCGCCTCATCGAGGCCTCGGCGTGATCATTCCCAGGTCGGCTGTCCAAGTCCAGCCACGACTTAAGCCAGCCACCGGAGGACGGCGACAAGGTCGAACCGCTCGCCATAGACCCACCATCAGGCAGGCTCCTTTTGCAGCGCAAAGGTCGTTTCCCAGCACGCACCTGCCGACTGCTGAACTAGCCTTCGAACTCCACCAGTTCGTAGCGTCCGAAACCCGTTCGGTTCCGCAGGTATCCACGAACCTCGGCACGGACGAAGGTGTAGTCCGGATGGGTCACCCAGACATCCTGAGACAGAGGCGTACCACTGGGATGAATGGGCCGGTCCGGCATCGGCGGAAAACGATAGTGATGCGCCTCAAACGTCCCAACCGGCGTCGTCACCCGCTCGGGGCCCACGTATTCAACGTCGAGTCTGCGCACGCTGAGCAGGGGCCCGCTGGCGCCATCGAGCAGCTCGGATGTGGACAACCTTCCCTCAATGGTCTGCACGCGTTCTGTCTTGCTGTGGTCGTAGGAGGGCAGGACCAGCGCATCGTTGGCTAACGGGTGTGCACCCAGGCTCCCTGGCGGCATCGCCAGCGGCACCCTCTGCGCCAGGCGGCCCAGGGCGCTATTAAAGACCTCGCACTCCGCCTCCTCGTCGCCTACGAGGACCCATCCGGTGCCCAGGAACTTGCCCTGCGAATGTAGACGCACGAAGCAGTCGAGGGGGCGGAAGTCCTCGGTCATGGTGTAGACCACGTCACGCTGGACGCGGGCGTCGTCAATCTCGCAATACGCCCGCAGCGTAATTTGCCCGTCTTCCCGGAAACTGAAGCTGAACCACTCGCGTCCGCGTTCCTGATCATCTTCGCCGACGTAAAGAATCTTGCCGCGCACATTGCGCACAAAGGGCGATTGCTTGCCAGTGCCCAGCTGCCACGCAGCGCTCCCAGCTTCCTCGCGCGGATTATCCTGCGCGCCCGAGGCATCACCGGTGCCAACAGCGGCCGCCGCAGCAGCCAAGAAGAACGAACGACGATTGAGATTTGACATGTGAACCCCCCTTTCTCTTGAAGCAACGGACGGATACCAGCACAAGGTCCAATATACACCCGGGGCCCCCGCGACATTGGCCAGTCCTGCGATCAGGATGGGCCCCGCTCTGGAATAAATAGCTAATAAAATAATTAAGTTATCAATATAAACTCATGTAAAAAATAGCTTATAGACGGCATTCAAGCCGGACCCGGGCGGGACTTCAGGCAAGGGTATATAGTAGCTGGGCCGGGGCAATTCTCCGTTCGTGGGAGCCCAGTCGTCATTGACGGTTGTCGCAGGAAAATGCCTACCGGACTTCGCTCAGAATCAGCATCACGCCGACAGCCGAAGGGAAAAACCAGGCCGGTGTGCTGAAAGCAGCCGAGGAGACTCGAACTATGGCAGCGTGCGGGAACGAACGCGCGATCATCGATGACTACTGATCCGCTCATCTACGGGCTGGCCAGCCGGCTGGTTGCCGGGCTGATGGCAGCCTCCAGTTTCGCTGCCGCAGCGCCGGGCATCGGCAACGCGGCTGGTGGGTCCAGTGCAACCATCCAGCGTCACTACGCCTACGCCGGGGAGCGGCGCATCCACTATCGGCGTGCCGGGGAGGGGGCGCCTCTCGTAATGCTGCACGCCTCTCCGGGGAGCTCAGCCGGTATCGAGTCTTTAATCGGTCAGCTTTCCGCCCAGTACACCGTTATCGCGATCGACAGTCCGGGCTACGGCGAGTCGGCGGCGCTGGGCATTGACCAGCCCGACATCGCAGACTACGCGGACGCGCTTGTGGTCACCCTGGACGCCCTGAATCTCGACCTGGTGCATCTCTACGGCACCCACACGGGGGGCAAGATCGCGTTGGAATTTGGGGTGCGTTACCCGGACCGGGTCGCGGGCGTGTTTCTCGACGGCATCGGACTGTATACGCCAGAGGAACGGGCCAGTCGTATTGCCAACTATACGCCTTCCCTGCAACCCCAGTGGGACGGCAGTCACCTGGTGCGCACCTGGGCCATGCGGCGGGAGATGCTGATCTTCTCGCCCTGGTATGAGCGCACCGGCGAGGCGCGCATGGCTCGCGACCTGCGCTCGCCGCAAGGGCTGCACGACATGGCCGTCGACTTTCTGCGCGCCGGCGAGGGCTACTGGCGCGGCTACCAGGCAGCCTTCCGCTACAACGCGCCCGCGGCGTTGCAGCGTGTCCAGGTGCCCACCCTGCTGGGTGGCACACCCGGCGATTCTCTGCGGAAACACCTGGGACGGGTCGACCAGGTCTCGCCGCAGGTTCAGATCGAGGAGGTGGATGAGCTGGTACCGCGGATTGTCGATTTTTTCGCCCCCATGAGCCTGGCGGACGCCCCGCCCGCGCCCCCAGTCACGCCAATGGCCAACCTGGTCAGGCGTGACTACGTGAACACCTCGGTGGGCCAGCTGCTGGTGCGAAAAGTGGGCCCTGACGGTGGCCGGCCGGTCGTGCTGCTGCACTCATCACCGGCATCGAGCTACGGCTTGGAGCCGCTGCTTCTGGAACTGGGCAGCGACCGGCCTGCCTTCACCTTCGACAGCCCGGGAAACGGTGATTCTGCGCCGCTGCCCGGTACGCCGGAGATCCGGGACATCGCCCGGGTCATTGGCGAGGCCATCGACGGGCTGGGGCTGACGGAATATGACCTGTACGGCACCCAAACGGGCGCGCTGATCGCCATGGAAGTGGCTATTGCCCACAAAGCGGCCGTTCGTCATCTCATACTGGATGGCCTGCCCATGTTTTCAGAGGCCGACAGCCAGGAGTACCTGACGAATTACGTACAGCCCATGCCGATCAGCTGGGACGGCACCCAATTGCTCTGGGCCTGGAATTTTCTGCGTGACGGATCGCTCTGGTGGCCCTGGTATAACCGGACCGCCGCGGGCACCCGCGTGGGCGTCGGCCTGGCGAGCCCGCAAGCCCTGCACAGGCACTTTGTGGAGTTCATCAAGGGCGGCACCACCTATCACTTGAACTATCGAGCCGCATTCGCCTACCGAACCCGGGCGCGACTACCCTTGCTCGAGATGCCCGTGTTGCTGTGCGCTGCTCAGTCTGATCTTCTGACCGATGGACTGACGGAGGCCGCAGAGCTTACGGCGCATGCCGAGGTGCTAATCACGCCCGGGCGCGAGACCGCGGAAAAAGCGGCGGCCACGACGGAGCTCTATCGTCGCTTTCTCGCCGATCGCCAATAGGACCAGGATTCTTAAAAAAATATCGACGAAAGGAAAATACGGATGCCATCAAGAAATAGTTGTCTCGCCATACGTCCCACCTTGTTGACAGCAACAGTGTTTATTTGTGCCCTGGCTGCGGCGCAATCCTTTGCCGACATCGCAGATGAGATCAAGGCCGCCATGCAGCTGGACTACCGCAGCGAAGCGGAAGTGGCCCGCGATGCTAACCGCGCGCCCGTGGAAGCACTCATGTTCATGGGGCTTGAGAACGACATGAAGGTGGTGGAATTCGTTCCAGCCCGACCGGCTTGGTACACGAAAATTCTGGCGCCGGTATTGGCGGAGAACGGTCAGTTGTACGTGGTCGATTCGAATGCCACGTTTGAGAGCTGGGGCGATCTGTTGGAAAACCCGGTGTTCAAGAACACCCGCAAGATTCCCATCGAGCTGAGTTACAACCGGGAGGAAACGCGCTACAACCTGGGGCAACTGGATTTTGGCATTACCGATGCCGATTTATTTCTCAACATCCGCGAATACCATAACTTCAATGCCGAAGACAGAGCACGGCTGAACACGACAGCTTTCGATACGTTGCGTTCTGGCGGCAGATACGTGGTGATCGATCACACTCGTCGCCACATGCAACCGGAAGAGGCACCGCTGGGAAGGCGTGAGGACCCGGTACAAGTCATCGTAGAAGTCCAGGCCGCCGGATTTGTGCTCGAGAAGACCTCGGACATGTTTTACCGTCCGGTAGATACGCTGGATAAAGAGGTCAGAGAATTTCGCGGTCAAACCGACCGTTTCTTCTTTGTATTTAAAAAGCCCTGAAGAGGCGATAGTCCGCGCTGGCCTGCTGGGCCTGCCCCATCGTGTGATTGGGCAGGCCCGTGAGTTTTGCCGGCGCGCCAACGGCAAGTGCTCGATATGATGAGGGTGAAAAGGATTTGGCCCTCGGGGCCCTGTTGCTGTGATGCCCGCACGGGCTAAAGTCAGTCGAGCGCCCACAAAACACCCAGCCTGGACTCATGAAGCCCCTAGCCTTTGCCAGCATTGTGTTCGCTTCCCTTGCCCTCGCGGTACTGGCAGTGCTGCCGGTGGCCGCCGCGATCGGACAGACCGCGGATGGTGCAATTCGCGTCCAGGTTGTCAGCACCGAGACCCGGCGCGCCTTACCGGACGTGACGATCAACCTCACCGCTCGAGATGGGCGCAGCACCTCTGCGACTACGGACCGCGACGGTGCTGCCGTGCTTGCAGCACTGCCACCGGGCCTTTATGAGCTCATGGCGAGCCGGCGTGATTTGACGACGGTGACAGAGCCCAGCATTCGAGTCGTTTCGCGCCGAGCCACGCCGGTGCGGCTGGAGATGATGATCCGCGATGAGGGCCTCGACGAGGTCGTCGCTACCGCTCGCGCCATACAGGCGGACCCCTACGGCCCGGTGAGCAGCAGCTACTTCAATCGTGAGGAGCTGCGCAGCGCTGTCGGTGCGGGCAGTGATGTCATGCGCGCATTGGACGGCTTGCCGGGCCTGATCTCAACCGGAGATTTCGCCAATTTCTCGGTGCGGGGCCGCGGGCCCCGGGACAATTTGATCTTCGTGGACGGTCTGCCGTTCGACAAAGTCATCCATTTCGATCAAACCCTGGGGGAAGAGGAGGACATCGGCGGCGGCGGACGTTTTTCCATCTTCGCCCCCAACTCCATTACGGGCGCCGAGTTCTCGCCGGGCGGTTGGAGCGCAGCTTACGGCGGTCGCGCAGGCTCGCTGTTGCGGCTGGATGTGGCCGGCGGCAGCCCGACGCCCACCGCGAGCCTGCGCATCGACATTGCCGGCCTGGAGTTCGGCTACGAGGGTCCCAGCGGGATCCACGATGGCACAAGCGTGTTCCTCACCGCGCGTAGCTTCGACTTTGGCCGGGTTTTCGAGCAAATAGACGAAGAGGACATTGGCCAACCGGAGCTTTCCGATTTCATTCTAAAGACCGTCACCGATGTCAACGCCCGCAACAGCGTCGAGGTGCTGGCTGTCGTGACTCCGGAGGATTACACCCGGGACATAGAGAATGTGCTGGCCTCGCCCGACTTCGAAGACACGGCGCTGTTGACGGCGGAGCAGGATTCAAGCCTGCTCGGGGTCAGCTGGCATCGCCTGGTCGGGCAAAACGGGGAATGGACTAACAGGCTGTATTTTCGCGACAGCGACAAAACCAGCACGGAGGGCGAGGCATTCCCCGATCTGGTACCGCCGGGAACCCCGCCACAGGACATTCCCGTGCGTGACCGGCTGATCACCGTGGCCGAGGCCGAGACGGAAATCGGCTGGCGCAGCGACCTGACGCTGCAAAACAGCTGGGGACAGGCGAGTTTTGGCCTGCGCGCCGTGCGCCTGGACGTGGACTACTCGACCCTGTTGCGCGAGGACTGGATCCGCTATGTGTATCGAACCGATGACCCCCGCCCACCGGGACAGGATTTCATCGTCCTCACCCCGGAGAATGTCAACTCAACCTTCAGCGCCGACCAGACCAACTATGCCGCTTATGGCGAGCAGGTTTTCGAATTTGCCCGATGGGATCTGCGCGCCGGTATGCGTTTCGACCGGGATGGCTTCGCCGAAGAATCGCTGCTGTCCCCGCGTCTGGCTGCCAACTATCGCTTCAGCCCGGCCCTGCGGTTTTCCGCGGCAGCAGGCATTTTCTACCAGTCGCCCCGCTACCTGGACCGGGCCGCGAATGCGGACAATTTCAACATCAAAAACGAACGGATCACCCATTTCAGCATCGGTGCGGAGAGAGACTTCGGCGACAATTGGCGCCTGCTGGTGGAGTCCTACTATCAGGACCTGGACGAGCTGGTGGTTGAAGAGGGCCGCACCAGCGGTCGGGTCGCCAACAGCGGCAGCGGCACATCCCACGGCGTTGACCTGGTATTGAATCGCGCCTTCGACAACGGCTGGTCGGCCAATGCCGTTTACGCCTATAACAAGGTCGAGGTACGGGACAAACCCGGCGAGGCCAAGCATGACGCGGATTTCAGTCGGCCCCATTTTTTCTCTATAGGCGGGACGTGGGAGATCAACCAGCGCTGGCAGATCGGCGCGCGCTGGAAATATGCCAGCGGTCGCCCGACGGATGACTTCGTGATTAACGAAGACGTGCTCGGCCCGGGGCAACCGCTCAGGTTCTCCAAGGAGCTCACCCGCACCAACGCCCTGCAGCTTGAGAACTACCATTCGCTCAACGTCCGCGTGGACTACCGGCGCACCCTGGGACCGGTTGATCTGGTGGCCTTTGTCGATGTGGTCAACGTGATTGGCACGGGCGCCAACACGCTGGAATTTGACCCTCGCCGCGGCGAAAACGTGCTCGAGGAATTCGACGCCTTTCCCATCATCGGCATTATTCTCGAGCGTTCCTGGTAGCCCTGATGGCGTAGGTCCGGCTGATGCCGAACCGCGTAAGAGGTTTCACCGCCGTCATGGGCAGCCAAGGCGCGGGCCGGCTTATGTCAAGCCGAGCAGGGCGGGCAAGCGTGTGCAGTAGAATAGGCTTTTGCTGATTTTGAGCACTCAACGTCAGTCCAAGGATGAAGACTTTGAATCGAAGACATTTATTGCGCAGTTGCCTGGGCTTCCTCGGCGCCAGCGCGGCCGGCCAGGCAACGGTTACGGATGCCAGGACCGTGCTGATTCAGGAAAGCCCGGTGGCAGGTTTTCAGTTTCACGACGGCGAAGCGGTGTGGTCATCGCTCGCCGTGGGTGATCCGGTCGAGCTCATTCGCGAACCCGCCAACGTCCACGATCCAGATGCCGTGGGGGTGGTTTTTCAGGGCAGTCAGCTTGGGTATGTGCCGCGGCGCGAGAACAGGGCGGTCGCTCAAATGCTCGATCGCGGAGAGTCTCTCCAGGCAACCATTGCCAGACTGAAGCACTCGGACGACCCTTGGCAGAGGGTGATGGTTCGCATCGGCCTGGCGCCATAGGCCCGCCGCTGCCGCCGGATAGGTGTCTGGCAACGCCCCTGAAGAGGGATCAACCCAAGGAAACGAGCAATGGACGCAGGAACTTGTACGACGCCTGGATGCTTTAAAACGACCTACGGCTCCGAACTCTGCCACAAGTGCTTGGAGGGCGTTCTGCCCATGCAGAGAGGCCCCGTGAAAGTCAAAGAAGCGATGCGGGCTCGCCTGCTCGGCGGGGAAGATAAAGCGGTGACGCGGCGGCGCATGATCCAACATGGGCAGCCGACGGACATGCTTGATAGAGGATCGTCCAACGAGAAAAACTGACCCCCCACCGGCAGGGGAGGCCCATGCCCCCAGTGGATGACCTCAGCCCTGCGCGTTAATTATCGGTGGCGCGCCATGCGGCGGGTCAGGCAGCACGCCTCCCCTGAAGATTGAGGCCTCTCCCAGCCACGGCGCTCGCGAGGAGAAGAAAAATGCACAGCAACTGGGTGAAGCTCAGACCGGCGATCAACTCACTGCTGTCTGCGCGCAGGAACTCAAGTCCAAACCTGAGGATCGTGTAGCCGGCTAAAGTAAGGGCCGCGAGCAGGCCGGGCGTCGCGATTTGTTGCTCAAACCTCATCAAGATCAGCAGCCAACCCGCCAGCAGGGCCATTTCATAAAGCTGTGTGGGGTGTACGGCCAATGACCTGCCGGCGTCGGCGGCAATCCATTCCAACGCCACGTGCTGCTCCCAGGCAAGACTGCCGGCCGGAAAACTGACGCCTGTGGGGGAGCCGGTTACCGTTCCCCAGCAGCAGCCAGCCAGGAAACAGCCCATACGCAGAATGATGAGCCAGAGCACTGCCGGCAGTGCGAATAGATCCAGCGCTTTGCGGAAAGGAACGCGGGAAAGCCTGCAATAGGCGAATAGCAGGGGAAAAGCGAACAGCAGAAGGCCGAACAATTGAAAACGGACATGGACGTGCTGGAAACCCGCGGCTTCCATGTCGCCGGGACTCACGAAGCCCAGCGACTTGCCGCCGAGGGTGCTGACAATGAAGATGAGCGGTACGACGAGGTCGACGTGAGACTCCTCGATCCCAAAACCCGGCGCCCGCCGCCGAGCGTAAAGCCAGCAGGCAGCGAGGCTCACTACCAGCGCGATGCCGTAAGGCGTTACCCACAACTGCTCGCCGAGTCGAGGCAGCATCTTAAGGGTAAAGGTCGTAGTCGGGAGCGACGCCGACTTCCGCAAGCATGTCGGCCAGCGCGCCAAAGTCATCCTGGGGTACGCGCCTCAGGAGCAGGGCTTCCTCAACAAAAAGTTCCGGATTATCGAGATTTCGTTGGACAAGACGTTCCAGCTGGGCGCGCGTCATGCCCTCTTCAATGCCCTCCAACTCCTGGTTAACCATCCGCAGCGACAGGGTGTTCTCGTCGATGAGCTCTGGCTTCATGACCCACCACGTGTACGGATGCATACCGGTTTCTTCATCGAGCATGCCGCGAAACTCGAAGGTCATGAACCAGACCCTCCTGATGCGTTTCCGCCAGGCCTTGATCAGATAA
>JBFFHS010000082.1:0-15703 GCA_041556855.1 Gammaproteobacteria bacterium
CGTAACCCTTGACCTCACCACCGTGCTTCTCCGCCATCACCTTCGTCAAAGCAGCAGTCAACGTCGTCTTGCCATGATCCACATGACCAATCGTCCCCACATTCACATGCGGCTTCGTACGCTCAAACTTCTCCTTGGACACGGTGCTTACCTCTTACTGTGCAGTCTATTAGTTATTCTCAATTGGCGGGCGGCTCTGGCTGCCCCCAGCGGTATCCAGTGACCTCAGGTACGCGCCTTGATCACACTTTCGGCCACGCTATTGGGTACCTCTTCGTAGCGCTCGAACTCCATGGTGTAGGTAGCTCGGCCCTGAGACATGGAGCGCAGGTCGGTAGCGTAGCCGAACATCTCCGCCAGCGGCACCTCTGCGCGTATCAGCTTGCCGGCCGGGGAATCGTCAAGGCCCTGAAGCACACCGCGGCGCCTGCTCAAATCGCCGTTGACATCGCCCATGTAATCTTCGGGTGTCACCACCTCCACCTTCATCATAGGCTCGAGCAATACCGGCTTGGCCTTGGTCGCCCCCTCCCTGAACGCCATGGAACCGGCAATCTTGAAGGCCATCTCACTGGAATCCACGTCGTGGTAGGAACCATCGTAGAGGGTCACTTTGCAGTCCACCACGGGGTAACCCGCGATTACGCCATTACCCATTTGCTCCTGAATACCCTTGTCCACCGCGGGGATGTATTCCCGCGGCACCACACCACCCACGATGCCGTTGACGAATTCGTAACCTTCGCCCGGCTGGGCGGGCTCGATCTTGATGTAGACATGGCCGTACTGGCCGCGACCGCCGGACTGACGCACGAACTTGCCTTCCTGCTCGACAGCGGCTCGAATGGTTTCCCGGTAGGCCACCTGGGGCTTACCAACATTGGCCTCTACTTTAAACTCCCGCTTGAGGCGATCGACGATAATCTCCAGGTGCAACTCACCCATGCCGGAGATGATGGTCTGGCCGGACTCCTCGTCGGTGTGCACCCGAAACGACGGATCCTCCTTGGCCAGCTTGGACAGGGCCAGCCCCATCTTCTCCTGGTCGCTCTTGGTGCGCGGCTCCACGGCCACCGAGATCACCGGCTCGGGGAACTCCATACGCTCCAGCGTAATGATGGCCTTGGGATCCGTCAGGCTGTCACCCGTAGTCACGTCCTTCAGCCCGACCGCCGCCGCTATGTCCCCGGCGCGCACCTCCTTAACCTCTTCGCGTTCGTTGGAATGCATTTGCAGCAGACGACCGATTCGCTCACGCTTGCTCTTGACCGGATTGAACACTGTGTCGCCGGAACTGAGCACCCCGGAGTACACCCGAAAGAAGGTCAAATTACCCACGAACGGGTCGGTGGCGATCTTGAAGGCCAGAGCCGAAAACGGCGCATCGTCGGAAGCAGGCCGCTCCGCTTCGCTCTCATCCTCCTCCAAGCCACGGATAGGCGGCCGATCGATGGGCGAGGGCAAATAGTCGATAACGGCGTCCAGCACCGACTGTACGCCCTTGTTCTTGAACGCTGAACCGCAGACTACGGGCACAATCTCGCCCGCCAGGCAGCGCAGCCGCAAGCCCCGCTTAACGTCATCCGTGGTCAGTTCACCGTCCTCGAGGAATTTTTCCAGTAATTCTTCATCGGCTTCCGCTGCTGCCTCGATCATTTTGTCGCGCCATTCGTCGGCCAGAGCTGCGAGATCTGCCGGGATGTCGTCCTCCTGAAAACTCAAACCCTGGGTCGCGTCATCCCAATAGATGGCCCTCATTTTCAGCAGATCCACAATGCCTTTGAAGTGCTCCTCTGCACCAATGGGGATCTGAATCGGCACCGGGTTGGCATTGAGACGGTCCCGCATCTGACCCACGACGCGAAGGAAATCTGCGCCGGCGCGATCCATCTTGTTGATGAACGCCATGCGCGGCACACCGTACTTGTTGGCCTGGCGCCAGACAGTCTCGGACTGGGGCTCCACGCCACCCACCGAGCAGAACACCATAACGGCCCCATCCAGCACCCGCAGGCTGCGCTCCACTTCGATCGTAAAGTCCACGTGGCCCGGCGTGTCGATGATATTGATGCGGTGCTCCGGATACTGTTGCTGCATCCCGGCCCAGAAGCATGTGGTCGCGGCCGACGTAATGGTAATACCGCGCTCTTGCTCCTGCTCCATCCAGTCCATGACAGCGGCGCCGTCGTGCACCTCGCCGATCTTATGGGACACGCCGGTATAAAACAGAATGCGTTCTGTCGTCGTAGTCTTACCTGCGTCGATGTGCGCGGATATACCAATGTTTCGGTAGCGCTCGATTGGCGTTGTCCTTGCCACTAGCCTGTCCTCAGGGAAAGATGCCCAGCTACCAGCGGTAGTGAGCGAAAGCTTTGTTGGCCTCTGCCATACGGTGGGTGTCTTCGCGCTTTTTCACAGCCGTGCCCCGATTCTCAGCCGCATCCAGCAACTCGTTGGCTAACCGAATGGACATGGACTTCTCCGAACGGTTGCGGGCCGCATCAATGACCCAGCGCATGGCCAGCGTCTGACGCCGGGTCGGCCGCACCTCAATGGGCACCTGGTACGTCGCGCCACCGACGCGGCGGGATTTCACCTCAACCGTCGGCTTAACGTTCTCCAACGCCTGCTCCAGCATTTCCAGCGAACGTTGATCCGTGTACCCACCCCGCTGAGCAATACGATCCAGGGCACCGTAGACGATACGCTCCGCCACTGACTTTTTACCGCTCTTCATCAGCATGTTGATGAAGCGGGTAAGCATTTCGCTGCCGTACTTGGGATCCGGCAGCACTTCTCGGCGGGGCGCCCGTACTCTGCGAGACATGACTTAGACCACTCTGGATATAGGTTGTTAGTTCTTTGGTCGCTTCGCGCCATATTTGGAGCGCGCCTGGCGGCGATCGCCTACGCCGGCGCAGTCCAGTGTGCCGCGCACCACGTGATAGCGCACACCCGGCAGGTCCTTGACGCGACCACCGCGGATCAGGACCACCGAGTGCTCCTGCAGGTTATGGCCCTCACCCCCGATATAGCTGGTCACCTCATAGCCATTCGTGAGCCGGACCCGCGCCACTTTGCGCATGGCCGAGTTGGGCTTTTTAGGCGTCGTGGTGTAGACGCGGGTGCACACGCCGCGCTTCTGGGGCGACGCGTCAAGTGCGGGCACATTGCTCTTGGCCGCCTTGGTGGAACGGGGCTTGCGAACCAGTTGATTGATGGTAGCCATAACGCTTTTGTGTCCAGGGAAAACCGGCGGCTTCCGCCAGGCTTATACGCACAAATAAACACGGGCCCGTTTGCCGTCCCTTTTCGGCATCCGGGCCTGCGGTCATCGCCTGGCGTTAAGGCCAGGCCTCCAGATTTTTTAAGTCGGCGTTGGGCCGACCTGACAGAGCACGGGATTTTAGGTTTCCGGCCCTCCGAGTGTCAATAAAATACGGCCCCCCCGGGTCCCAGCCCTCATGGCGGAGCTGGGACCCGGCCATGGGAACCTAGCTCGCCGGCACGCCCTCGGGGGCCTCCTCACCGGCCTCGCCGCCGGCCAGCTCACCCAATTCCGCGAGCTGCTCCCCGGCAGCAGCAGCCGCGGCCTCGCTGGCGGCAGCCTCCAGTTCCTGGAGCTCGGCCGCCAGGATATCCTCCTGACTGCGGCGGCGCTCCTCGTGATGGGCGAAGCCCGTGCCCGCAGGAATCAGGCGACCGACGATCACATTTTCCTTCAGGCCTCGCAGGTCGTCCTGCATGCCCCGCACAGCGGCCTCGGTCAGCACGCGGGTGGTCTCCTGGAACGACGCTGCCGATATAAAGGACTCCGTAGCCAGAGATGCCTTGGTGATACCCAGGAGCACCGGTTCCACAACGGCGGGCTCGCCGCTTCGGGACGCCATTTCTTCGTTGGCTTCCAGGGCGCGCGGGAAATCCACCTGCTCGCCGCGCAGGAACTTGCTATCACCCGGATCGGCGATCTCCACCTTGCGCAGCATCTGACGGATGATCACCTCGATGTGCTTATCGTTGATCTTCACGCCTTGCAGGCGGTACACATCCTGAATTTCCCGAACCAGGTAGTCCGCCAGGCGCTCGACGCCCTGCAGCCGCAGAATATCGTGGGGATTGGGCTCACCATCAGCGATAACCTCACCCCGCACCACGACCTCACCTTCGAAGACGTTTAGGTGCCGCCACTTGGGAATCAACTCCTCGTGCTTGTCGCCGGCTTCGTCGTTGATGACCAGTCGCCGCTTGCCCTTGGTCTCCTTGCCGAAGCTGACGGTACCCGAATGCTCGGCCAGAATTGCCGGATCCTTGGGTCGCCGCGCCTCGAACAGGTCGGCCACCCGCGGCAGGCCACCAGTGATGTCGCGGGTCTTGGAGGACTCCTGCGGCAGCCTTGCAAGCACGTCGCCCACAACCACCTTGGAGCCGCCCTCAATACTGATGATGGCGCCAGCGGGCAGAGCGTAGGCGGCCGGGATATCCGTGTTGGCAAAACGCACCGGCTTGCCCTTGGCGTCCACCAGGCGAGCCGTGGGGCGCAGATCCTTCGCACCGCCGCGCTGTTTGGGATCCAGGACTACGATGCTGGACAGGCCGGTGATCTCGTCCACCTGGGTGGTCACGGTCACACCGTCTACGAAATCATCGAATTCCAGCACCCCGCTCACCTCGGTCACGACCGGATGCGTATGGGGATCCCAGGTGGCCACCAGCTGTCCGGGATCGACGGCTGCTTCATCCTCCACATTGATATTGGCGCCGTAGGGCACTTTATAGCGCTCCCGTTCGCGGCCGAACTCGTCCATCACCGCCAGCTCGCCGGAGCGGGATACCGCCACCAGGTGGCCTTTCTCCTGGTGGCGAACGGTTTTGATGTTGTGCAGGCGAACCACACCCTTGCTCTTCACTTCAATGCTGTTAGCCGCCGCCGACCGCGACGCCGCACCGCCGATGTGGAAGGTGCGCATAGTCAGCTGGGTGCCGGGTTCACCGATGGACTGGGCAGCGATCACACCCACGGCTTCACCCTTGTTGACCAGGTGACCACGGGCCAGATCGCGACCATAGCACTGGGCGCAAACCCCGTAGCGAGTCTCGCAGGCGATGGGCGAACGCACCTTGACCTGGTCTATTGATAAGTGCTCCAGCTCGGCCACGGCGGCCTCGTCCAACAGCACCCCCGCCTCCACGGCCACCTTATCGCTACCAGGGACAAGCACCGCCTCCGCGGTCACGCGGCCCAGAACCCGCTCGCTCAGAGGTTCCACGATGTCACCACCCTCCACCAGCGGGGTCATAAGGAGGCCATCATTGGTACCGCAATCCACCTCGGTGACCACCAGATCCTGGGCAACGTCAACCAGGCGCCGGGTCAGGTAACCCGAGTTAGCCGTTTTCAGCGCAGTATCCGCCAGGCCCTTGCGCGCGCCGTGAGTCGAGATGAAGTACTGCAGCACGTTGAGGCCCTCACGGAAATTCGCCGTGATGGGCGTCTCGATGATGGATCCGTCGGGCTTGGCCATCAGGCCGCGCATGCCGGCCAGCTGACGGATCTGGGCGGCAGAGCCCCGGGCGCCGGAGTCGGCCATCATGTAGATGGAGTTGAAGGACTCCTCAGCCACACTGGCGCCCGAAGCATCGGTGGCCTGCTGGAGACCCAGCTTTTCCATCATTGCCTTGGCCACCTGGTCGTTGGTACGCGACCAGATATCCACCACCTTGTTGTAGCGCTCGCCATCCGTGACCAGACCCGAGGCGTACTGCTCCTGAATCTCCATGACCTCCTGCTCGGCCATATCCAGGATCTGCTCTTTCTCGACGGGCACGACCATATCGTCCACACCAAACGATACGCCGGATTTGGTCGCATAAAAGAAGCCCGTGTACATAAGCTGATCGGCGAACACCACCGTCTTTTTCAAACCCATGCGGCGATAGCAGGAGTTGATCACCTCCGAGATCGCCTTCTTGTTCATGGCTTTGTTGATCCGGTCGAAACTCATACCTTCCGGCATGATCTCCGACAGCAGAGCCCGGCCGGCGGTTGTATCCACGATCCGCGTGCGCCGCTCCAGTTCGCCGTCTTCGCCCAGCAAGCTTTCGCTGATTCGCACCTTGATTTTGGCGTGCAGATCCACGGCGCGGCTCTCGTAGGCCCGGTGCACCTCCTTGACGTCGGCAAATACCATGCCTTCGCCCCGGGCGTTAATTCGCTCCCGGGTGAGGTAATAAAGCCCCAATACCACGTCCTGGGAGGGCACGATGATGGGATCACCATTGGCAGGCGACAGGATGTTGTTGCTGGACATCATCAACGCCCGCGCCTCGAGCTGGGCTTCCAGAGATAACGGCACGTGAACGGCCATCTGATCGCCGTCGAAATCCGCGTTGAATGCCGTGCAGACCAGCGGATGCAGCTGAATGGCCTTACCCTCAATGAGCACAGGCTCGAAGGCCTGAATCCCCAGCCGATGCAGGGTGGGCGCCCGGTTCAGCATAACCGGATGCTCACGGATAACCTGCTCCAGAATGTCCCAGACCTCCGGCCCCTCGCGCTCCACCAGCCGCTTGGCCGCCTTGATGGTGGCCGCCTCGCCACGCAGTTGCAGCTTGGAAAAGATGAATGGCTTGAACAACTCCAAAGCCATCTTCTTGGGCAGGCCACATTGATGCAGCTTCAGAGTGGGGCCCACCACGATCACTGAGCGGCCGGAGTAATCCACCCGCTTGCCAAGCAGGTTCTGACGGAAGCGGCCCTGCTTGCCCTTGATCATATCGGCCAGAGACTTGAGCGGACGCTTGTTGGTCCCTGTGATGGCGCGACCGCGGCGACCGTTATCCAGCAGCGCGTCCACCGCCTCCTGCAGCATGCGCTTCTCATTGCGCACGATGATGTCTGGCGCGTTGAGCTCTAATAGCCGCCGCAGGCGATTGTTACGGTTGATGACCCGCCGATAGAGATCGTTCAGATCTGAGGTGGCGAAGCGGCCGCCATCCAGGGGCACGAGTGGGCGCAGATCCGGCGGCAACACTGGCAGCACTGTCAACACCATCCAGGCCGGCTTGTTACCCGATTCCAGGAAAGATTCCAGCAGCTTGAGTCGCTTGGAGAGGCGCTTGATCTTGGTTTCAGAGTTGGTTGCAGCGATGTCGTCCCGGACCCGGGCCACTTCGGACTCCAGATCCAGACCGGCCAACAGGTCGCGCACCGCTTCCGCCCCCATTCGGGCGTCGAACTCGTCACCGTACTGCTCAATGGCGTCCAGATAGCCCTCGTCGGAGAGCAACTGGCCCTGCTCCAGGGGTGTCATGCCCGGCTCAACCACCACGAACGCTTCGAAGTAGAGAATGCGCTCGATCTCGCGCAGGGTCATGTCCAGCATCAGGCCAATGCGCGACGGCAGCGACTTCAGGAACCAGATGTGCGCCACCGGGCTGGCCAGCTCAATGTGCCCCATGCGCTCACGGCGTACCTTGGTCTGAGTGACTTCAACCCCGCACTTCTCACAAACCACACCGCGATGCTTCAAGCGCTTGTACTTGCCGCACAGACACTCGTAGTCCTTGATAGGGCCGAAGATCTTGGCGCAGAACAGACCGTCGCGCTCCGGCTTGAATGTTCGGTAGTTGATGGTCTCTGGTTTCTTAACTTCGCCATAGGACCAGGATCGAATCATGTCCGGCGACGCCAAACCGATGCGAATCGCGTCGAAGTCTTCGATCGGAGTCTGTTGTTTGAAAAGCTTCAGTAAATCCCTCATAGGACACCTGCCGTGAAGAAATTTCTCAATTGGGTCGGGTCTAATGCCATGTAGTCCGCGCTGCTCTAGTTCTCGGTATCCAGCTCGATGTTGATACCCAGCGAGCGAATCTCTTTGACCAGCACATTGAAGGACTCGGGCATCCCGGCCTGCATCTCGTGGGTGCCATCCACGATGTTCTTGTACATCTTGGTGCGACCTTGAACATCATCGGACTTAACCGTCAGCATCTCCTGGAGGGTGTAGGATGCACCGTAAGCCTCCAGTGCCCAGACCTCCATCTCGCCAAACCGCTGGCCACCAAACTGCGCCTTGCCGCCCAGCGGCTGCTGGGTAACCAGACTGTAGGGCCCGGTGGATCGGGCGTGCATCTTGTCATCAACGAGATGATTCAGCTTAAGCATGTACATGTAGCCCACCGTAATGGGGCGATCAAAAGCTTCGCCGGTGCGTCCGTCATATAGAGTCGCCTGTCCGGACTGCGGCAGATCAGCCAAGTGCAACAGGTGCTTGACCTCGGCCTCCGCTGCACCGTCAAATACCGGCGTGGCCATGGGCACGCCCGGGCGCAGGTTGGCGGCCAACTCCAGCAACTCTGCCTCGGAGAAAGACTTCAGGTCCTCACTTTGACCGCCGGTCTTGTTGTAGATCTCCTCGAGAAAACGCCGCAGTTCGGCCGCGGGGCGAGCCTCGTCCAGCATCCTGCCGATCTTCAGCCCTAAACCCTTGGCGGCCCAACCCAGATGGGTCTCCAGCACCTGCCCCACGTTCATTCGCGAGGGCACGCCGAGGGGATTTAACACGATGTCCACCGGCGTACCGTCTTCGGCGTAGGGCATGTCCTCCACCGGCACGATAGTGGAAATGACGCCTTTGTTGCCGTGCCGGCCGGCCATCTTGTCACCAGGCTGAATGCGCCGCTTCACGGCCAGGTAGACCTTCACCATCTTCAGCACGCCCGGTGCCAGGTCATCGCCAGCGGTAATCTTGGTCTTCTTCTCCTCAAACCGCGCGTCGAATTCCTCTTTCTGAGCCCGCAGCCGCTTGGCGGCGCTTTCCAGTTGAGCATTGATTTCGTCATTCTTGATGCGAATTTCAAACCACTGCTCCCGGGGTAGCTCGTCCAGGTAGGCTTTGGTGATCTTGCTACCCGACTTCAGCCCGTTGGGCCCGCCAGCGGCGACCTTGCCGGACAACAGCGTCTGCACACGCTGGTAAATATCCTCCTCCAGAATGCGCTGCTGGTCATCCAGGTCCTTGCGCACGGCCTCAAGCTCCATCCGCTCGATGGCCAGGGCCCGAGCATCCTTCTCGACGCCATCGCGCGTAAAGACCCGCACATCGATGACGGTGCCATCCATACCGGGCGGCACGCGCAGCGAGGTATCCTTCACGTCCGAGGCTTTCTCACCGAAAATGGCGCGCAGCAACTTCTCTTCCGGAGTCAGTTGAGTCTCGCCCTTGGGTGTGACCTTGCCAACAAGGATGTCGCTGGCCTTAACCTCGGCGCCGATGAAAGCGATGCCGGACTCGTCCAGTTTGGCCAGCGCCGCATCACCCACATTGGGAATATCGGCGGTGATCTCTTCGGGCCCCAGCTTGGTGTCGCGAGCGACCGCGGTCAGCTCCTCAATATGAATGGTCGTGAAGCGATCCTCCTGGACCACCCGTTCTGAGATCAGGATGGAGTCCTCGAAGTTATAGCCATTCCAGGGCATGAAGGCCACCAGCAGGTTCTGGCCCAAGGCCAACTCGCCCAGATTGGTCGACGGGCCATCTGCCAGAACGTCGCCTGTAGCGATAGTGTCACCGGCTCGCACCAGTGGGCGCTGGTTGATACAGGTGTTCTGGTTGGAACGCGTGTATTTGGTCAGATTGTAGATATCCACGCCGGGCTCGCCGGCCGTGGTCTCAGCGTCATCGACCCGCACCACAATGCGTGAAGCATCCACCGAGTCCACGCGACCGCCGCGACGAGCGATCACCGTAACCCCCGAGTCGACCGCCACGGAGCGCTCCATGCCTGTTCCCACCAGCGGCGTCTCGGTCCGCAGAGTGGGCACCGCCTGACGCTGCATATTGGAACCCATCAGGGCACGGTTAGCGTCATCGTGCTCCAGAAACGGGATCAGCGACGCCGCCACGGAAACGATCTGCTTAGGCGAGACATCCACGAACTGGATGCGGTCGGGCGGCAACATCGTAAACTCATTCATGTGCCGACAGGACACCAGATCATCGACAAACTCGCCGCGACTGCCCAGGTTGGCATTAGCCTGGGCAATCACGAACTGTCCTTCCTCAATGGCGGACAGGTACTCGATGTCGTTGGTGACCTTGCCGTTCGTTACCTTGCGATAGGGCGTCTCGAGAAAACCATACTGGTTGGTTCGCGAATAGACGGCCAGTGAATTGATCAGGCCAATATTCGGGCCCTCCGGGGTCTCGATGGGGCAAACCCGGCCATAATGGGTGGGGTGCACGTCCCGCACCTCGAAGCCGGCCCGCTCGCGGGTCAGGCCACCGGGACCCAGAGCCGAGACGCGCCGCTTGTGGGTCACCTCGGACAACGGGTTGTTCTGATCCATGAACTGGGACAACTGGCTGGAGCCAAAGAATTCCTTAACCGCGGCGGCAACCGGTTTGGCGTTAATCATCTCCTGGGGCATCAGCCCCTCGGATTCGGCCAGCGTCAGCCGCTCCTTGACGGCCCGCTCCACGCGCACCAGACCAATACGAAATGCGTTCTCCGCCATCTCGCCCACGCTCCGCACCCGGCGGTTACCCAGATGATCGATGTCGTCGACCATGCCGTTGCCGTTGCGGATATCGATGAGCGTCTTCAGCACGGCAATAATGTCCTCACGGCTCAGAACACCATCGCCCTCGGCTTCGGCGCGGCCTACCCGGCGGTTGAACTTCATCCGTCCCACGGCTGAGAGGTCATAGCGCTCCGGATTGAAAAAGAGATTGTGGAACAGATTTTCTGCGGCATCCTTGGTGGGCGGCTCGCCGGGACGCATCATGCGGTAGATCTCGACCAGCGCCTCCAGGCGATTGGTGGTGGAATCGATACGCAGGGTGTTGGAAACAAAAGGTCCCCGGTCCAGATCATTCACATACAGCGTGTTGATCTGCTCGACGCCTGTCGCCAGGATTTTTTCCACCATCTCGCCGGTGAGCTCGTCGTTCGCCGCAGCCAACAGCTCACCCGTCTCGGTGTCTACTACGTCGTGGGCAAGGATCTTGCCCTCCAGATATTCCTGCGGCACGGTGAGACTCTTGACCTTGGACTTGGCCAGCTCACGGACGTGCCGAACCGTAATGCGCCGACCCTCTTCCACGATGGTCTTGCGGCCCACCTTGATGTCGAAAGCTGCGGTCTCGCCCCGCAGCCGCTCCGGCACCAGCTCAAGCTCGATACCCTTCTTGGTAACGGTAAACTCGTTGGTGTCGAAGAAGATGCCGAGCATCTCTTCGTTGGAGAATTCCAGCGCACGCAGAATAATGCTCACCGGCAGCTTGCGGCGCCGGTCGATGCGAGCGAACAGAGAATCCTTCGGATCGAATTCGAAATCCAGCCACGAGCCGCGATAGGGGATCACCCGCGCCGAGAACAGCAGCTTGCCTGACGAATGGGTCTTGCCCTTGTCGTGGTCGAAAAAGACGCCCGGCGAACGGTGCAACTGGGACACGATTACCCGCTCGGTGCCATTGATCACGAAGGTTCCGTTTTCGGTCATCAGGGGCAGCTCGCCCAGATAGACCTCCTGCTCGCGGATGTCCTTGACCGGTTTCTTTGAGCCGGAAGCTTCCTTGTCGTAAATGACCAGGCGCACCATGACCCTGAGCGGTGCTGAATAGGTCAGACCGCGCAGCTGACATTCCTTCACGTCGAAGACCGGCTCGCCAAGCCGATAGCTGACGTACTCCAAAGCGGCGTTGCCCGAATAGCTGACGATGGGAAACACGCTCTGGAACGCTGCGTGCAAGCCCACATCATCTCGGTTGTCGGGCTGAATCTCGTCCTGCAGAAATTTCCGATAGGAATTCAGCTGAATGGACAAGAGATAGGGAACCTCGAGAATACTCTGGCGCTTACCAAAGTTCTTGCGGATCCGCTTCTTCTCAGTGAATGAATAGGACATTAGGACTTTCCTCGACTACCGCGACTCACGGCGCTCAGACGCAACCAACCCTGCCGACGTATGCACGCCAGCCTGGTCTGTCGATCCGAAGGTGGCTCGGCAATCAGCCAAGCCACCTCACCAAAGGGATCAAAAAGCACACGTCGTGCTACTTGACCTCGACGCTTGCTCCAGCCTCTTCAAGCTGCTTCTTGACGTCCTCGGATTCCTCCTTGGACACCCCTTCCTTGATCGGCGATGGCGCCCCCTCGACCAGATCCTTGGCCTCCTTGAGACCCAGACCGGTCAGGGTCCGCACCACCTTGATGACCGCAACCTTGTTGCTGCCAAAACTGGTCATGACGACGTCAAACTCGGTTTGTTCCTCGGCGTCACCGCCGTCGGCGGCGGCGGCGGGACCCGCAGCAACCGCAACGGGCGCTGCAGCAGAAACACCCCACTTCTCCTCGAGCGCCTTGACCAGCTCGACGACTTCCATGATCGGCTTATTGCTCAGCTCCTCAATGAGCTCTTCATTTGATAAGGCCATTTCTCTCTCCTGACAAAATTGGTTACCCGAAATTTGAGATCAAGCAGCCGGTTCCGCCGCACCGCTGTCCGAGCGCGCTTGCAGGGTGCGCGCCAGCATTGCGGCCGGCTCTGCAAAAGTCCGCACCAGTTGGGACAAAGGCGCCTGCAATACACCCAGCAATTGCCCGCGCGCCTCGTCCAGAGTCGGCAGACTGGCCAGAGCTTCGAGTCGCTCGGCCGGCAGCAACTGCCCGCCGATAGACACCGAAACGGTGACCAGCTTGTCGTTCTGCTTGGCGAAGGCCTTGACGACGCGGGCGGCAGCGCCCGGATCGTCCGTAGAGAAAGCCAGCAGCACGGGACCTTTCAGGGCCTCCTGCATGCAGGCAAACTCCGTGCCTTCCACGGCCAGCTTGGCTAAGGTGTTCTTGACAACCTTCAGATAGACACCGGCACTGCGGGCCTGGGCGCGCAGTTCCGTCATCTGCCCAACAGTCAAGCCACGATACTCAGCGGCCACGGCAGACTGGGCCGCCAGAGCCACCTCCTTGACCTCGGCTACTTGCGCTTTCTTCTGCTGAAGACTAAGCGCCATAACTACCTCCTGACTCAAAACACACATGGGAGCGCAGTCCCACACCCGTTCGTTCACAGTCGCGCGGCAAATCCATCTTTGCCCGACTGCCGACGGTGTGCCCTTTGCCAGGCAACTGACTTGGGTAACACCATCTGCGTAGGCGGCTTACACCATTAACTCGCTTGCCAGAGACCTACGGTCTTCGATGCGCCGGCATCACACCGGCTCACTCCCGCTCCTTCGGGAGTTGGGGCGCCCTCAGGCGCTCAGAGAAGCCTGGTCGACCGCGACGCCGGGGCCCATCGTGGAAGACACAGAGACCTTCTTCACATAGACACCCTTGCTCGAGGCCGGCTTGGCCTTGTTCAAATCCGCTAACAGCGCCTCTAAATTTTGCTTCAGAGCCGCTACCTCAAAATCCGCCTTTCCAATGGGGCAGTGAATGATGCCCGCTTTGTCGGTGCGATAGCGTACCTGACCGGCCTTGGCGTTCTTCACCGCCGCCGCCACGTCCGGGGTCACCGTGCCAACCTTGGGATTCGGCATAAGGCCGCGGGGACCGAGAATCTTGCCCAACTGGCCGACAACGCGCATGGCGTCCGGACTGGCGACTACCACGTCGAAATCCATATTGCCGGCCTTGACCTGCTCAGCCAGATCATCCATGCCCACAATATCGGCGCCAGCGTCGGTGGCTTCGGCAGCCTTGTCACCCTGGGCAAATACCGCAACCCTCACGGTCTTTCCGGTTCCATTGGGGAGCACGGTAGACCCGCGCACCACCTGATCCGACTTGCGCGGATCGACGCCAAGATTTACCGCCGCATCGATGGATTCAGGGAACTTGGCGCTGGAGAATTCCTTGACCAGCGCCAGGGCCTCGTCCACACCATAGACCGCGGCGCGATCGATTTTCTCCCGCGCGGCCTGCAAACGTTTCTGCACGCGTGCCATCACAAACCCTCCACTTCAAGGCCCATGCTGCGGGCGCTGCCGGCGATGGTCCGCACGGCGGCATCCATATCGGCCGCGGTGAGGTCTGGATCCTTGGTCTTGGCGATCTCCTCCAACTGGGCCCGGGTCACCTTGCCTACCTTGTTGGTATTGGGCGTTCCACTGCCCTTCTTGATACCGGCTGCCTTGCGCAACAGCACGGCGGCCGGCGGCGTCTTGGTAATGAAGGAGAAACTGCGATCGTTGTAAACCGTGATCACCACCGGGATCGGCATGCCCTGCTCCATGCTCTGGGTCTGGGCGTTGAAGGCCTTACAGAACTCCATGATGTTGACGCCCGCCTGGCCCAGCGCCGGCCCCACCGGCGGGCTCGGGTTGGCCTGCCCAGCCGGGATCTGCAACTTGATGTAGCTATCAATTTTCTTTGCCATCGCTCTCTACCACCTGCGCGCCGTCAGGCCTTTTCGACCTGACCAAAGTCCAGCTCTACCGGCGTGGACCGGCCGAGAATCTGCACCGCAACGCGCAACCGACTCTTTTCATAATTGACCTGCTCGACGACACCATTGAAATCGTTGAACGGGCCGTCCGTAACCCGTACCAACTCTCCCGGCTCGAACAGCACCTTCGGTCGCGGTTTCTCCACACCCTCCTGCACCTGATGCAGAATGGCCATGGCCTCCTTCTCCGATATGGGCGCCGGCTTGTCGCTGGATCCACCAATAAAGCCGAGAACCTTGGGCACCTCCTTAACGAGATGCCAGGTCTCGTCGTCCATCTCCATCTGCACCAGCACGTAACCGGGGAAGAACTTGCGCTCGCTTCTGCGCTTCTGTCCCTCGCGCATCTCCACGACTTCTTCCGTGGGCACCAGGATCTGGCCGAATTTATCGCCCAGCCCATAGCGCTGGATGCGCTCCTCAAGGGACTGCTTCACCTTGTGCTCGTAGTTGGAGTAGGCGTGCACGACATACCAGCGTAATGCCACGACCTAACCCCCCTGCCCGGTCAAAAGCCGCGTGATCCAGAGCAGGAACAGATCCAGCAGCCAGAAAAACACGCCCATGACCAGAGCGAACACCAGCACTGCCAGAGTCGTCTGAGTCGCTTCCTCCCGGGTTGGCCACACAACTTTGCGCAGCTCGACGCGGGAACCCTGCACGAAGCGCCAGAGGGTCTGCCCCTGGACCGTCCACGCGGCCACGCCAATGGCGGCAATCAGCGCCACAAGCACGCCGATAGCGCGCAACAGCACCGAGGCCTCGGCATAGTAGTAGTAAGCACCGACCCCACCAATCAGGATCGCCGCCGCTGCCACCAGCTTGACGATATCCAGCACGGAGCCGTTAGTTTCTGCCTTCGTGTTCATTCGCTTCAGTTGTTAGAGACAGACCCTGGGCCGCCCCTCGATGTTGGCAGGCCAGGAGGGACTCGAACCCCCAACCTGCGGTTTTGGAGACCGCTGCTCTGCCAATTGAGCTACTGGCCTATTACGGGAACAATCCTTAGTTAATGCCGGCGCCGACTGATCACCCTGGTCTTCGCTGGCCTGACGTATCTGGTCGTCCTCACGCGAGCGGTTAGCCTGCACTCGAGCAAGGTTAACGTCCCTCTACTCAATAATTTTAGCCACCACGCCGGCACCGACGGTGCGTCCGCCCTCGCGGATGGCAAAGCGCAAACCATCCTCCATGGCAATCGGCGCAATCAGCTCAACCCGCATCTGAATATTGTCACCAGGCATCACCATCTCA
>JBFFHS010000083.1:0-15647 GCA_041556855.1 Gammaproteobacteria bacterium
CCACTTTTCATTTGGGCGGCCTCGACGGGCCGCGGGTTGGGCAACGTCAAGCGTTGCTGGCCAACGGTTGATCGTGTTTGAGAATGGCGAGTTTTTTCAGGAGCGTGCAAATGAAGCAATGGGTTTTTGGCTTATTGTTGCTGGGCGCCGCCAGCGCCGCCGGCGCAGATATCCTCGATGACTACATGTTGCTGCGCCTGGGCAGCTTCTCCTCGGAAGTTCAGGCCCGCCAGGACTCGCGTTATGGGGTGGCCATCTGGCATATCGGCGAGATCTGGGCCGACGAGAAGCCCCAGGAACGCTGGATCTATGTGGAAGCCTGGATGAAGGATGCCACGGCGCCCTATATGCAGCGTGTATCCCGGGTGACCGCCGCAGCAGACGGCACTCTCTCGGCGCGGCGCTATCTCATCGCACAGCCCGAGCGAGTCCTGGGGGCCTGGGCAGCGCCGGACAAGTTCGTGGGGCTGACGCCGGACGATCTCACCGAGATCCAGGGCTGTGAGGCCGTCATCACCCGGGCCGGCCGCGGACGTTTCGAAGGGGGCACCGTGGGCAATCGCTGCGGGAACGCCTACAAGGGCGCCAGCTACGCCATTTCGCGCTCCGTGCTCACCGCCGAAGACATGCTGAACTGGGACCGGGGCTTTTCGGCGGATGGCGAACTCGTGTGGGGCCCGGCAGCGGGCGGCTATCGCTTCCGGCGCCTGGACGCGGACTCAAGCTGCGTGGATCCCGTGCGCATGCTGGTCTATGGCAACGTCTACGATCGGGCGCAGCTGGGTATCTATGGCCGGGCGCTCGCGGAGTCGGGCCTGTATGCGCGCGTCAACGGTTACTACGAAGCCACTACGCCGGCGCTGGAGGTCTTTGAAGGCGAGCCGCCGGACACCCGCGGCGTCATCATGGCCCGCTTCCCGTGCCTGGAGAAGGCCCGGGAGTTCTGGTACTCGGATGAGTACGCAGAAATCAGGAAGCTGAGAGAAGGGGCCGCGGACTTCGAGGTGCTGGTGCTCCCGGCGCCACCGCTGCCCGCATATCTTGAGCCCTGAGTCTGCCGCCTCAGGCCAGCTGGTGGATGGCCAGTGCCGCCAGATAGCCCAGAGCGGTCATATAGAGCCAGGCGGAGACGGGCCAGCGCCAGGTGCCCGTCTCGCGGCGCATCACGGCCAGGGTGGCCGCGCACTGCAGACACAGGGCGTAGAACACCAGCAGTCCCAATACCATGGGGAGGGTGAATACCAGCTCTCCGTCGGGCCAGCGGGCGGACCTAAGCCGTGCCGCCAGCGTTTGTTCATCGCTCTCATCGCCCACGGCGTAGACAGTGCCCAGCACCGCGATCATGACTTCCCGGGCCGGGAAGCCGGCAATCACGGCTGCGGTCACCCGCCAGTCCCAACCCAGGGGTGCAAACGCGGGTTCCGCTGCCCGTCCGGCGCGGCCAAGCCAGCTCTGGGCCAGCTGGGCCGAAGCAGCCTGGTTTTCCAGTCGGGTGAGCTCGGTATCCAGGGCCGCACCGGCCAGGTTTGCAGCCGCCTCCGCCTGGCCTGCGGCGAGATTCTCGGCGATGGCGGGCGAGCGCGGAAAGTAAGCCAGCGCCCAAACCACCAGCGCCACGAAGAAGATGATGGTGCCGGCTCGTTTCAAGAATATGCGTGCCCGATCCAGCAGTTTCAGCGCCACATTGCGCCAGTCCGGCACGCTGAACTCGGGCAGCGTCAGAATAAAGCTGGGCGTCGGTCCGCGCAGCGCCGTCCCCTTCATCAGCAGTGCAGTGAGGACGCCGCCCAGAATGCCAAGCAAGTACAGGCCGAACAGCACCAGGCCCTGGACGTTGAAAAAGCCGAGGCTGGTGTTGGGGACGAAGGCAGCGATCATCAGGGCATAGACCGGCAGGCGCGCAGAACAGGTCATGAACGGCGCCGCCATGATCGTGGCGATACGGTCCTTGCGGTCGGGAATGACCCGGGTTGCCATGATGCCCGGCACGGCGCAGGCGAAACTGGCCAGCATGGGGATGACTGATTGGCCCGATAAACCGACGGCGCGCATGGCCCGATCCATCAGAAAGGCTGCACGGGCCAGATAACCGGAGTCTTCCAATACGATCAGGAACAGAAAGAGAATCAGAATCTGAGGCAGGAAGATCACCACGCTGCCCACGCCGGCGATCACCCCGTCCGTGAGGAGGCTGGCCAGCGCGCCCGACGGCAGCACGGCTGCGACGCCCGCAGCCAGCGCGGCGCCGGCCCCGTCTATCAGGTCCATCATGGGCGTGGCCCAGCTGAACACCGCCTGAAACACCAGGCCCATCACGGCGAAAAAACTCACCGTGGCCGGCAGCGGCCGGTTCAACCAGGCCAGCCAGCGGGCGCCCAGCCTTTTCAAGGGCGGTACCTGCACCTGGACGTCTGCCAGTACCTGTCGAATCCAGCGGTAGCGCTGTCGTGCCTCATCAGCCATGGGGGGCTGATCGCCGAACAGTTGCCGGCGCGCCGCCGCCAGCTGCGCTTGACCACCAGGCCCCAGGGCCACCTCGGCCTGCCGGGCGAGCGGGCCCTCGGCATCGATCAGCGCCCGTTCCGCTTCCAGCGCGGTGAGTGCCTCCTGACCCGCCCGGGCGATTTCGGCAGCCACCTGGCTCACAGCCGGCCAGTAGTCCGGCGCTTGGGGAACGGCCGTGGTCGGCAGATCAGCCAACGCGGCCTTGAGCGCGCCCAGCCCCTGCCCTGTGGTCGGCACGATTGGACAGATTCTTATGCCGCCCAAGGCGTTGCTCAGTCGCTGGATGTCGATGGCAACGCCCCTCTGAGCCGCAAGATCCGTCATGGTGAGCGCCACTACGACGGGCAGTTCCAGCTGCAGCAACTGTTGCAACAGGTACAGACCCTGGTACAGATGGTTGGCGTTGACACAGGCGAGAATACCCGCCGGCCGCGCGGTACCGGGCATGTGTCCCAGGACCACGTCCACGGCGATCCGTTCTTCCATGGAGTGGGCGCTTAAAGCGTAAGTGCCGGGAAGATCGATCAACTCGAGGCTGGTGTCCCCCACCGGGACAGTGCCCACATGCTTCTCCACGGTGACACCGGGATAGTTGGCGGTCTTTTGCCGCAGGCCGGTGAGCCGGTTGAACAGGGTGCTCTTGCCGGAGTTGGGATTTCCCACCAGGGCGACAGTGTGCCGGGCCTGACGCCGGACGCCGATCTGATCGACCGGGATCTGGACCGCGGCCTTGTCAGTCACGCTCGTCGATCCTGGTGATGGCAAATTTGCGGGCCTGCTCCCGACGCAGCGAAATGGCGATGCCGAATACGTTGAATTCCATGGGATCCCCGCCGATGGCGGCCTGGGTGAAACGCACCGGCGTGTCTTCCACCAGGCCGAGCACCATCAGGCGCAGCACGCCCGGGTCGCTGGTATCGATATGCTCGATGCGACCGCTCTGGCCGGGTTTGAGATCCGCAAGCGTGAGCTGGGTTGACATCCGTAAATGATAACGATTCTCATTTAGGCCTCAATAGGCAATTACCGCGAGCGGCCGTTGACCGCCACGACCCAGCGGGCTTCGGCGGCTGCCGCCGGCCAAGCCACTCGGGGCTGCGGGGCGGGTCATGGCGCCCTCGGCGGGGCTGCGGTGCGTGCAACCCAGCCCGATCTCCACGTCTTCTGGCCTCTGGGCTATGCCGGGCGGGACTTTACCCATCGCCGCGGCCCCCGTCACGTTCTCTCGGCCATGGCCCGGTTCAGGCCGCTGATGGTCGGGCTGATCCTGACAGCGGTGCCCCGCGGACCGTGCCCACCGGCGGCGGGCAGGGCGAATATTTCGCGGGAAGCAGGCCGCTGCTTGAGAGATAATGATCAGCCTGCCGTAGCTCCGGACGTTTAACGCCCCGTGAAACAAGTACTGATCATTGCTGTCCTCGGCATCGCCCTCGGCGCGGGGACCTGGTGGCTGACCCGGGAGCAGGAGGGGGCAGGGCCCGGCCGGGGACCCCCGCGGCCCATGGGCGGGCCCGTGACGGTGGTGGCGGAGACGGTCGAGCGGCGCACCGTGGCCGAGACCGTGGAGGCGCTGGGTACGGCGCTGGCGCGGGAGTCCGTGACCTTGACCGCCAACCTGACCGACACAGTGCGGCGGGTCAACTTTCAGGATGGCGATTACGTTGAGGCCGGCGCGGTACTGGTGGAACTCACCAACGAAGAGGAACAGGCGCAACTGGAGGAGGCCCGGGCCAACCTGGAGGAAGCCCGCCGCCAGCTGCAGCGGCTGGAGGATCTGGGGCAGCGGGGCATCGCCCCCGCCTCCGACGTGGATGAGGCGCGAGCGGCGGCGGAAGGTGCCCAGGCGCGGCTGAACACCATCCTGGCCAGACTTCGGGACCGGGTGATCCGGGCGCCCTTCAGCGGGTTGCTGGGCTTTCGGCAAGTCAGCACCGGTACGCTGATTACGCCGGGCAGCACCATTACTACCCTGGACGACATCGCCGAGATCAAACTGGATTTCACCTTTCCCGAAACGGCCTTGGGCATGCTCGCCGTGGGCGGCACCATCTACGCGCGCAGCGCTGCCTGGGGCGACCGGGAGTTTGCCGGCACCATCGCCACCGTGGGCTCACGGATCGATCCGGTGACCCGTGCCGCTACGGTGCGCGCGATCATCCCCAACGAAGACGGGCTGTTGCGGCCGGGTATGCTGTTGACGGTGGGCGTCCCGGGCCGTGAGCGGGAGGCGCTGGTTGTGGCGGAGAAGGCGGTCGTGCAAACGGGCGCAGACTCCTTTGTGTTCCTGATCGATGGGGAGAGCCGCGCCCGGCGCACTCTGGTAACCCTCGGCCTGCGTCAATATGGCACGGTGGAGGTGGTTGCCGGTCTGCGTGAAGGGGATGTGGTTATCACGGAGGGGATTATCAAGATTCGCGACGGCAGCCCGGTGCAGGTCGCAAGCACCGACTCACGCAATGCTGTGGGCTCGGGGACCTGAGCCATGTGGCTGTCTGATATCTCCGTAAAACGGCCCGTGTTCGCCACGGTGCTGGCGCTCATGCTGATGGCTTTCGGGTCGCTGGCGTATCGGGAGCTGCCCGTGCGCGAGTATCCGGATATCACCCCGCCGATTATCTCGGTGAGCGCCAACTACCCCGGCGCGTCGGCCGAGGTCGTGGAGAACCGGGTCACCCAGACACTGGAGAGCGCCATCAGCGGGATCGAAGGCGCCAAGAGCATTGCCTCCCGCAGCTCCGACGGCGCGGCGTCCATCTCGGTGGAATTTGATCTGACCCGCGACATCGATGAGGCGGCGAACGACGTCCGTGACCGGGTCTCGCGGGTCATGCGGCGGTTGCCTCAGGAAGTGGATCCGCCCATCGTTTCCAAACAGGACTCGGACGCTCGCCCGGTCATGTACATCAACCTGTATGGCGACGCGATCAATCCCATGGATTTAACGGATTTCGCTGAACGCTACATCCGTGACCGCTTCGCAAACATCGCCGGGGTTGCCGAGGTCAACATCAACGGCACTGGTCGGCCGTCCATGCGGATCTGGCTGGACCGAGTGGCTTTGTCCGCCCGCAAGCTCACCGTCATGGATATCGAAAATGCGCTGCGGCGGGAAAACGTGGAGTTGCCAGCCGGCCGTATCGAATCCCGGGACCGGGAGTTCCAGGTGCGTGTCGCTCGCAACTACCAATCAGCGGAGCAGTTTCGCAGCCTGGTGATTGCCCAGGGCGCCGATGGGCATCTGATCCGGCTGGGTGAGGTGGCGCGGGTGGAACTGGGGCCCCGTGAGACCCGGGCCCTGTTCCGCACCAACGGCAGCGATGCCGTGGCGCTGGGCATCATCAAGCAGTCGACCGCTAATACGGTGGATGTCATTAGCGGCATCCTGGCGGAGATGGAACGCATCAACGCGGATTTGCCGGCAGGCATGTCCCTCACCAAGAGCAGCGACGATTCGCTTTTCATTCGCGCCGCGATTCGCTCCGTGTACGTCACCATTGCCGCCACGACCACGCTGGTGGGCCTCGTGATTCTCCTGTTTCTCGGCAGCTTCCGCGCGATGATTGTGCCGGTGACCACGATACCGGTGTGTCTGCTGGCCTCGTTTATGGTGCTGGCTCTGTTCGGCTACTCCATCAATCTGATCACACTGCTGGCGCTGGTGTTGTCCATTGGCCTGGTCGTGGATGACTCCATCGTGGTTCTGGAAAATATTCATCGCCGCACGGAACGGGGCGAGCCGCCCCTGCTGGCGGCTTACCGGGGCACGCGACAGGTGGCCTTTGCCGTGATCGCGACCACTGCCGTGATCGTTGCCGTGTTCGCGCCCATCGCCTTCCTGAAAGACAACGTGGGCCGGATCTTCGCAGAACTCGCCATCACCGTGTGCGCCGCGGTGATCTTCTCGAGCGTTCTGGCCTTGTCACTCGCCCCGATGATGTGCTCCAAGTTGCTGCACACCCGGGAGAGCGAGAGCCGCGGCACCCGCGCCCTGGACCAGGCGTTCGACTGGCTGGCAGACCGCTACGAGCGGGCGCTCGCAGTCTGCCTGAGAATCCCCTGGGTCGTTGTGTTCATCGCCCTGGTGGTGGCAGCCGGTGCCTGGGTCTTATTACGCACGCTGCCCCAGGAATATGCGCCGGCAGAGGACCAGGGCATCTTCATGGCCAGTCTGCAGGCGGCGGAGGGCACAAGCTTTGATCATATGGCGGCCCAGGTGGGGCGACTTGAAGCGCCCATCCTGCCGCTGATCGAATCCGGCGATATTCAGCGGGCGCTGTTGCGGGTGCCAGGCTGGGGCGTGCAGGCGCCCAACAACGGCTTCATCGTGATCACCATGGCGCCCTGGGGTGAGCAAGAGGTCTCCACCGAGGAGGCCCGCCAGCGGCTGACTGAGGCCTGGCAGGAGATTCCCGACGTGCGCGTCTTCACATTCATGCGCTCCGGGCTGTCGCGCCGGGGTGGGGGTCGCCCCGTGCAGTTCGTGCTGGGCGGTACCAGCTACCAAGAGCTGGCCGCGTGGCGCGACATACTGCTGCGCCGTGCCGCCGAGAACCCGGGCCTGCTGCGGGTGGATTCGGATTTGAAGGAGACCCAGCCGCAGCTGATGGTGCGCATCGATCAGGATCGCGCAGCCGCCCTGGGCGTGTCGGTGCAGAGCATCGGCCGCACCCTGCAGAGTCTGATGAGCGAGCAGGAAGTGTCCACCTATGTGGTCGGCGGTGAAGAATACGATGTGGTCATGCAGGCGGAGGAGGGCCAGCGCGCGACCCCGGGCGATCTGCGAAATATTGACGTGCGCTCCGAGCGCACCGGCGAGTTGATTCCGCTGTCCAATCTGGTGATTACCGAGAACACCGCCGGGCCCGGCAGCCTCAACCGCTATAACCGCCTGCGCTCCGTCACCATCAACGCAAGCCTGGCCCCTGGCTATTCCCTGGGCGATGCCCTGGCCTTCCTGGAGAACGTGGTCCGCACGGAGCTGCCGGCCACGGCGCGAATCGACTACCGGGGGCAGTCTCTGGAGTACAAGGAAGCCTCGGGCGCCATCTATTTCACCTTTGGTATTGCGCTGCTGGTGGTGTTTCTGGTGCTGGCAGCCCAGTTTGAGAGTTTCGTGCATCCCGCCGTCATCATGGTCACCGTGCCGCTGGCCATCGCCGGCGGGTTGCTGGGTCTCCTGCTCACCGGCAAGACCTTGAACATCTACAGCCAGATCGGGATCGTCATTCTCATCGGCATCGCTGCCAAGAACGGCATCCTGATCGTGGAATTCATCAATCAGGTGCGCGGCAAGGGCGTGGAGTTCGATCCGGCAATTCTTCAGGGGGCCCGGATTCGATTTCGTCCGGTGGTCATGACCACCCTGTCCACCATCATGGGCTCCATTCCTCTCATGCTCACGGGCGGGCCGGGATCCGAAAGCCGGGCGACGTTGGGCATCGTCATGTTCTCCGGCGTGGCGGTGGCGGCTATCATGACGCTGTTCGTTGTGCCGGTATTTTATTCCCTGTTCGCTCGCCGCACGGGCATGCCGGACGCGGTAGCGCGGCAGCTTCAGGCCATGACGGAGCGTGCGTAAGGCGCAGCAGTTCAAGACAATAAGAAATCACCAGGCGCACCTCGCGGTGAGCAGGAGGGCAAACATGAGCAAGCATGACAGCGGGTTGACGCTTAACAAGCGTGAGTTCCTCAAGGGCGTTGGCGCCTTTGCGGCTCTGAGCATGCTGCCGGAGTTTCGCGGCGCCCTGGCTGCTGAGCACTGGGACCTGATTGTCGTGGGTGGCGGGACGGCGGGCTTGCCCTGTGCGTTGTTCGCCGCTCAGCGCGGTGCCAAGGTTCTGGTCATCGAGCGTTCGCATCTGCTGGGCGGCACCCTGGATCGATCCTCCGGACAGATGTCCGCAGCCGGGACCAAGCTCCAGGCGGCGCTAGGGATCGAGGACTCAACGGATGCCCATTTCGAAGACGTGATGCGCATCAGTAAGGGCACGGTGGAGCCTGCCATTGCGCGCCTGGCCGTGGACAACGCGACCTATACGGTGGATTGGCTCACGGATCGGGGCTTTCAGGTGTTGCCGGGTCATCCGGTCAAGACCGGCGGCCATGAACCCTATCTCACCCGCCGCTACCAGTGGGCGGACGGGGCCGGCCGCGCCGTTCGCAAGGTGCTCATGGGTGAGGTGGAAGAGCAGGTGCGCCGCGGAAATATCAAGTTCCTTATTCGCACCGATGCCGTTGAGTTGATTCAGGATCGCGCCGGCGCCGTTCAGGGCGTGGTGGCTCGCGCCGCCGACGGCTCCTTGACCGACTATCGGGGCCGCACGGTGGCGCTGACCACGGGTGGCTGTGCCGGCAACCCGAAAATGTACGAGGAGATCCACAACGTGCCTCTGTACGGGCGCATGGCCTATCCCTACAACTTAGGCGCTGGTTTGACCATGGGTCTGGCAGCGGGCGGATTCTTGCGCGGCGGCGAGAAGTACACCACCCTGTTCGGCTCCGTACTTGCGGATACCACGGTCCCCAGCCCGCCGGCCGGTGTGGGGGTGATTCGGGATCCGCTGCAGCGTGATCCCTGGGAGGTGTATGTGAACGTAGACGGCGCCCGTTTTGTCCAGGAGGACAACACCAGCGTCGACTATCGCGAGCACGCGCTGCTGGCCCAGCCACACCACCGCTATTGGATCGTGTTCGATCAGGCCATTCTGGATCAGGCGCCGCCCGTCGTGCGCGGCTGGGACAAGGCGCGCATTCTGGCGGGCTTTGATCGCTACCACTTTTTCCACCGGGCGGATAGCCTGGCGGAGCTCGCACACTGGTCGGGTGTCGATGCCGAAGGCCTGGCGGCTACCGTGGATCAATATAACGCCGCGGTGGCTGGCGGCTCCGATGCCCTGTTCGGCCGGCAGCACCTGCCCGCGCCGGTGACCCAGCCGCCTTTCTATGCTATTCGGATGCAGGGCACACAGATTCTGACCTTTGCCGGGCTCGGTATTGACACGCAATTGCGGGTCATTCGCGAGGATCGAACGGCCGTGCCAAACCTGTACGCCGCCGGCGAAGTGATGGGTGCCGGGGCGACCACCGGCAATGCGCTGGTGAACGGTATGGCGCTTACGCCGGCCCTGACCTTCGGGCGCATGATTGGCCAGCAAGTACCCATAGCTTCCTGAAGCGGCAGGCTGACTGACGATGCGCAACTCGTTCTACGGTTGGTGGGTCCTGGGTGGGCTGTTCGTGATGTATGCCGTGTCCAACGGCATCTCCAATTTTACTTTACCGCTGCTGTATCCCGCGCTCATGGAGGAGTTCGGCTGGAATCAGGCCGAGGTGACCCGGCCGGCGGCGATTAAGTTCCTGTTCGGTTCCATGTACAACCTGGCGGTGGGTTTCCTGCTGGACCGCTATGCGCCGCGGCCCATCATGGGCGCCGGGGCGCTGCTGATGGTCGTGGGACTGGTGACCATGATTTTCATGACGGAGTTGTGGCATTTCACGGTCATCTATCTGCTTTTGGCCTTCGGCTTGAGCATGTGCGGCCTGGTGCCGTCCATGGTGACCACCAGCCGCTGGTTCGTTAGATATCGGGGCCGCGCCGTGGGGATCCTGCTGATGGCGTCCAGCTTCGGCGGTGCGGTGCTGCCCCTGGTTATTCGTGACCAGGTGGCCGGCGGCGCCTGGACCACCGCTGTCGCCATTCTGGCGGTCATCGGTTTCCTCGGCATGTTTCTGCCCGTGCTGTGGCCGGTCAGAGCCCGGCCGGCAGACAAGGGCACCACGCCCGATGGCCTCGCTCCCGCGGAGGAGGGTGAGCAGGCGGCGGCACAACTGGGTATTGCGGGGGGTGCCACCCTGGCGGAAGCGGCGCGCATGCCCATGTTCTATCTGCTGCTGGTAGCCACCGGCATTCTGTGGTTCTGCATCACCGGCGTGGTGCAGCATCAGGCCATTTATCTGGGCAAGGACCAGGGCATCGACGGCGGTACCCTGGCCGGTATGTTCAGCCTGTTTTTCTGGTGCTCCATTTTCGGCAAGTTCATCTTTGGTTGGCTCAGCGACCGCTTCGCCAAGGTGAACATCATGTTGATGGCCATCTGCAACCTGACGGTGGGGTTGTTGATTCTGCGGTTTGTGGAAGGCGCCGGGATCGGCGTGGTTTATTTGTACGCGGTGGTCTACGGCATTGGCTTCTCAGGCGCATTCACCATGATCCAGCTGATGGTGGCGGAACTGTTTGCCGGACCCACCTACGGCAGGATTCTCGGCGTTTATGTGGCCGTGGACACCATCGCCGCCTCGGCAGGCATCGCTGCGCTGGGTGAGATCCGCGTGGCGGCCGACAGCTATCTGCCGGCAATCGACATGATGCTGGTGATGGCTGTGATCTCGCTGGGCTGCGTTTTCGGCGTAAAGCGAATTACCAGTCAGCGCCAGCTGGCGCCAGCCCGCGCGAGTTGATCAGGACCTGACCCGACTTCGGAATGTGGGCTGTTCGCCTGCCGTCCGGCGGGGTCTGCACCCTGGCGGCTCTCCAGGGCCAGAGAGTGCAGGCGCTCCATGCGGCCAATGGTGCCGCGGGGTTGCACGTCGGTGAAGCGGGGCAACTTGGCCATGGTGTTGCGGCTGCCCAGGGTGCTGGCCACCAGTGACGTCAGCGCGGCCGAAGCGCCGAACAAACGTCGTCGGTTGATCATCCGGGCTATCCCCCCTGGCTTTCGCTGCCGTGTCCCAGGGGCCGATCGGCGTTGCGGGTCATGGGACCGAAGGTCCGATCGATGAAAGCATCCCGCTCCTTCTCCCAGGCCTCATTCTCGGCGTCGGTGGGCATGTAGGCTTCGATCATCTCCTGGGTCACACCCTTGTCCGCCAGCAGGCTCTCCAGGACCTTCATGCGTCGGCGGGTGGTCCAGACTTCCGAGCTTAGGGAAATGATCGCCGTCATCATGTTGTCCAGCAGCGGATTGCCCAGAAAGACAGCGCGATCGGTGTCGGATTTGATGAAGTCCGTGGTGTACGTCGGACGATCGGTTTTCAGGGTCGCCATGGCCTTGGTCTCCACGTGAGTTGTGGCTAGATTATCCTGCCCCCGGGCGAGGATGCCAATCGGCTTTGCCCAGCCAGCGAAGGCGTTGCTCTCAGCCGCCAGCGGCCCGCTCGTTCCCCGCTAGCCTGACCCTGCCCGATGCGCCCGCCGCTCTGCGGGAGATGGACCTGCTGGCGGCAGCGGGTATTCCGCCCCTGGACGTAATCACCATCGCCACCCTGAACGGGGCGAAGTTCCTGGGCCTTGAGCGGGAACTGGGTTCCATCGAGGCGGGCAAGCGGGCGGATCTGGTGCTGCTGAGCGCCGACCCGACCCGCGATATCCGCAACGTCCAGCAGATCGACCTGGTCATGAAGGGCGGGCGGGTCATTGACCGGTCGACCCTGGACCTGCCCGTCAACCGCCGCTGACAACAACAATGAGATCGGGTTGATGGCCGTGCGATCTCGGCCCCGCCTTCACGGCAATTCGTCGCTGGCCCATGATTCTTTCGGCTGATCGGGCAATAATCTCCCTACCAGCCCGAAGTCATCACAGAAGGAGTGCCCATGGCCGATGCTGCCATTCGTGCCCGTTTGGAGGCTCGAGAGTTTTTCGTCGCGCCCGGTGCCTATGACATGCTTACCGCGCTGCTGGCCAACCGGATTGGCTTTGACTGCGTCTACGCGCCAGGCTACTGGATGATGGCATCCTATCTGGGCATTCCCGACGTGGGTCTGGCCACCTATACGGAGATGCTGGACCGCATCAGCCGGCTTGTGGAGGTGAGCGAGGCGCCGGTGATCGCGGATGCGGATACCGGCTATGGCGGTTTGATCAACGTGCGCCATACCGTTCGCGGGTATGAGAAGGCGGGTGTCACCGGGGTGCAGATCGAGGATCAGGAGTTTCCCAAGAAATGCGGTCATACCCCGGGCAAGCGGGTGGTGCCCCTGGAGGACATGCTGGATCGGCTCAAGGTGGCGCTTGACACGCGCACCGATGCCAATTTGTTAATCGTGGCTCGCACCGATGCTCGCCAGGGTCTGGGGATCGAGGAAACACTGCGCCGCGCCCAGGCTTTTGCCGATGAAGGGGCAGACCTGTTGTTTCTCGAAGGGCTGACCAGCGAGGCCGAGATGCGCCAGGCCTGCGAGGTGCTCGATGCGCCGATCCTGTTGAACATGGTGGAGGGGGGCGTGACGCCCATCGTGCCTGCGGCGGAATTGGCCGAGATGGGCGTGGCCTGCGCGATCTATCCGGCCATGTGCTCCCTGGCGGCGCTCACGGCCATCGACCATGCCCTGACTCACCTAAAACAGGCGGGTTTCAGCCCCGCCCCCGACGCCACACCCTTCGTCTTCAAGGAGACTTGGGATCTGCTGGGCTTTCCGGACATCTGGGATTTCGAAAAACGCTGGGCCCGGGACTGAGGTTTAAGGCTCAGGGCGCCTCGCACCGAAAATTGCCGGCGACCCAGTTTAGCGGATCATTGGCAGCGTCTGCGGGGCCGGTGTAGACCGCTCGGGCCGGGTGGGCGCACACGGGCCGTTCGTTATCCACCTCGCCGGCCGCGTTACGATTGACCGCGATCACCTGGTCCGGCGCCACGCCGTCTTCGACCCAGGCCACCAGTGGCGCCAGGGGGTCCCATTCATCGGGCCCCGGCCCGCCCCGGCAGTGGGCCATGCCCGGGAACATGAACAGCCGGGCGTGCTCGCGCGCGGCCTTCAGATCCCCGCCGAAGGTGGCATCCACGGCGTCCAGGTAGTAGTCGAGCGTGGGCTCCGGATGGGCGCCAACATCGATCCAACCGTGGTACAGGATCAACTTGCCGCCGTTGTCCAGCAGGAAACGCTTCAGGTCCGGGTCCGCCGCGTTGGTGATGGCGCGCATGAAATCACCCTTGCCGCTGGTGACATCGTCGATGTTGAACTGCCACCAGGCCCATTCGGGCAGCATGCTCTTTGTGTCCGGTTGGTGAGACAGATCAGCGGGGTTGGGGACGGGGATGCCGGGGTCGGTTTCATAGAACAAGAAGGCGCCGTGCGTGGCGGCGTTGATCAGCGCATAGGGAAACATGTCGTTGTCTTCGTCCGGAAAGTAGCGCGTCCACAAAAACTCCGAGCCCAAGGGCAGGCCCTTCAAGATCACCACACCCTTGCTGTCGTAGGCACCGCGGTAATAGTCCTGGAAGAGTCGGATCTGGGCGGGAGAGAAGCAGTCGGGTCCGCCCTGCCGGCAGGTGACGTCGGCAAGATCTCGCTGGGGATCGAAGTCGCAGGCTAACGGGTCGGCCAGCACGCCGTCGGCGATACCGTCTTTCGCATCGCAGGTGTCCAGCACGCGCTGATGCAACAATTCAAGCTTACTGCGATCATCGAAGCGGCCGTTGCCGTCGCGATCGACGTAGGGCACGCCGGCAAAGTCATCGGCGAAGGCCCGCTGCAGCATCCAAACGTGGGACAGGTTGATTTCCTGATAGAAGTTGACTGGCGCGCCTGCGACGATGCCGTCGAAGTCGTAAGGAAAACGCTGAGCCTCCATCAAGCCCTGGCGGCCACCCGTGGAGCAGCCCTCGTGATAGCTGTGGGCGGCGGCTCGACCGTAGTACTGCTTGACCAGATGTTTGGCGGCGTTGACGGTGACGTGGATGGCCCGATAGCCGAAATCTATTTCCGCCTGACGATTGTTCCAGCCGAATGATGCCCCCGGCTCCGAGCCCACATCGTGGCCCGTGTTGCTGTTCACGACGGCATAGCCTTCGGAAAGCCGGTGATCGGCAAAGTCCAGGTCGCCGTCCTTGCCGCCGTCACCCCAGTTTAACAGCCGGCCGTTCCAGTTCTCCGGCAGAGGCAGCTGCATGTGGTAGCGGATGTTGGGCGTGATGACGCCCCGGGCGTAGCAGTACTCGGGGGTGCTGGCGGTAGCGGGCTCCAGTCGGGCCGTTGTAATGGTGAGGTCGACCAGATCGGTGAGGCCGCTACAGGCTGCTGCAGCGTCTGCGTCAGCCGCCGTGGTCGGCCGAGGGCCCAGGAATGCGACAGCTATGAGCGTGGCTGATAGAAAGCGTGTATTCATGTTCAATGGGTGATGTAGTGCTGCAGTTGATCGATCATGAACTGTTGCTCGGCGATGATCGCCTTGACCAGATCGCCAATGGAAACGATGCCCACCACGCGCTGCTCGTGCAGCACGGGCAGATGCCGGGCGCGCTTGTCCGTCATCAGCGCCATGCACTCCTGAATGGTTTTCTCCGGATCCACGCACAGCACGCTGGTGGTCATGACATCCCGGACAGCCGTCTGCCGGGACGAGCGGCCCTCCAGAATCACTTTGCGGGCGTAGTCCCGTTCCGTGACGATGCCTTTGAGACGTTCGCCGTCCATCACCAGCAAAGCACCCACGCCCTTATCCGACAGAAGCTTGACGGCCTCGAAGACGGTCTGCTCCGGCGCGACGGACCACACGTCCCGGCCCTTGGCATCCAGGATTTCTCGCACGATGCGCATCTGCGTTCCCCCCAAAACGCCGGTGAATACCCTTTATCGCTCAGGGCAGGGCTCAGTGCAACCGGTACCGACTGGTTAAGGGCCGCTCACCATTCCATGCCCGCCATCGGAGCGGCGCTGCCAAATGACGGAATATACGGATCATCGTGAGCTGTGAATGGCAACATAATAAGCTGTTTTGTCGCCTCTCAGCGACACGGTGCAACTCCTTAACGCAGCTGTTAATCTTTGCACTCGCGCCCGGTTTGGGCGATCAACTTGGATCATAATCTCAACAAAGATTATCGTTGACTGAAAAAGGCAAACCAGTCGAAAGACTGGGACGCAAAGCTACCGGTCTACGGGCTTAGAGCCTAAGACAGCGGAGTTGCCAGAACCACGAAGACGCCCGGGCCGCATGGACGCGGCTTCGTCCCACGGATCCGCAACCGCGCGCGGCAGAGCTTGCCCCCACACCCTTTGACTGGCCTGCCAATGGACGGCGGGAGTGGCATGATGTTGGATACGGGTGTGGTTCGACCCTGGCGGGGCGCGGCGCTGGCGATCATTCTGGGAATGCTCGCCGGTTGTTACGAGTTCGATTCGGATTCCGAACCTGCCGGGGACGG
>JBFFHS010000084.1:0-15492 GCA_041556855.1 Gammaproteobacteria bacterium
GCCCGGAGACGTTGTCCTGGAAACGGCCGTTCCAACCCGCCTCGTGCCACTGGGCGCGCCAGTTCAAAAGCGTGCGCGACACGTTGATGGCATCCACCTGGAAGGAGCGGTGATAGAAGCGCCCGGCGTGATCCGCTTCAGCCAGGCAGCCCCGGTAAGCCAACAGCGCCTCGCCCGGCCGGCCGCTGACCCGGGGCAAGCCCAGCTGGGTCTCCAGCACATTCAACAAACCCAGCGGACCCAGCCACGCTTCACCCACCGCCGTCTCCGGCAGCGTGGGCTGTGTGCGGTCGAAGTTGAGAGAGAAGTGGATCTTCACGCTACGCCCATCTTAGGCGTTTCCGCTCCACAACATCCATCTTGAGTCTTGGGAAGCCGCCGTGCGGGAATGGGGACATCGTTTATCTAGCGCGTTAACCAGGAAGTCAGGGATGCCCCCCGCGGCCCACGCTCAGTCAACAATTTCACAGGAGAGAGCGAAGTTTTGTCACCTGCTTGGTTCGTTTCACGGGGTACATAATCACGTCAACACACTCCGCTCCGCCTGGAGCGGTCGGCGAGCTTTATAGAGAGCCTGAGTGATGAGTTGAAGGGTCAGAGTCGTGAGGCGCGTGCTATATTTTGCGAATGACAATGTCTCGTGACGACGTATTTAAAGCCGCGCTTCAGCTCGATGAAACCGAACGCGCCGCTCTGGTTGGCATGCTGCTCAATAGTCTGGAGACTCGCACGGAGGACGGGGCGGAAGCCGCCTGGGTAGCAGAGATCGAACGTCGGATTTCTGAGCTGCACTCCGGGGCCGCCGAGGCCGTCTCCTGGGAAGAGGTTCGCGCCCGGCTGCATCGCCGCGCCGGTGCCTGAAACTCGCGTCTCGTTTCATCCCGACGCCGTTGCAGAGGTCGAAGCGGCTTGGGCTTGGTACGCCGGCCAGAATACTCAAGCAGCACAGGCTTTTCTGTCGGAGCTCGACCACGCGGTTGCCCAGATCCTGGAGTTGCCCGAGCGTTGGCCTCGTTTCCGCTCCGGCACACGCCAATATGTTTGCCCGCGTTTCCCTTTCAGTCTGGTGTACGAGTCTCGGGATAATGAGGTTTGAGTCCTGGCCGTTGCTCATCACCGTCGCAAGCCCGGATATTGGAACTCGCGCCTGTAGCGCACGGTAAGCATTCAATCAGGAATGTCCCCGTTGCTGTTTGCGAACGGCCAGCGATTGGTGCCCAGGGCGAGACTCGAACTCGCACATCCTTTCGGACACAGGCACCTGAAGCCTGCGCGTCTACCAATTCCGCCACCTGGGCTCGGTGAAGGGGTTGCGGGGGTCAGCAGGGAAGGGCGGAAACTTTACTGACTGCCCTATTTCGTGTCAATTTGGGCGCTTGCCACTACAGGGAAGCACTTTGGCCCGACGTCGCAGCACCCCGCGCCGCCCACAAACCCGCACCGAGCCACCGACCAAATACGTTCATCCCATCCCCGGTCGGGATGAGATCGTTGCGGCTATGGAGCAGGCGGATACGCCGTTAGCCCTGAAAGAACTGGGCGCCCACTTCGGTATCCGATCCCAGGGTCATCAGGAGGCTTTAGGCCGGCGTCTCAAGGCCATGGTGCGGGATGGCCAGTTGATCAGAAACCGTGCCCGTGAGTATTGCCTGCTCAAGCGGCTGGATCTCATCACCGGGCTGGTGCAGGCCCATCGGGACGGCTATGGCTTCGTGCGCCCGGACGACGGCAGCGCCGACGTGTTCCTGTCGGCGCGGCAGATGCGCGGCGTCTTGGACGGCGATCACGTGGCCGTGCGTCTCAAAGGCGAGGACGCCCGCGGCCGGGACGGTCATCTGGTGGAGGTGCTCAAGCGCGGCACCACACAGATTGCCGGACGGCTGGTCGTCGAGCGGGGCATCAGCTACGTGGTGCCGGACAACCCGCGCCTGGGCAGCAATCTGCTCATTGCCCGCAAGGACCGCGCCGGCGCCCAGAGCGGTCAACTGGTGCAGGCCGAGATCCTGGCCTATCCGTCGGCGCGCAGCGAGGCCATCGGCCGCATCGTCGCCGTGCTGGGGGACGAAGACACGCCCGGCGTGGAAGCGGAGATGGCCATCCTGTCCTTCGGCCTGCCCCACGTCTTCAGCGCCGAGATTCAAACACACATGGCCAGCCTGCCCCGCAGCGTCCCCGCCGCCGCCAAGCGGGGCCGCAAAGATTTGCGGGAGCTGCCCCTGGTTACCATCGACGGCGCCGATGCGCGCGACTTCGACGATGCCGTTTTTGCCCGACCCAGTGGCGACGGTTGGCAGCTCACGGTAGCTATTGCCGACGTGAGTCATTACGTGGCCGTGAATTCCGAATTGGACCTGGAGGCTCAGCGTCGGGGCACCTCGGTGTACTTTCCCAACCGGGTCGTCCCCATGCTGCCGGAGGCGCTGTCCAACGGGCTGTGCTCGCTGAACCCGGGCGTGGACAGGCTGTGCATGGTGTGTCAGATGCAGGTGAGCCGGCAGGGCAAGGTGGACCGGTCGAAGTTCTTTCCGGCGCTGATGCGCTCCCACGCCCGGCTCACCTACAGCGGCGCCGAAGCGATCCTCACCGGTGCCGACAAGAGCCAGCGTGCCCGCAAGGTCCGGCCCTGGCTCGACGACTTGAAGGGTGTATACACGGCGCTGGCCCGCGCCCGGGGCCGGCGCGGCGCGATCGATTTCGATCTGCCCCAGTTCAAGATGGCCTTCGACCAGGACGGCCGGGTCACGGGCATTGCCGCCTATGCCCGCAAGCTCACCCATCGCCTGATCGAAGAGTGCATGATCGCCGCCAACGTGGAGGCGGCCCGGTTTCTGCGCCAGCACCGCATTGCGGGTCTCTACCGGGTCCATGAGGGGCCGGAGGGCGAGGCGGTGGAGGAGTTGCGGCTGTTTCTGCGCAGCTTCGGGCTGTCACTGCCGCCGGGGCAGCGGGTCAAGCCCGCCGACATCACCCGCATCGTGCGCCAGATCGAGGGGGAGCCCGAAGCTGAGCTCGTCGAGACGGTGATCCTGCGCTCCATGAGCCAGGCGATCTATCAGCCCAAGAACATCGGTCACTTCGGTCTGGCCCTGCCGGCCTATGCCCATTTCACCTCACCCATTCGGCGCTACCCGGACCTGCTGGTGCACCGGGCCATCAAGTGGATCCTGGAACAGGGCAAGCCCGGCCGCTTTGCCTACGGACCCAGCGACATGGTGTCCCTTGGCGAAAGCTGCTCCCGCTACGAGCGGCGCGCCGACGACGCGGTGCGCCACGTGGAGGACACGCTGAAATGCGAGTTCATGCAGGACAAGGTAGGCGAGACCTACAGCGGGGTCGTTTCCGGCGTCACCAACTTTGGCCTGTTCGTGCGGCTGCCGGAGCTTGGCATCGACGGCCTGGTGCACGTGTCCAGTCTGCCTCACGACTACTATTACTTCGATCCGGCCAGCTACACCCTCACGGGCGAACATTCGGCGCGGCGCTATCGGCTCATGGACAAGCTGGAGGTGGTGGTGAGCCGGGTGGATCTCAGCGAGCGCAAGATCGATTTTCAGCTGGCGGATGGGGACCTGAGCGAGGCCCCGCCAGAGCGCCGGCGGCGCGGCCGGCGGCGGGGGCGCTGACACCATGACCGGGCTTGTGCACGGCGTGCACGCCGTGACGAGCCTGCTGGAGCGCAGGCCCAGGGCCATTCGCGAGGCGCTCCTGCAGGCGGGTCGGCCGGGCAACAGGCGGGCGGCGCTGGCGGCTGCCCTGGAAGCCCAACAGATCCCCGTTAGATATGTCTCTCGCACTGAGCTGGATAAGCTCACCGGCGGCGCTCGCCATCAGGGTGTCGCCGTGCGCGTGAGTGCGCCCGCCCTTGAAAGCGAGAGCGCGCTCAAAGACCTGGTGGCCGCCCGGGGCGAGCATCTGTGCCTGCTGGTGCTGGACGGGGTGCAGGATCCCCGCAATCTGGGGGCCTGCCTGCGCACCGCGGCGGCGGCGGGTGCGGATGCGGTGGTGACGCCCAAAGATCGCGCTGCCCGGCTGACGCCGGCTGCGATCAAGGCGGCGGCCGGCGCCGCCGAGCTCATCCCCGTGATCCGGGTGACCAACCTGGCCCGGGCGCTCAGCCGGCTGGCCGAGGCGGGCGTCAGCATCGTCGGCCTGGCCGGGCAGGGCAGCCCACCCCTGGACGATGTGGCGCTGCGCCGGCCCATCGCCTTCGTGCTGGGCGGCGAGCAGCGGGGCCTGCGCCGCCTCACCCGGGAGCGCTGCCAGGCGCTTGCCGCCATCCCCATGGCCGGCGGCGTGGAAAGCCTCAACGTGGCCGTGGCAGCAGGGGTGGCCTTGTTCGAGCTTAATCGCCGTTCCCGCGGGTAAGGCTGGTTGCCCGCATCGGGCCCGTCGGTTAGGATGCCCACCCCGCCCGGAACGGGCGGTCACAATGCGTTTAACTCCTTGCCTCACCGGATTGCCGGGAGGCTGCTAAACCGAGGGGAGCCTGTCAGTGAGACACTACGAGATCGTGTTTCTGGTCCACCCTGACCAGAGCGAACAAGTCCCAGCCATGGTGGAGCGTTATCGCGGCATGATCGAAGGTGCCGGCGGTGCCATTCATCGCCTCGAGGACTGGGGCCGGCGGCAGCTGGCCCACTCCGTGAACAAGGTCCACAAGGCCCACTACATCATGTTCAACATCGAGTGTGGCAAAGACGCCCTCGATGAGCTGGTGGGCGCGTTCCGGTTCAACGATGCCGTCCTGCGCCATCTGGTGATCAGCCGCGACAAGGCCATTACCGAAGCATCGCCCATGGCCAAGGAAGTGGAAGAGGAGAAGGCCAAGGAGCGCGCGGCGGAAGCTCGTGCCGCCGCCCGCGCGAGCGAGGCCGCATCTGCCGCGTCGGCCGAGGCAGGCGAGCCTGCGGAGGAAACCAAGCCCGCCGCGCAAGCCGAGACCGCAGCGGAAGCCGAGCCGGCTGCGGAAGCCGAATCCACTGCGGAAGCCGAGACCGCAGCGGAAGCCGAGCCGGCTGCAGAAGCCGAATCCGCTGGGGAAGACGAATCCAAGAAGGCCGGCAGCAGCGCTGCCGACCCTTCCGAGAGCGCCGCCTAGCGCCCCCAGATTCCTAAGGAGACAAATTGCCATGGCACGTTTTTTTCGTCGTAAGAAGTATTGCCGTTTTACTGCCGAGGGCATCGAGGAGATCGACTACAAAGATCTGGCGATGCTGAAGGGCTACATCACCGAGACCGGCAAAATTGTCCCGAGCCGCATTACCGGTACCCGGGCCTTTTATCAGCGGCAGCTGGCCACCGCCGTCAAGCGGGCGCGCTATCTGGCGCTGCTGCCCTACACCGATCGGCACTGAAGCAGCGCCCCGGGCGCGCCTGGTCCCGCTTGTGCGCGGATTTGTTCTGTGGCTGTTGGAACGCCGCTATCGCCTCATTCTGCTGGCCGTGGCGCTGTGCCCGATCGTGCCGCTGGTTTCTATTGCCCTGCTGAGTCTGGAGACTCAGGCCCGGGGGACCCAGCAGGGACTGTTGAGCGCCGGGCTTTCGCTCGTGGGCGTGGCGTTGGTGGCCCTGGCTGCCAGCGCTTCGCTGCCTGCCATGCTCGGCGTGGGTGCCGCGGCGGTGCTGTTGGGCGTAATCCTGGGTGCCCTGATGGGCTGGTCCCGTTCCCTGACCCTGGCGTTCCAGGCGACGACGCTGGCCTGCGCCCTGGCCGTGGTGATCGCCATGCTGGCGGTTGCCGATCCCGCCGCCGTCTGGGCGGAGCCCATCGCGGCCGTGGCGGAGCGGCTGCGCGCGTCCGGCGCCAGCGCAGAACAGCTGGCGGTGCTGGAAAGCCTGGCGCCGGTGCTGTTCGGGTTGCTCGCCGCTGCGGCGCTGGGAGTGCTGGTGGGCGCCGCGTGTCTTGGGCGCTGGTGGTATGCCCTGGCCCAGGCGGACCTGGATTTCGGCAGCGAGTTCCGCGCCTTGCGGTTGGGTCGCATTCTCAGCGCCCCGGCCACGGTGCTGGTGATTGTGGGCTTGTTGACGAACTTTATGCTGCTGGAGAATGTCATCCCGGTGATGTTGCTGGCGTTTTTGTTTCAGGGTCTGGCCGTAGCGCACGCCTGGTCCCACGCTCGCAGCTGGCATCCGGCGTTGCTGACGGGGGTTTACATTCTGTGGTTGTTGCCAACGCCGCTGGCAGCCGCGGTCAGCGTGCTGCTGAGCTCGGTAGGCCTGGTAGACAGCTGGATTGATTTACGCGCGCCGGCCGCACGGCCCGGTTAGAGGAGTAACGGACATGGACATTATTCTGCTGGAGAAGATCGACAACCTGGGCAACATCGGCGATCGGGTCAAGGTGAAATCCGGTTACGGCCGCAACTACCTGCTGCCCCAGGGCAAGGCCACCCTGGCAACGCCGGCCAATATCGAGAAGTTCGAGCAGCGCCGCGCCGAGCTGGAAGCCCGCGCTGCCCAGGAACTGACCGCGGCGCAGGAGCGCGCCGAGCAGCTGCGCGTCCTGACCCTTGAGTTGACCGCCAAAGCCGGCAGCGAAGGCAAGCTGTTTGGCTCCATCGGCACGCTGGATGTGGCCGATTTGTGCACATCTCTGGGTGTGCCCGTCGAGCGCAGCGAAGTGCGCTTGCCCGAGGGGCCCATTCGCGTCATCGGGGAGCACGAGATCGAATTGCATCTGCATGCGGACCTGAATGTGCCCATGACGCTGAATGTCATGGCGGAGGAATCTGGGGCCGACTAACTGTGGTAGTCTGACTTTCTATCCCCACGACACTACCCATGGTCGAAGTTGCCGCCAAGCAACCGCTCGCAGGACTTGAGCCTCTGCGCCTTCCGCCCCACTCGCGGGAGGCCGAGCAGTCGTTGCTGGGTGGACTCATGCTGGAGCAGCGTGCCTGGGATCAGGTGGCAGACGTGGTTACCGGGGACGACTTCTATCGCGCGGATCATCGCGTCATCTTCAACGCCATCGGTATCCTCGCCGAGCGGGACCAGGCGCGCGACGCGGTCACGGTCAGCGAACAGCTGGAACGCACCGGAGACTTAGACGCCGCGGGCGGTCTGCCCTACATCGCCCAGCTCGTTCACGACACCCCCAGCGCTGCCAACATCAGGGCCTACGCCGGCATCGTGCGCGAGCGGGCCATGCTGCGGCAGCTGATCGAGATCGGTGGGGACATCGCCGCCAGCGCCTATTCCGATGATGGCCTGACGGCCCGGGAACTGGTTGACCAGGCTGAACAGCGGGTGTTCGAAATTGCTGATCGCGGCTCCCGGCGCGGTGCCGGTTTTGTGTCTCTCAAGGAGATTCTTCCGGCCACCATCGATCGCCTGGATGTGCTGAGTCATACCGAGGGCGACATTACCGGCGTGCCCACCGGGTTTTCCGAGATGGACCGCATGACCGCGGGCATGCAGCGTGGCGAGCTGATCATCGTCGCGGGCCGCCCGTCCATGGGTAAGACCACCCTGGCAGTCAATATCGCGGAGAACGCCGCCATCGGCCAGGGCGTGGCCACGGCCATATTCAGCATGGAGATGTCCGCGGAGCAGCTCAGCTTCCGCATGATCGGCTCCATCGGCCGCGTAAACCAATCCCACTTGCGAACCGGCAACCTGTCCGATGAGGACTGGTCGCGTATCGACTCGGCAGTGAGCATGATGTCTAACGCGCCGATTTTCATCGACGATGCGCCGGCCTTGACGCCCACGGAGGTGCGCGCCCGCGCCCGCCGGCTGAAACGGGAGCACGACCTGGGCCTGATCGTGGTGGACTACCTGCAGTTGATGCAGGTGGCCGGGTCCACCGAGAACCGCGCCACCGAGATTTCAGAGATCTCGCGCAGTTTGAAAGCGCTGGCGAAGGAGTTGCACGTACCCATCATTGCGCTGTCCCAGCTCAATCGCAGCGTGGAACAGCGCACCGACAAGAAGCCGGTGATGTCGGACCTGCGCGAGTCCGGAGCCATCGAGCAGGATGCTGACCTGATCGTGTTCATTTATCGCGAGGAGGTCTACGATCCCGAGACGCCCCGTCGCGGCGTGGCCGACATTATCATCGGCAAGCAGCGCAACGGGCCGGTGGGCGAGTTCCACCTGACGTTCCTTGGCGAGTACACCAAGTTTGAGAACCTCGTGGCCGCGGCTTACGGCGAAGGGGTGTTCGGCTAGGCGGGCATTCCAGCCCGCCCGGGCGCGGGCTCAATTCAGAAAGAAGCCCATTTTTACCCCCGCCAATTGGATGACGTCGTTGTCATCCAGCGGCCAGGCCTGGGCGCCGATGGGCTGACCGTTGACCTGCGGGCAATCGTCCGTCTCATCCCCCTCCACGTGCACGATAAAGTAGCCTTCCGCGCGGCGAGTGATCGCGGCAACCTGCACGCCCGGGCGGCCCAGCGTGGTGAGGGTTTTTCTGAGTTCCAGTTCGCGGCCGGCGAAGGTGCCGGAGAGCACCTGCAGTTTAGCCATGGGCAGCGCCGGCACCGCGCTCGGATCCATGTCCTGGGTGTCTTCGGGGTGGAACTCGGCCACAGGCGCTGCCGCCAGCGCGGCCACGGCCGCCACCGGTTCGGGTTGCAGCGCCGGTTCGGGTTCCGGCGTCGGCTCAGGGTCCAGCGTCGTGTCGGGGTCCCACGTCGTGTCGGGGCCCCACGTCGTGTCGGGGTCCCACGTCGAGTCCTCCAGCTGGGACTCCAGCTCGTCTGCCTGCTCGAGGACCGCAGCGACTGCGTCGTCCGCAGCCTGTTCTGTGGCAACCGCATCCTCGGCACTCTGGTCATCGGACGTGATGACCATGGTTTGCTCGAACTCGTCGTCGTCGGCCTCGTCGGCCTGGTCATCCACGTAGCGCAGCTGGTGATGGCCTACCGTGACCACATCGCCATGCTGCAGCGCATGCTTTTTGATGAGCTTGCCGTTCACGTAGGTGCCGTTGGTGCTGTTGAGGTCCTCAAGAAACGAGTCGTTGAGAATATTGATGATCAGAGAGTGGTGACCGCTGACGGCCGCGTTATCGATTCGGATGTCGTTGTCGGGTAACCGGCCAACCGTGTACCGCTCCTTCGTCATGTTGTATTCGGCCAGGGTCTGTCCATCCAGATTCAAGAGTAACCGTGCCATGATGTGTATTCCGATTATCCGAAGAAGTTTCTGAGCTTGTCGAAGATCCGGGCGTTGGCCGGAAAGGCATCGAGGATCTGCACCAGAATCACCGACACGTTGTCGCGGCCGCCATTGTCATTGCTGAGCTTGATCAGTTGTTGAGCTATTGTATCAAGATTATTTCCGAAGGTGCTGATTGTTAAATGAATATCCTCATCTTCAACCATGTCGGGCAGGCCATCCGAGCAGAGCAGATAATAGTCGCCCTTGGCCACGCTCACCTCCTGGAGTTCCACCTCCACCGTCGGCTCCACACCCAGGGCGCGGGTCACGTAGTTGCGATTGGTTGAGCGCTGCGCCTCTTCCTGGGAGTAAAAGCCCCGATCGACCAGTTCCTGGAGCAGCGAATGATCCAGGGTCAGCTGCTCGAAGCGGCTGCCCCGCAGCCGGTAGAGCCGCGAATCGCCCACGTGGGCGATGGAAATCCGGTCGTTGTAGAACAGGCAAGCCACCAGGGTCGTGCCCATGCCCTCGCACTGGGGCTGGGTCTGCGCGGTCTGGTAAATGATCTTGTTGGCCCTGCTGATGGCATCCCGCAGCACAATGGTCTGGCGCATGAAGCCCGTCTCCGCTTCCAGCTCCGCGCGGTCTTCCCGCGTACAGGCCTCGGTGACCAGATCGACGATGGTTTTCACGGCAATCCCGCTGGCGACCTCACCGGCGTTGTATCCGCCCATACCGTCCGCCAGAACCAACAGGCCTGACTCGATGTTGGACCCGATCGCGTCCTCGTTGTGGTCCCGCACCCTGCCCGTGTCGGTGAGTTCCACATGGGCAAGTTTGCCTTTCAAGCTCATGGTAAGGCGCGGGCTCTGGGACTAGCCCAATTGCGCGGCGGCGGTCCGCAGTGTGCGGGCCATCTCGGCGCCGCTCGTGAAACGCTCCTCAGGTTTCTTGGCCAGGGCCCGGTCGATGATGGGTTCCAGGTTCACCGACAGGTCGGCGCGAATGGCCGACAGCCGCTCGTGGGGCTGATTGGTGATGGCGAACATCAGCTTGGTCATAGAGGTACCCCGGAACGGCAGTTGCCCGGTCAGCAGCTGGTATAACGTAACGCCGAGCGCGAATAAGTCCGTATGACCGCTCACATTTTTCCCTTCGAGCTGCTCCGGCGACATGAACGAGGGTGTGCCCAGAACGATCCCGGTCCGCGTGCGGCTGACGTCTGTCAGCCGAGCTATTCCAAAGTCGGTGATCTTCAGTGTGTCCGAGGCAGAATCATACATAATATTAGCCGGCTTGATATCCCTGTGGACGACCTTCTGACCATGGGCATAGTGGAGCGCATCGGCCGTTCGGGCACACAGCTCCAGCGCCAGCGGCACGCTCAGTAGCCGCTCAGACTCGGCGTGGTCGCTGAGGTGTTTGCCCTGGAGATATTCCATGGCGATGTAGGCCAGGTCGCCATCCTCACCCACATCGAAGATGGTGACGATGTTCGGGTGGGTCAGGCGGCCGGCTGTTTCAGCCTCTCGAAAAAAGCGGTCCCGCGCCTCCTCCAGATAGTCCACGTCGAATTCGTCCGCCAGCGGAATGGCCTTGATGGCAACCGGGCGATTGATGCGCGGGTCGCGGCCCAGGTACACCACGCCCATGGCGCCGCGTCCCAGCTCACGGAGAATCTCGTACCGGCCCAGGTTCTCCGGTTGTTCAGGGTTGGTCCTGGATTGCCTGGGACCGGTCGGTTGACGAGGCGGGTTGTGTTGTTGCTGGTCGGCCGCCAGCAGGCGGTGCTGGATGTCGCGGAATCCGGGATCCAGGTTGGCCATGTGGCGGAACACCTCGCGGGCTTCATCGTGCCGGTTGGCCCGGTCCAGACTCAGGCCCAGGCGATAAAGCTCCGGCAGCAGTGAGGCGTCCAGCTCCACCCGACGGTAGGCATTCCACGCCTCGGCCAGCCGGCCGCGGGCGGTGAGTCGGCGGCCCCTCACCACCGGATCCTCGGCGGACGGGCTGCCCACGGCGCGTAGTTCCTCAGTCAGCCAGCGGCGGCTGAGGCCAGCCAGGCCCGCGACCGCGACGCACAGGGCTGCGGGCCCCGCCAGGGGCAACCACAGCTGCAGTCCCCACCAGGCAGCGGCGCTGGCGCCGAGGCCGGCAATCGCCAGAACCAGCCCGGCGATGTTGAGTGCCATGGGACTCAGGCGCACGGCGAGCAGCAGCATGGCCGCCAACAGCACAGCCAGGACGAACCAGCCCAGCCCACCGCCGATGCCCGGGCGAATAATCTGGTCCTGGAGATAGCCGGACACCGCGTGGGCAATCAACGCCCCCGGCGTCAACTGACCAATCGGCGTGGCCAGCGTTTCGGCGCCTCTGCGGTCGATCACCAGTGTCTTGCCGGCAAACGCTGCCGGCTGTCGGTTGAGTTGTTCCAGGGTGGTCGCCGCAAAAGGTCGCTGGGGATAAAAGCGCAGCCAAACCCGCCGTTCCTCGCCCATGGGCCAGCGGCGGGTGCCGAGAAACAGGTCATCGTCTATGAGGCGCGGCGTGGCGCCCCGGGCAACCAGTTCGGACACCGTGGCCACTGCCAGGGAGGCCAGGTTTTCCTCACCCCGGCGGACGAAGGCCTGATCCCGTCGCATCACGCCGTCAGCGTCGGCGGTCAGCCACAGATGGCCGCCGCGCTTCCAGACATCGCTGGGGATCAGCATGGCGCCGTCGGCGTCGGGCTCTGCGACCGGGCCCAACAACCGCACGGCCTCAGGGGCGCCTTCGGGGCTGCCCACGACGCTGACGGCCAGCGTGATTCCGGCATCGGCGGCGGTTTTCAGTGCTTCTGCGAGCGCGGCCGGGTCGTCAAGCTCGAGCAACGTGACCTGATCGGCGTGGGGCCGTGCGTCCAGTTGCATCCAGAGGTCGTAATTGAGGCTGTCCAGGCGTCCGCCCAGGTCCAAGGGTGGCGCCTTGATGAGCGCCAGGGCGGCGAGGCCAACCAGCACGCTCTGAGCAAGCCGCGGGGAGTATGTCTTCTTGCTCTTGGTCATGTCAGCGGCAGAGCTCCTGTGCGGCGTCAGTATAGCAACGGGGCTACGCCGCTCTGTGTGACCCAAGCCTTGTTTCGGCGAGGCCGACTGGTATCGTGAAGTTCGTCAGAACAAAAGGGGCGAGAGTGGCGCTCAGCAAAGCCAAAACGAGCTATCAGTGCGCTGAATGTGGCGCCTTGACCCCCAAGTGGCAGGGGCAATGTCCCGAGTGCGGCGCGTGGAACAGCCTGGCCGAGATTCGCAGCGGGGCGAAACGAGCCCAACAGGCCCATTACGCGGGGGCTCAGGCCTGGCAGCAGCTCAGCGAACTGGAGGGGGCCGCCGAGGCCCGCTGGGCGACTGGCCTGGGGGAGCTTGATCGGGTGCTGGGCGGCGGCCTGGTGGCCGGGTCGGCGGTGCTGATCGGTGGCGACCCGGGGATCGGTAAATCCACCCTGCTGCTGGCGGCGCTCGCAGGGATGGCCAAAGACCATCCCGTCAGTTACGTCACCGGCGAGGAGTCTCTGCAGCAGATCGCCTTGCGGGCCCAGCGGCTCGGCCTGGCAGAGGCGCCGGTGACCATGCTTGCGGAGACCTCCGTCGAGGCTATTCTGGTCGGTCTCGCCGGCCAGCGGCCCCGGGTGCTGGTGGTGGATTCCATCCAGACGCTGTTCAGCGAGGCGCTGGAATCCGCGCCCGGCACAGTCAGCCAGCTGCGTGAATGTGCCGGCCAGCTGGTCCGCTTTGCCAAGGAGTCCCAGGTGGCCGTGTTCCTGGTGGGCCATGTCACCAAGGAGGGCACGCTGGCGGGCCCCCGGGTACTGGAGCACATGGTGGACGCGGTGCTGTATTTCGAAAGCGACAGCGGCAGCCGCCTGCGCATTGTGCGCGCGGTCAAGAACCGTTTTGGGGCGGCTAATGAGATGGGCGTGTTCGCCATGACGGACGGTGGCTTCAAGGAGGTGCGCAACCCGTCCGCCATTTTCCTGGCCCGGCGGACGGAAGCTGTGGCCGGCAGCGCCGTCGCGGTCACCCGCGAGGGGAGTCGGCCCATTCTGGTGGAGGTCCAGGCGCTGGTGGACCAGGGGCAAGGGGGCTATCCGAAACGCATCGCCCAGGGTTTGGACGGCCAGCGCCTGGCGCTGCTGACCGCCGTGCTGCATCGCCACGCCGGCGCGGCCATCACCGATCAGGACGTGTTCGCCAACGTGGTCGGCGGCATGCGGGTTTCAGAACCGGCACTGGACCTGCCGCTGGCCATCGCCATCCTGTCGAGCCTGCGTGACCGACCGGTGCCGAGCGATACGGTCTTGTTCGGCGAGCTGGGTCTCACCGGGGAGGTCCGTCCGGTGCCCTTCGGGCTGGAGCGGCTGCAGGAAGCGGCCAAACACGGCTTTGGTCGTGCCGTGGTGCCGCGCGGTAACGCGAGCGCGCGCCAAGCGGGGGCGCTGAAGCTGGTGCCAGTGGAGACGCTCAGCCAAGCTCTGAAGGCCGTTTTCGAGTGATTGCTTCCAGTAGCTTTGCCGCGATCTCAGGGTCGGAAAAATTATCACCGCTTATGTCGCACCCCGCCTCATAATCGCTTGCGGCGGGCTAACATGTCCTATGGCGCTTCCGCCAATTAGCGGATAACCGCGATGAGAAAACCATATCTCGGTACTGAGGGTCAGCTGCTGCAGCCCGACCTGTCTGCGACGGGTCGATGGTTCGGGGAGCTACGGGCCTATTACCGCATGGCCCGAACAGATCATTGGTTCAAAAACATCTTTGTGCTGCCGGGCATCGCTCTGGCCGCCGTGCTGACGGAAGTCAGCCTGCCCAGCCTGGTATGGGTGACCTTTAAGGCCCTGGCCAGCGTGAGCCTTGTTGCCTCGGCCAACTACGTCATCAACGAGTGGCTGGATGCGCCCTTTGACGCCCATCACCCCCTGAAGCGCCATCGACCGGCCGCGGCCGGTCAGGTCAGAGCGTCCCTCGTCTATCTGGAGTATGTGCTGCTGGCCGGCGCGGGACTGGCTTTGGCGTACACCATTGGCTGGGGATTCTTGGCCGCCGCGGTGTTGCTGCTGGTTATGGGTATCGCCTACAACGTGCGGCCCCTGCGCCTGAAGGAACTGCCCTATCTGGACGTGCTTTCCGAGTCGCTCAACAACCCCATTCGGTTGGTGATGGGATGGACCGCAGTGATCCACGACGCGTTACCGCCCTCCAGTATTTTGCTGGCGTTCTGGATGGGGGGCGCCTTTCTGATGACAGTAAAACGATTTGCGGAATATCGTTTCATCGATGACCCTCAACGGGCAGGCGATTACCGTCGATCATTTGCTTTTTACTCCGAGGAGAAACTGTTGACGGCGGAGTTCTTCTTTGCGCTGTGCTGTGCCTTTTTCCTCGGCGTGTTTCTGGTTAAGTACCGCATCGAATTCCTGCTCATCTTCCCGTTCCTGGCGTTGTTATTTTCCTGGTACCTGGCCATTGGGCTGCGGCCTGAATCGCCGGCCCAGACGCCGGAGAAGCTTCACGGGGAGCGTCTGTTCATGCTGTTCGTGGTCGCGCTCTGTGCGCTCATTGCGTTGCTGCTGTGGATAGACATTCCGGTCCTGCAGATTCTTATGGACCCGGTCACCTATTGATCGAGTACCTCGATGTCTAGGTTTTTCCAAGGGTCGCTGATGTGGCGGCAGTTCTGGCGTTACTGTGCTGTGGGGGTCGTTGCGGCTGCGCTGCACTTTGCCGTTCTGGCGGTGCTGGTTGAGTTCTTCGACGTGGTGCCCACGTTCGCAAGCGCCATGGGTTTTTGTGCGGCGGTCCTGCTCAACTATTGGCTGCAGTATCGCTGGACATTTCGTGCCGACGGCTCTCATAGCATCATGCTTCCGCTGTTTGCTCTGATCGCTGTGCTCGCCCTGGGCGTGAACACCGCAGTCTTCTGGGTCTGCGACGTCGTCGCAGCGCTGCCTTACCTGCTGGCCCAGGTCATCGCCACCGGCACGGTGGTGGTCGTGAACTTCTATCTCAACCGGCGCTACGTCTTCGTGGCTGAGCCGGTGATCCAGTGAACGCGCCCCGGCCCAGCGGGCCTGTGGTGGCAGTTTTTGATCTGGATGGAACCGTTACGAACTGCGATACCTATCTGAAGTTTCTCCGAGACTGTCTGGTCCACCGCCCCAGCCGCGCACTGCGATCGCTGCACCTGCCGCTTGCCGTTGTGTTGCATAAGGCGGGTGCCTACGACAACACCTGGCTGAAGACGACGTTTCTGCGCGCTATCGCAGGCGGGTTTGACCCCGACACGCTGGCGGACATCGTTGGCCGCCATGTGCCGAACATCATGGCGCGGCATGTCAGGCGGGCGGCCCTGGAC